>DASWME010000326.1:0-6312 GCA_036399915.1 Thermoanaerobaculia bacterium
GTCGGGCGTGAAGGCGATGTCCCAGCCATCGGCGGCCTTGCGCAGCAGCGTCCTCACCCCCGCGATCCCTCCCCGGCTGCTGGACCCCCGGCTGGAGTCGATCCCCAGCCGGGCGACCGTGCGCGCGATCAGCTCGCCGTCCTTGCTCTGGCTGACCAGCACCGAGATCCGCCGGCCCCGATAGGCGTAGGGCATCAGCAGCAGATGCCGGTGCCAGAAGGCGAGGATGAAATGCTCGCCCCGCCGCTCCCACTCCCGCAGCCGATCGTCCCCATGGTGCCGCAGCCGGACGGTGATCCGCAGGGCCCGGATGAACCATGCCGCGAGGAACGACACGACCTCGGTCTGAGGGCTCACACCCGGAACTGGAGGTCGAACAACCGTTTGTACGATCCCCCGAGGGCCAGCAACTCGCGGTGGGAGCCCTCCTCGACGATCCGTCCGTTCTCCACAACCACGATGCGATCCGCCCGGGTCACCGTCGACAGGCGGTGGGCGATCACCAGCGTCGTGCGGCCCTGCATGAGGTTGTAGAGGGCCTTCTGCACCAGTGCCTCCGACTGGCTGTCGAGCTGCGAGGTTGCCTCGTCGAGGATCAGGATGGGGGCGTTCTTCAGCAGGGCGCGGGCGATCGCCAGCCGTTGCCGCTGCCCCCCTGACAGGCGCAGGCCGGACTCGCCGATCACCGCGTCATAGCCTTTCGGCAGCTCCATGATGAACTCGTCCGCGTAGGCCGCCGCCGCGGCTTCCCGCACCTGGTCGAGCGGCAGGTCGCTGCGTCCGTAGGCGATGTTGTTGCGCACCGTGTCGTTGAACAGCACCGTGTCCTGAGTGACAATGCCGATCAGCGACCGCAGGCTCTTGAGCTTGAGGTCGCGGATGTCCACGCCGTCGATGGTCAGCCGTCCCGCGCTGGGATCGAAGAAGCGCGGCAGCAGGTTGACCAGGGTCGACTTGCCCGCCCCGGAGGGCCCCACCAGGGCCACGATCTCGCCGGCGCGGATCTGGAGCGAGACGTCGTGCAGCACCGGGTGGGTCTCGTAGGAGAAGCAGACCCGCTCGTAGGCGATCCCCTCGCGCACGGTCTCGACGCTGCGAGCGCCAGGACGCTCCTGGATGTCGTTAGGGATCTCCATCAGACGCGATACCCGCTGGCCCGAGGCCATGGCTTCCTGGAGGACCAGGTTGACCTTGTTCAGTTTGCGGACAGGGTCGTAGATCATCAGCAGCGTGGTGAGGAACTGCACCAGCTCGGGCGCGGAGAGCTCCCCCGCGCGGATCGCCTTGCCCGCGTAGACCAGCAGTCCGGCGGCGCCCACCACGGCCAGCGACTCGACCACCGGGCCGGAGGCGTGGGCCAGCATCTGCGCCCAGAGGTTCACCCGCAGGTGCCGGCGGGTGGCCTCGCGGAACCGGTTGTACTCGAACCCTTCCATGCCGAACGCCTTCACCACCCGGTGGCCCCGCACCCCCTCGGTCATCAGGCTGGCGAGGTCGGCCATTCGCTCCTGGCTACGATGGGTGGTGCGGCGCATTCCCCTGCCGAAGCGCACGATCGGGACGAGCAGCGCCGGCGCGAGGACGAGCGAGATCAGCGCCAATCGGAAGTGGGTAGAGAGCAGCAGGGCGAGGAGGGCGACCAGGGTGAAGGACTGCTGGAATAGGTCCAGCAGCCGGTTGGAGACGGCGCTCTGCATCAGCGCCACGTCGTTGATGACGCGGGCCACCAGCTCCCCCGAAGGGTGCTCGGCATGGAAGCGGCTCGACTGCTCCAGGATGTGCCGGTAAAGGTCGTTGCGGATGTCGGTCGTCACCCCCAGGCCGATGTGCTGGAAGGCGTAGCCGGAGAGGAAGTCGGCCAAGGAGCGTAGGAGGAAGATGAGCACGAAGAGGGCGGGCAGGAAGTAGACCACGTTGTCGCGGTTGATTCCCAGCCGGCGCTTGAGGGACTGGTAGCTCCGGTCGAGCTGCCGAGAGAGGTCGAGCCGCTTCTTCAGGTCCGCGATCACCCCCGGTTGCGGCCGCTTCTCCAGACGAGGATCCGACGCAGCCGCCGTGATCCCGCCGAGCGGCCCCGGGACGCCCTCGCCCGCGAGGAGGACCTCACCGAAGATCGGCTTGATGAGGGCCGCGGCGCCCGCCGTCGCCGCCGCGTAGACGAGGATGCCGGCGGCGGCCAGCAGGGCCCAGCCGGTGTAGCCGCGCAGGTAGCGCCAGAGGAAGGAAGACATCCTGAACTTCAATTCCGCGACACCTCCGTGAGCATGGCCGCGACCTCCGCCGCCGCCCGGCCGCTCGCTCCTCCTTCTCCCAGCCGCCCGCGCAGCTCGCCGAGGGCAGTCTGCATCTCGTGCCTCGCCTCTGCGCTGGTGAGCAGCCGCGCGGCCTCGGCTGCGACGCGCTCCGGGCTGGCGTCGGCCTGGATCAGCTCGGGCACCACCCGCTTGCCCAGCACCAGGTTGACCAGGCTCACGTCGGGCAGGCGCACCAGGAGCTTTCCGAGGGCGTAGGTCCAGCTCGCCAGCCGGTAGACCATGACCATGGGCGTGCCGAGCAGCCCCACCTCCAGCGTCGCCGTGCCCGAAGCGCACAGGGCCAAGTGGGAGTCGGCGACGGCGGCGAAGCGGTCCCCGGAGACGATCTCGACCGGCAGCCCGGAGAAGTCGACGTGCTCCTCCAGGAACTCGCTCGCGATCGTCGGCGCCCGGATGATACGGGCTTCGATGGGAAGCTCGGAGGCGAGCCGGCGCACCGCCTCGAGCAGGACAGGCAGCAGGGCCTCGACCTCGCTCACCCGCGAGCCGGGCAGGAGCGCCAGGCGGTAGGGCCCGTCGGGCTCGCCGCGGTCCCACGCCTGGGGCAGCGCCGGCACCTCGTCTACCAGCGGATGCCCGACGTGGACCACGTCGACGTTGTGACCGCGGTAGAAATCGGTCTCGAACGGGAAGAGGACGAGCATGCGGTCCACCAGCCGGGCGATGGTCTTGACCCGCCGGCGGCGCCAGGCCCACACCTGGGGGCTGATGTAGTAGACCACCTCGAGCCCCCGTCCTTTCAGCTCCTTCGCCAGCCGGAGGTTGAACTCCGGGAAGTCGATGAGCACGGCGAGGGCCGGACGCCGGCGGTCCACCTCCCTGAGCAGGTCGGCGAAGACTTCGCGAGCCCGTGGGAGCACCTTGAGCACCTCCGTGAGGCCGACGACGGAGATCTCGGAGCTGTGGGCCACGGCCTGGAGACCGGCCGCCTGCATCTCGTCGCCGCCCAGCCCGAACGTGGTCAGCTCGGGCACCCGGCGGCGCAGCTCGGAGATCAGCCGCGAGCCGTGCAGGTCCCCCGAGGCCTCGCCGGCGACGACCAGCAGCTCGCAGGGATTGACGGCCATGCCAGTTTACGTCGCTCCGAACCGGTCCGATGTCACGGGATGGGAGCCGGCGGCCCCGGCGGGAACGGGTACATCAGCCAGGCCACCAGCAGGCCGCCCCCCACCATCCCGAGGAAGATCTGGAGGAACAGCTTGACCTGTTCCCTGCGCCCGCGGCGCCAGAGGAGGGTGAAGAACAGGCTCACCAGCAGCGCGTACAGCACCATCAGCAGAAAATGGCTCAGCATGGCCCGCCCTCACTCCTTCTTTCCGCGGACGATGTCCAGGGCGTCGAGCACCAGCAGGAGGTTCATCAGCCCGGCCGTCAGCAGGAAGGCGGTGCCGTACTCGTACCCCGCTCCCATCACATTGCCCTGGTAGTGGAGCCAGTAGCGGAGCACGAAGTAGGGGAAGCCCATGCCCATCGAGCCCAGCGTCGCCAGGATGGTGAGCGGCTGGCCCGGGACCACCTGGTAGAGGTTGCCCTCCAGCCGGACGCCGATCAGCATCGAGACGATCACCAGCGCAAAGAAGGCGAGCCCGCGCAGGCGCCGCTTCAGGTAGAAGTGGCCCAGGCCCGGAAGCAGCCAGGCCGAGAGCGCCGCCACCACCGGGTTCCCCTGGGGGCGGGCCACCGCCGGCGGCAGATTGCCGGTTTCGGCCAATCAATCCTCCTCTCGGGCGAAGAGCGCCCGCAGGCGCTCGCGCGACTGGCGCAGGTCCTCGGGAATGAGCCGGACCTGCGCCAGGACGGTCATGAAGTTGGTGTCCCCTGTCCACCGCGGGACGATGTGGAAATGGAAGTGCCCTGGCACCCCGGCACCCGCCGGCGAGCCGATGTTCATCCCCAGGTTGAAGCCGTGGGGCGCGTAGGCCTCGGCTAAAACCCCCTGGCACTTGAGCACCAGCGGCCAGAACTCGGCCTGGGCGTCCGGCCCGCTCTCCTGCGGCGAGGCGAGGTGCTCCAGGGGCGCCACCATGAGGTGGCCGTTCGAGTACGGATGGAGGTTGAGCATCACCAGGTGGTGCCGGGCGGTGTGAACCACCAGCCCGTCCGGATCGGACGGGCAGCGCGCCGCGACACAGAAGAAGCACTCGGAGTCCGCCGAATTCGCGGTGATGTACACGTACCTCCAGGGAGTGAAGAGCTGTTGCATCGGATCGCCGGGGGAGCGCGGACCCAGGGCGCCGGCGAGGGCGCCAAGTCGTTCAGCACTCGTCGTTGAGCAGCTCCCTCAGCTCCTTGCCCGGCTTGAAGTAGGGGATCCGCTTGGGCGGAACCTTCACCTTGTCGCCGGTCTTGGGATTGCGCCCGGTGCGCGCTCCGCGATGGCGGATGCGGAAGCTGCCGAACCCCCGCAACTCGATCTTCTCCCCATCCTTGAGCGAGTGGACGATGCTGTCGAACACCGTGTTGACGATGATCTCGGCGTGCTTCTTGGTGAGTTGAGTGGTGCGGGCGACCTCCTCGACCAGCTCGGCCTTGGTCATCCCGTCTTTCAAGGGCTCCGTCATCTCCCACCCCTTTTCTCTCTATGGCGCCGGCGGGCGCTTCCCTGCTCAGGAGCGCCCGCCGTTCCGGGTCCCAAGACCTACTCCTCGTCTCCTTCGGCTTCCTTGGACTCGCGCTTCTTGCCGCGGCCTTCCTCCTCCCCGCCCTTCGCCTCCCCGGTCTGCAGCTCCGCGATCTCCTCCTCCGTCGGCTGCGGCACACCGCGCATCGAGAGGCCGACCTTCTTCTCGTCCTCCTCGATGCGCAGAATGCGGGTGCGCACCCAGTCGCCGACCTTGAAGTGGTCCTCGAGCTTCGCGCCGGGCGGCACGTCGATCTCGCTGACGTGGGCGAGACCCTCGAGGCCGTTGTAGATGTCGATGAACAGGCCGAAGTCGGTCACGTTGACCACCCGGCCCTCAAGCACGTCGCCGGGCTTGTGCCTGCCGGCGAAGTCCTCCCACTCGTTGGGCATGAATTCCTTGATCGAGAGTGAGACGCGCTGGTTCTCGACGTCGATGTTGGTGATGCGCGCCTTGACTACGTCCCCCTTCTTGAGCACCTCGCTCGGATGCTTGACCCGCTTGGTCCAGCTCATGTCGGAGACGTGGATCAAGCCGTCGATGCCGTCGGTGATCTCGACGAAGGCGCCGAACTCCGTCAGGTTGCGGACCTTGCCCTCGATGACGCTCCCCTCGGGGTGGGTGTCGGCCAGCTCCTCCCACGGGTTGCGCTCGGTCTGCCGCAGCGACAAACTGATGCGCCGCTGCTCCATGTCGAGCTCGGAGACGATCGCCTCCACCTCGTCGCCCACCTCCAGGATCTTGGCCGGGTTGACCACCTTCTTGGTCCACGACATCTCGCTGACATGGATGAGGCCCTCGACCCCCTCCTCGATTTCCACGAAGGCGCCGTAGTCGACGATGGAGACCACCCGGCCGTGGACGCGCGAGCCGATCGGGTACTTCTTGTCGACCAGCGTCCAGGGGTCCTCCGTCCGCTGCTTGTAACCTAAAGAGACGCGCTCGGTCTCGGGGTCGAACTTGAGGACCACCACCTCGACCTCGTCGCCCACCGTGAAGTGCTCCGAGGGATGGTTGACCCGCCCCCAGGAGATGTCGGTGATGTGCAGCAGGCCGTCGATGCCGCCGAGGTCGATGAACACGCCGTAGTCGGTGATGTTCTTCACCGTGCCCTTGAGGCGCGCCCCCTCCTCCAGCTTCTTCAGCGTCTCGGCCTTCTTCTTCACCAGCTCGGTCTCGAGCACCGCCTTACGCGACAGGACGATGTTGTTGCGCCGGCGGTCCAGGCTGATGACCTTGAACTCGAACTCTTTGGCGATGTACTGGTCCAGGTTCCGCACGGGGCGGATGTCCACCTGGGAGCCCGGCAGGAAGGCCTTCACGCCGATATCGACGGAGAGCCCGCCCTTCACGCGGCCCACGATGGTGCCCTTGAC
>DASWME010000327.1:0-8563 GCA_036399915.1 Thermoanaerobaculia bacterium
AGGTAGGTGACGGCCGCCATCAGAGGGATACTCCCGTTCCGAGGTCATCCGCCGGCTCGTAGACCCCTTCGAACGCCCGTTCCGGCGGCGGCATGGGGGACGCCAGGGCGAAGTCCACCTCCTCGTTGAGCTGGGCGTCGATCTTCGCCGTGATCCCCTGCAGCTCCTCCTCGCTGGCGAGGCCGTTGCCGAGCAGGTGGCGCTCGAAGCGGGCGATGGGGTCCTTCTCCCGCCACTCCTCGAACAGGTGCTTGGGCACGTAGCCGGCGTCGTCGTGCTCAGCGTGACCCTTCATGCGGAAGGTCTTGGCCTCGATCAGGCTGGGGCCGCCGCCGGCGCGGGCCCGCTCGACGGCGCGCTTGGTGGCCTCGTAGACCGCCAGCACGTCGTTGCCATCCACGACCTCGCCGGGGATGCCGTAGGCGGCGGCGCGGGTGGCGATGTTCTTGATCCGCATCTGCCGCGAGGTCGGTGTCGAGTAGGCCCAGCCGTTGTTCTCGGCGATCAGGACGAACGGCACGTGGAGCACGGCGGCGAGGTTCAGCCCCTCGTGGAAGTCGCCGGTCGAGGTGCCGCCGTCGCCGATGTAGGTGAGGGCCACCAAGTCCCGACCCTGCATCTTGCCGGCCAGGGCCACGCCGGCCATCACCGGGATCAGGGCGCCCAGCATGGAGATCGGGGCCACCAGGCCGCGTTTGAGGTCGCCGAAGTGGGTGTTGGCGTCCTTGCCGCCCGTGGGGCTGTCGCTCTTGGCCATGTACTGCATCATGACCTCGCGCGGCTTGACCCCGCGCACAAGCATCGAGCCCAAGTTGCGGATGAGCGGCCCCATGACGTCCTGGGCTGTAAGCGCATAGGCGCTCCCCACCGAGGTCGCCTCCTGGCCGCGGCTGGAGTAGAGGCCGCCCACCACCTTGCCCTGCCGGTAGAGGATGCCCAGCCGGTCCTCGACCATGCGGTTGAGCTTCATGTAGTGGTAGAGCTCGAGCTGGCGCTCCCGCGGTAGGTCGGTCTTCGCCAGCCGCTCGGTCTCCACCACCTGGGGGTGAAGGGGCCCCCAGCCCTTCCCCATCTTTGCCATAGACATCTAGATATGGAGCGGCTGACCGTGCGCGGCGTGCGCGGCTTCCATGACCGCCTCCGAGAGCGTCGGGTGGGCGTGCATGGTCCGGAACAGCTCCTCGTCCGTGCCCTCCATCTGGAGCGCCACGCAGGCTTCGGCGATCAGGTCCGTGGCGTGGGCGCCGACCATGTGGACGCCGAGCAGCTCGTCGTACTTCTTCTCCCGCACGACCTTGACGAACCCCTCGGTCCGGCCCAGGATCCTCGCCTTCCCCAGGGCCGAGAGGGGGAACTTGCCCACCTGCACATCGTAGCCCCGCTCGCGCGCCCTGGCCTCGGTCAAGCCGACGCTCGCCACCTCGGGGTCGCAGTAGGTGCAGGAGGGGACGCGGTCGTAATTGATGGGCCGCACCGGCTGCCCCGCCATGTGCTCGACGGCGAGGATGCCCTCGGCCGAGGCCACGTGCGCCAGCCAGGGGGTGTTGACCACGTCGCCGATGGCATAGATGTGCGGCACCGCCGTCTGCATGAGCTCGTTGACCTTGACGTAGCCGCGCTCCAGCTCGATCCCCAGCGCCTCGAGGCCGATGTTCTCGGTGACCGGCTTGCGGCCGATGGCAACCAGCAGCATCTCGGCGTCGACGGTGTCTTTCTTGCCGCCCTCGAGCCGCAGGCGGACCCCGCCCTCGGTGCGCTCGGCGCTCTGGAGCTTGGTGCCAGTCATGACCTCGATGCCACGCTTGCGCAGCGCCTTCTGCAGCTCGGCCGAGACCTCCTCGTCCTCGATCGGCAGGACGCGGGGGAGCATCTCGATCAGGGTCACCTTGGTGCCGAACGACGTGTAGATCGAGGCGAACTCGGTGCCGACCGCGCCGGCTCCCAGCACCGCCAGCGAGCCTGGGACCTGCTTGAGCTCCAGGATGTGGTCCGAGTTGAGGATGCGCTCGCCGTCGGTCGGCGCGATGGGGATGTCCCGCGGCACCGAGCCGGTGGCGATGATGATGGACTTCGCGCCGTAGGTCTGCTTGCCGTCCTGGCCCTCGACCTCCACCTCGTTCGCGCCGGTGAGGCGGCCGAAGCCCTGAATGCGCGCCACCTTGTTCTTCTTGAGCAGGAACTCGATGCCCCTGGAGTTGGCGTCCACGACCTTCTGCTTGCGTTCCTGGGCCTTGGCCACGTCCAGCGCCGGCTCCCCCACCTGGATACCCAGACCGGCGGCGTCGCGGATCTCGTCCAGCACCTCCGCCGTGTACAGCAGCGCCTTGGTGGGAATGCAACCGCGGAGCGTGCAGGTGCCCCCGAGCTTGGGATCCTTCTCCACGACCGCCGCCTTGAGGCCGAGCTGCCCCGCCCGGATGCCGGCGACGTAGCCGCCCGGGCCGCTGCCGATGATGATCAGGTCGAACTGTTCTCGCGCCATCGGATCTCCAGGGAAGGTCTTGAGGTCTTGGGGTCTGGGAAAGGGATCAAGTCCGCGCGGACTGGGCCTCGGGGACCTCGACCGGAACCGCCCGGTAGCGGCCGGGCTTCTCCTCCACCAGCCGTCCGAACGGCATATCGGGGTCGTGCTCGAAGGCGCACAGCCAATTCCCCTCCGCCGCCCGGGGCAGCCAGATCTTCTTGTTTTCGAGCGTCGTCAATGGATACAAGTCGTAGCTCATGATCCACGCATAGGGGACGTGCGACGCCCGGGGGACCAGGTCGGCCCAGTAGACCGCCTGGGCGCCGTCGCCCCCATCCATCACAACGATGCACATGTTCGCGTTGTGCCCGGGGACCCGGACCGCCTTCACGCCGGGGAACGGCTCCGCCTCGTCGCCGAACAGCTCCACGACGCCGGCCTCGAAGAGCGGCTCCCAGTTGTCGGGGAAGTAGCTCCCGCGGTCCCGCTCGTTGGGCAGGCGGGCGTGCTCCACCTCCCCCCGCTGCAGCCAGTAGCACGCCTTGGGGAAGGTGGGCACGATCTGGCCGCCGGACTCGCGGGTGTTCCAGCCGCAGTGGTCGAAATGGAGGTGGGAGAGCAGCACGTGGGTCACGTCCCCCAGCTCGTAGCCGGCCCGCCGGATCGACTCCGGCAGCCGCACGGCGTCGGGGTCCATGGCGTACGTCTCGCGAAACTTCGCGTCGTGCTTGTCGCCGATGCCGGTGTCGATCAGCAGGAGGTCGCTCCCCCGCGCCACCAGCAGGCAGTTGGTGCCCATGCGGATGCGGTTCTGCTCGTCCGGCGGCGAGCCCTTCTCCCACAACACGCGCGGCACGACGCCGAACATGGCCCCGCCGTCCAGGCGGAAGCCGCCGTCGCTGACCCGCGTGAGCTCCAGCTCCCCCAGCTCCATGGCGGCGGAGAGTCTATCCGATTGGTCAATCCCTGTGCGGGGGCGTCCCCGGCGGGTGCGTGTGGTGGTGCCCGCCGCTGGGCTGCGCTTGGCCGGGGGTGCCGCCCGGCTCCTCTCCGGGCTGCCCAAGGCCGGCCTGGCGGGCCATGGCCTGGTACTCCTGGGACGAGAGCTTCGGCATGCGGTTCAAGAAGGCCACGATCGCCCAGATCTCCTCGTCCGTATGGGTCACGCCGAAGGAGGGCATGCCCGTCATCTTGATGCCGTTCTTGACGATCCAGTAGGTCTCCAGCGGCTCGTCGGCCCCCTCGGAAGCCAGCTCGGGAGGAGTCGGGTTGAGCCCCTGCCCGATCTCCGAGATCTTGACCCCAGGGGCGCCGTGGCAGGTGACGCACATCTCGTGGTAGTGGACGAGGCCGGCCTGGATCAGCTTCGGGTCGTCCAGATTGGGGACGCGGACCTTGCCTTCGAGAGCCTCATAGGCCCGGTGGACCGAGCGCGCCTGCGTGGTCGAGAGCACCCACTGGACCAGCCCGGTGTCCGGGCTGTTGGCCGCCACGTCGTAGACCCCCGAGAAGATGAAGAGAAGGCCGAGCAGGACGAGGACGACGAGAACCCCCAGCAGTCTGAGGACGGTTTTCATTTTCTCCTTCCTCCCGTAGAGTGGAGGCATGCCCGAGACGAGCGGCAGCGATCATGCCATGGGTCCCGGCGCCCCGGCCAGAGATGGGGACGGGGGCGCGCCAGCCGCCCAGGGCGATCTCGCCCTGGTCCTCTCCGGCGGCGGCGCGCGCGGAGCGTACCAGACGGGCGTGCTCCGTTGCCTCGCGCGCAACCTCCCCGGACTGCGCTTCTCCATCGTCACCGGCGTCTCGGCCGGAGCGATCAACGCCGCCTTCGTGGCCGCGCATCCCGGCTCCCCCGCCGAGGCGACCGCCGAGCTGTGCCACTTCTGGGCCGGGCTCCGGGTCGAGGACATCTTCCGCGTGGACACAGCGTCCCTGGCGCGCCACTTCACCCGCTGGGCCACCCGGCTCGCCTCCGGCAGCGTGGCCATCGCGCCGGCAGTCCGCGGGCTCGTCGACACCCGGCCGCTCTACGAGACGATCCAGCGCGCCGCCGCCACCGTGGACGGCGAGATCATCGGCATCGAGCGGAACCTGCAGCGGGGGCGGCTCAAAGCCTTCGCGCTGACGGGCCTCAACTATACGACCGGCCAGACCGTCACCTGGGTCCAAGCCCGGGACTTCCAGCCCTGGGATCAGCCCCGGTATCGCAGCGTCCAAGCCCGGCTCACCGTGGAGCACGTCATGGCGTCCGCCTCCCTGCCGCTGTTCTTCCCGGCGGTGCGCCTGGGAGACGCCTGGTACGGCGACGGCGGCGTCCGCCTCTCGACGCCCCTGGCTCCCGCCCTACGCCTCGGGGCGTCGCGCATCCTGGCCGTCTCTCCCCATTACGAGCCCACCTTCGCCGAGGCCGAGCGGCCCAAGAGCCATGGGTATCCTCCACCGGCCCAAATCCTGGGCCATCTCGTGGACTCCATCTTCCTCGACGTGCTCGACGAGGACGTCCGGCGCCTGAAGAGCCTCAACCGGCTCCTCGCGAAGCTCCCCCCGGAAGAGCGGGGCCACCTCCGGAAGGTGGACATCCGCGTCTTGCGTCCCTCCCAGGACCTCGGCTTCCTCGCTTCGGATTACGAGCCCCGCCTCCCCGCGAGCTTCCGCTACCTCGTCCGCAGCCTGGGGACGCGCGAGACCAACACCAACGACTTCCTCAGCATGGTGATGTTCCAGCCGGACTTCCTGCAGAAGCTCATCGAGATCGGCGAGGCCGATGCCGAGGCGCGGCTGGACGACATCCGGGAGTTGGTGGAGGGGCCGGCGGATTCAGCCGCGCTCGCCGCACAACCTCACCCCCTGCCCCCCGGGCCCTCACCCCTGGTCCCGCTCCCGGAGGGAGAGGGGAAGAAATCCTGACCTTCCATTGTCTGGTATCTTTGACGGGCGCCGCTCCGGCGCTGCCGAAGCGCGTGTCGCAGTAATTTCACAACGCTTCTGGAGGCTTTGAATGCCGGATTCCAACCCGAGCCCGACTCACGTGAGGACGGCTCTCTTCGTCGACTTCGACAACATCTACCTGGGGCTCCAGCGCGAGGATCCGGCGGCGGCCGAGCAGTTCGCCACCGATCCCACGCGGTGGCTCCTCTGGCTGCAGGACAACCTGCCGCACCAGGATGGTGATCAGCGCGGACGGAAGATCCTCTTCCGCCGCTGCTATCTCAACCCCTCGCAGTTCGGGCGCTTCCGTCCTTACTTCACTCGCTCCGCCTTCGAGGTGGTGGACTGTCCGCCGCTCACCAGCGGCGGCAAGACCAGCGCGGACATCCATATGGTGATGGACATCCTCGACACGCTGGGCCACCCCACCCGCTTCGACGAGTTCATCCTCCTCTCGGGCGACGCCGACTTTACGCCCGTGCTCCTGCGGCTCTCCAAGCACGACCGCCGCAGCGCCATTCTGGCGATCGGGCCCGCCTCGGTGGCCTACAAGGCGGCCTGCGACCTGCTGATCGACCAGGACACCTTCCTGGAGGACGCCATCGGCGCGACGCCGGGCCTGGCCACGCGCGCCGCCGCCGGGCCCAGCAACTCGGCCATGGGCGAGCTGCTGCGCCACATCGCCGATAAGGTCTACGAGCGGGCGAGTGCCAGCGGCGAGCTGGTCGCCACCGAGCTGCCGCCGATCTTCCGCGAGTTCTCCGAGTTCACGGCCAGCACCAACTGGCTGGGCTTCAATAGCCTGCGCAACATGACGATGGCGGTGGTCTCGATGCGGCCCGACCTGGCGATGATCGACGGCGACCCCTGGCGGGTGGGGATCGTGGCCGAAGGCGAGGAGGCGCCCGAGCCGCCGGAGCCCGGGCGGCCGGCGGCGGTCCCCCGCTTTCTCACTCCCGTGGACCGCAGCCGCCTGATCGAGGAGATCCTTGGCTACGTCCGCTCGGTGGTGGAGTCCTCCGACTCGGCGGTGCCCATGGCGCGGGCGGCCCAGATGGTGATCAGCAAGTTCGGCGAGCAGGTGCTCGCCACGCGCTGGGCGGGCGCCGGGACTTTCCGCGACCTTCTGGAGGGTCGCGAGAACCCGGGCTTCGCCATCTCGGCCCTGAAGCCGGGCTACATCTACGATCCCTCCCGGCACCAGCTCCCCATCGACGGCCGGCCCGAGGAGCTGGTGGGCGATCCCGCACTCAATGCCCTGGCCTACCGGGTCCACCAGCTCACGGACACGCCCTATCTCACCCGCGGCGACTACGGCCGGGTCTTCCGCCTCACTGCCGAGGAGGTCAACGAGCACGGCTACTTCCTCACTCGCACCTCCAAGGCGGTGCGCGACCGCTGCATCGAGGAGGGCTCGCCCATCGCCCGCGCCAGCGTCAACTTCATCCTGCGCGGCATCACCTTCGGCGGCCACCGCTTCGGCCAGAACGGCCCGGAGAATCCACTGGCGCTCGGCACCTGCTTCTTCCGCAACGTGGTGAGCCTCTGCGACAGCGCCGGCATCGCGCTGGACGAGGAGGAGACCGAGATCCTCGCGGACTGGCTTCTCGGCGAGTTGAAGGCGGCTGATACGAAGGCCGCGGCGCGGGAGGAGGAGGGCGAGCCGGTTGCCGTGGGCGCCGCCGAGGCCAAGGCGGAGAAGGCGTAACGTAACGACCGCCAGACATGACCTGGGAGATCGAGGAGGACGAGATCCGCCGGTTCCTCGCGCTTCCCGCCGGGGACCGCGCTGTTTCCTTTTTTCAATTGACGGCCGACTGGGAGGAGGCCTGGGGTCTCAAGGACCTGGACGGCTGGGTGGTGGCCAAGGAGACGGACGCCCTTCCCCTCTGGCCCCACTCCGCCTTCGCCGCGGCCTGCGCCCACGGGCCCTGGCAGGGCACGCTCCCCGAGGCTGTCTCCCTCGACGACCTGCTGGACGACCTCCTCCCCATCCTCGCGGAGGACGGCCTGCGCGTGGCCGTCTTCCCCGCGCCGGACGATCCGGGGACCCTCCTCTCTCCCGGGGAGTTCCGGGAGCGGCTGGAGCGGGAGCTGGAGATCGGAGAGGGATGAGGTCAGGGAGAGGAGATCGCTAAGTCCTTATTCGTCAGTGCTGAGGTATGTTTCTTGCTCGGGGACATAGCCGGAGGTGTAGCAAGGCAGTGGCAGCATCGAGAAAACAGGAATCCACAGCTGAGGCGCTGAGATCTCTGGACGACGCCATCGGAGAGTTCCATAGGATCAGAGACAATCTCCAGTGGGTATCCTCTGGAGAGTGGCCCTCGAAGAGACGGAGAGCGGGGCGGCCTGCGGCTCAATCGGCGGCATTCCGGCCCTCCGCGGCTCGTGAATCTTGACGGATCACAGCACCCCGCCATGGTGAAGCGGCTTGCGATCCGCTCCCCCGGCCAGGGGCTCCACGAGGTCACGGACGAAATCCGGAAGGTGGTGCGCGAGAGTAGAGTCCGGGAGGGCCTCTGCACCGCCTTCCTCCAGCATACCTCCGCCAGCCTGACGATTCAGGAGAACGCCGATCCCTCGGCCCGCCGCGACCTGGAGAGCTGGCTCGACCGGCTGGTGCCCGAGCGCGATCCCCTCTACACCCACACCGCCGAAGGGCCGGATGACATGCCGTCGCACATCAAGGCGGCGCTGACCGCGACCTCGCTGTCGATCCCCATCCTGGACGGCGACCTCGGGCTCGGCACCTGGCAGGGCATCTACCTCTGGGAGCACCGCCGGCGCTCCGGGACCCGGCACCTAGTGGTGCACGTGGGGACGTAGACCCTTTATGGGTAGTACCCGCTGATCGTCCGCGCCTCCAATCCCTGCTTCCCCACTTCCACCCGCACGGCGCGGAAGGCGTCGCTCGGGGTGGTGTTGGAGGACTGGTACGAGATCCGGTAGCGCGAGCGCAGGTCCGTCTCGATGGCCTGGTAGGCCTGCCCCAACTCGCCCGTCTCCTTGAGGAAGAAGCTCCGGCCCCCGGTCTCGGCGGCGAGGCGCGAGAGGCGCTGGGAGGCGTCGCCGCGGGGCAGGCCGATGCCGATCACGTAGACGGCGATGCCGGCGCGCCGGGCGCACTCCAGGACGTCGTCGTACTGGAAGCGGCTGGTGCGGTCCAGG
>DASWME010000328.1:0-13478 GCA_036399915.1 Thermoanaerobaculia bacterium
TAAGGCCGGGGGGCACCCGGACGTGCGCGTCACATGGAAGCTGCTTCAGGTCCATGGGGTGAGCGGTGGTATCGCCGGTCAAAACGACCTTACGGTGGAAATTGAGGCTACCGTTTCCTAGCGAGCGGTCAGAGAAAGGTCTACCTGCATGGAGCAGGCATATAAGAAAGGAGAGTATTCATGGCGATGCCCGGAGACTGGACGCTTCATTATAACGCTGGCTGCACCGACAACTACGCAACGACAGCCATGACCTTCAAGCCCGACGGCACTTGGAGCATGCCCAGTTGGGGCTATACCGGGCAATGGGTAGAGGTCAGCGGCGAGATCATCTTCAACTTCAACGTCACCGGTTCGAAGACGATCTACGCCGGCAACGTCGCCGGCAGCGTGGCGGCGGGAATCTTAAGCACTTTTACCGGCGTGACTGGCTGCTGGTATCTGACCAAGGAGGGTGCTGCGCCAGCCAAGACGGCCGGACCCAGCATCGACCCGTCAGGTAAGCCCACCACCTAGTCATTTCAAGCACGGTCCGCCAGACCGGCGGACCGTGCCCCATGTCGGCAGTCCACGACCTCAATCCCACCTACCTGCACCGGTTGATACGGAACTTCGATTTCGAGCCGCAGAGCAAGGCATAACCCATCCTATCTGAAAAGATACGGGGGCACGATCAGAAACGATAGCTTTCGCCCTGAAAGGGCCGGGGCGAAGATGTGCGTGACGATCTGAAATCTCTGTATTTTCTCGACTTAGACTGATCGGAACGGTAAACCCCGGACATCTGGCATCGCTCCTGCTCTTCCACTCCAAACGAACGCTACGCGAATCCCCGCGCAGCTCATAAATGGGACGACCTTCACGTCTCGCAAGGAGGAAATCATGATTCAGTTCAAGCCAAACCCGATGTTGCCAAGGTTCGCTTTGCTCTGTACGGTGCTGGGATTCTTCGCCGGGCAGACACCAGGCTTAGGTCAGCAGACACCTCCGGCCACCAATGCTGAATGGCACATTATCAACAAGCCTTCCTACGGCCGCGGCGTCGGAGTCGTGCCCACGGACTGCGGCCCCGGCCGCGAGTACGACGCCGGCCTGTGCTATCCCCTTTGCCCTCCAGGCTACACAGGCGTGGGTCCCATGTGCTGGCGTGGTGGCAGCATCATCACCGCGGACAATAGCAACTGTCCCTGGTACGACAAGTGTGGCCTGACCTTCGCGCGCGGCTGCTCCGTGTGCCCTCCCGGCTATGCCAACGACGGCTGCAGCTGCCGTATCGACCCAAGCTCGCTAACCCGCGGTGTCGGGAGCGTGCCCGATCGTTGCCAAGGCGGCCTAGAGTACGATGCCGGCCTCTGCTATACACCTTGCACTTCGGGCTACCACGGCGTCGGCCCGGTCTGCTGGGGCACCTGCCCGGCCGGCTACGAGGATTGGGGAGCCCAGTGCGCAAAACGTATTCTCTGACGATCAATCTCTCCAACGACTGACGGGTCCATCCCTAGAGACGTCCCAGGTCGGTTCCATTGCATGCAAGCGCCTGAACCACCATCCCGGACGTCTCTACGGGAGACCATGCCCCGCCGCGGCCCGCTATCGGCGGAAGCCCTCGCGGTCGAGCAGCCCCTCCAGGGCGTCGGCGTCGGGCGCGGCCGCGGGCAGCAGGTAGCGGCGGGTGACGCCGGTCTTGAGCTGCTGGATCCACAGCTCGACGCCCGCCGTGGTGAGCCGGGCGAGGGCCGGCCAGAGGCCGAGCGGCCCCTGGTCGAGCAACCGCACGAAAACCTCCGCCCGGCCCGCCCCGACGGCGCCTAAGCAGAGCGCGCCGGGCATGCACGCCTCGACGCGCACCGGCTGGCTGCGGCCGGCGCCGTCGAGCAGCCGCACCTGGAAGCGGAAACCCGGGATGCTGCGCGGGGTGAGCCAGCGGCCGCCGGTGCCGCGGCCGCCCGCCGCCGCGACGGCGACCCTATCGGCGGACGCGGCGGCGGCCAGGGCGGCCTTCGCGGGGAAGCCTGGCAGGTCGCGTACGCCCGCCAGCCGGTCGTCCCCGGCCGGGGTTTCGGCCAGGCGGTAGTAGCGCAGCTCGCCGGTCGCGGTCTGCTCGATCCAGACCTGCGCCTCGGCGGGATCGAGCTTGACTACCGAGGCCGCGATCCGGCCGCCGGCCGCGGCGCCGAGCCGCACCAGCAGCTCGCGCCGCTCGCTGCCCACGGCGTTGACGCAGAGCGTGCCGGCGACGCAGGGAGCGAGGCTGCCGCTGCGCGCCGCCGTCCCCTGGCCGAAGAGGACTTTGATGCGGAAGCCTGGCACCTGCGGGCTCGCCAGCCAGTCGCCGGCGGGGGGCGGGGGTGTCGACGGCGGCGCGGCGGCACAGCGGCTGTCGAGCGCCGCCGCCGGCACCGCGAACAGCTCGCGGCCATGGGGACCGTCGTCGGCGGCAAAGTAGACGTGGGCGCCGGCCGGCGAGATCTCGCCCGGCGAGGAGGCGCCGTCGGCCGCCACGTCGGAGACCAGCCAGGCGGTGGCGCCGTCGCTCGCCCACAGCTCGTAGCCGCTTGAGCCGTCGCTCGCCGCGAAGAGCGCGCAGGCGCGGTAGGCGCGCAGGCCGGTGGGATGCGAGCCCTGGGGGCCGGGCAGCAGGTCGGCGACGCGGCCGGTGCCGCCGGCCGTGCCGTCGGTCACCCACGGTTCCTCACCCGCGAGGTCGTCGGCGACGGTGAAGAAGAGCCGCTCGCCGACCACCCGCGGCGGCTCGAGCCGGTCCCTTGCGGGCCCCACGCGGTCCCACGAGGTCACCCGCGGCCGGAGGGCGGCGCCGCCGAGCTCGCTCAGCCGCAGGTTGCCGGCGGCCGTGCCGTCGGTCGCCCACAGGGTGTCGACGTCGGCGGCGCGCAGCGAGTAGACGAGCTTGCCGGCGATGGCGCCGAGCAGGCGCGGCTCGCCGGCGGGCGCGAAGGCCGCGGCCGTCCCCGCCGCCGTCCCGTCGCTCAGCCAGAGAGTGGTAGCGGGCGAAACGAGACGCGGGTCGCGGCGCTCGAGGAAGGCGAGCCGGCTGCCGAAGGGGGTCAGTTGCTCGACCGCCCGATAGCCCTCGCTGGGGGAGGGCGCCAGGAGGGCCCGGGTGCCGGCGAGAGTGCCGTCGGTGGCGTAGAGCTGCTCGTCGGAGGGGGACGGAGGGATGCCGAAGAAGAAGAGCAGGGGGCCCACCGGCGTGAGGTCGCTCGGATAGCGGGGCCACGAGCCTGGTGCACAGAGGATGGGGCACTCGTTCGACCACCCGGGGTGGATGTCGATCACCTCGCGCGTGCCGGCGAGGGTGCCGTCGCTCGTCCACAGCGGCTGGCCGCCGCCGAAGTTGCTGAAGGCAAGCCGGTCGCCCCAGGGCGTCAGGTTGAAGGGGCTCCCGCCGTCGTAGACCATCTCGGCCCGGCCGCTCGCCGGATCGACGGCGACGACCCTCTGGCTCACCCCCTGGCCGGGCAGGTCCACCGCTCTGGACAGGAACCCCTTGCCGCCGGCGCTGGTCAGGTCGGAGAGGAACCCGCCGAGAAGGATCTCCTCGGTCGCTGGCGGACTGCCTCCAGCCCGCAGGAGCCGCGGCGTGGCGGCGGGGCCCGCCAGGTAGAGCAGCCGGTCGCCGGCGGCGGCGAGCGACCGCGGGTTGCCGGAGGCGCGGCTGCGCAGGTCGCCGAGCGGGCGGGTGCCGGCCGTGGTGCCGTTGGTGACCCAGGGCTCAAAGCCGTGGACGCCGTCGTCGAGGCTGACCAGGGCGCCGGCCGGCGGCAGCAGCGCGTGGTGAGCGTTGGATTGGAAGGCGGGCACGAAGTCGCCGATCTTCTGGGTGCCTTCCGGAGTGCCGTCGCTGGCGTAGAGCCGCGTGGTGGCGTCGGTCGTCACCCGCAGCAGGGCGAGGTTGCCCACCTCTCCCAGCGGAGCGACGTACCAGATGCCGCCCAGCAGCAGGCGGGCGCTCTCGACGCCGGGGCGCACGGTCCAGAGCTGGCTCGTCCCGCCGTCGTAGTCGTAGAGGACGAAGTAGAGGCGGCCCCCTGCTTCCCATACGGAAAGGGGGGAGCGCTGCCGGCCCAGCGGCTGGACCTCGTCGGCGGAGACCGCCCCTTCCGGGGTGAAGCGGAACCAGCTTCGCACCTGCGGCGTCGACACCGCCGAGAACCAGGCGGCGCCGCCGATGGCGCCGCCCGGGGTGGGGCCTGAGCTGTCGCTGCCGGGGTTGAGGTCGGCCACCATCCGCGGGGTGGGAATGTCGGCGCCGGCCACCCAGACCTCCACGCCGTGGCGGTGGTCGTCGGCCAGGAAGTAGAGGCGGTCGCCGGCGACGACGGCGCCGCTGTAGACCTCGACGCAGCCGAAGAAGCAGTCGGGGATGGCCGGGCGCGTCCCCGCCTCGGTGCCGTCCGTCAGCCAGAGCTCGCGTCCCCGGGTGGGGCTGGTGGCAACAAAGTAGAGAGCGCCGCCGGCCACGACGAGGAAATTCGTCGAGACCTCGCAGCCGTCGGGGCAGCTCAGCGCCAGCGGAGTGGTCCCGGACAGGGTGCCGTCGCTCTGCCACAGCTCGGTCCTGAACGGCGGCCCGTAGGCGACGACGAACCAGGCCCGGCCGCCGAAAGCGGCGGCGCCCTGCGGCCGGGGCGAGGCGCCCGGGAAGCGGCGCACCAGCCGGGTGCCGGCGCCGGTGCCGTCGCTGACGAAGAGCGCTGCCTCGGCGCCGACATCGCCGAAGGCGAAGAGCTGATCTCCCACCACCATCGGCGACCCGGAGAAGCTGCAGGAGCCCGGGCAGAGGTCGGCCAGCAGCTCGGTCCCCCCCGGCGTGCCGTCGGTGCGCCAGATCTCGACGCCGTGGCGGCCGTCGTCGGCGGTGAAATAGGCGACCTCCCCGAGCTGCGCCGCTGGATAGGGGTTGGAGGGCTCGCCGGCCGGCTCGGTGACCAGGTCGTCGACCAGCAGCGCCGGCGTCTGTCCGGTTGCGGGAGCGGCGCCGAGGCACCCGATCAGGAGAAGGACACAGGCGAGCCGGCGCCGGCGCGAGCGCGCAGCCTTCAGGCGGTCTGGGTTCATGGTGCTACAGCATATCGCATCTTGGCCACCAGGGGAAGGGCCTGCGTGGGATGTTCCTGCCCAACGGGCGGTCTGCCCTCGAAGCCTCACCCTCTGCCTCCCTCTCCCTGACGGGAGAGGGAGGACCCTCAGCAGGCGGTGTGGCCGGACACGAATTTCGTCGGTTCGGAATCGTTCCCCCTCACCCGTCAGGGAGAGGGGGCCAGGGGGTGAGGCCTCGAAGGGCAGACCCCGTCCGGAGGCCAAGATGTATAGAAGAGGGTGGGCCGCCCCGGGCTAATCGAAGGTCGCCCCCCGGGGCGGAAGGTGCAAAGGCGCTTCTCAATCCCTCCATACAGATCAGGGCAATTCCGACGGCGCCATCCGGGACGCCATCTATGAGACGTACCGCCAGTCTCACCTCGAGGAATCAAGGACCACAAGGACCGCAAGGACAGGAAGGACACACGAGGAATACCGACTTCCTCGGTCCGGATTGCCCTGATCTGTACCGTGGGCCAGGGGTGAGGCCGCAACGGGCAACCCGCCCGGATCTGGCGCTATCATCCCGGACCATGACTTTCCGATCGCTCTTCTGGCTCGCCCTCGCCGCGGTCCTGCCGTTCCCGGTAGAGGCCGCTCCCACCACCGCCGCGTCCAGGTTCGACGCCGCCGCGGCCGAGCGCTTCGCCAACCTGGCCTTGGCCTGCGTCCACAAGGAGTACCCGAATAAGATCGCCCACGTGCTCAACGGCGACGCCGACGTCAAGCCGCCGCGCGAGCTGACGCCGGCCTTCTACGGCTGCTACGACTGGCACTCGGCCGTGCACGGGCACTGGCTGCTGGCGCGGCTGGCCCGGCAGTTCCCGGAGGCTCCGTTCGCGGCCAGGGCGCGGACAGCGCTCGACCGCAGCCTGACCGCGGAGAACCTCGCGGCCGAGGTGCGCTATCTCGAAGGCGCGGGGCGGGCGACGTTCGAGCGTCCCTATGGCCTGGCCTGGCTGCTCCAGCTCGCCGCCGAGCTGCACGAGTGGGACGACCCGCAAGCGAAGCGCTGGGCCGCGGTCCTCGACCCGCTCGCCCGGGCCGCGGCCGAGCGCATCCGCACCTGGGCGCCCAAGCTCACCCACCCGATCCGCATCGGCGAGCACAACCAGACCGCCTTCGGCTTCGGCCTGATCCTCGACTGGGCGCGCCAGGCGGGCGACCGCGAGACCGCCGCCCTCCTCGAGTCGCGCATCCGCGACCTCTATCTGAAGGACAGGGACTGCCCGCTCGGCTACGAGCCCTCCGGCGAGGACTTCCTCTCCCCCTGCCTGGGCGAGGCGGATCTCGTCCGCCGCGTCCTGCCGCCGGAGGCGTACGCGAAATGGCTCTCCACGTTCCTGCCGGACCTGCCGCGCAACGGCCGCGGCGACTGGCTCGCGCCCGGCGTGGTCACCGATCCGACCGATCCCAAGCTCGCCCACCTCGACGGGCTCAACCTCTCCCGCGCCTGGATGCTGGAGGGGATCGCCGCCGGGCTGCCGGCGAACGATCCGCGCCTGCCGGCGTTGCGGGCCGCGGCCGCCGCGCACCGCGCCTCGGGCCTGGCCTCGGTGACCGGCGAGCACTACGAGGGCGGCCACTGGCTGGGCAGCTTCGCCACCTATCTGGTGACCGGACGAGGGCTGCCGAAGCGCTGATCCCCCTCAGGCGAGGCCCATTGACGTCTGCGGCTCACCGATTCCTGTCAGCGCTTTGCCCGCTCCGCTCAAACAGAGTCCCGCTCCGGTCAAATGGAGATCCGCTGAGGTAAAACGGAGCCTCGCGCCGGTAAAACGGAGTGTCGTTCCCATAAAACGGCGTCTCGTTCCGGTCGAATGGCGTCTCGTTCCGGTAAAACGGAGTCTCGTTCCGGTCCCATGGAAGCCCGCTCCGCGGAGCGGCAGGCTCGCGCCGAGGAAAAGTTGGTCCGTTCCGCGGAATCGTTGACTCGCTCCGCGGAGCGGAAGGTTCGTTCTGTGGAGCGGTTCGCTCGTTCCGCGGAACAGTTGGTCCGTTCCGCGGAGCGGAAGACGGCGCAAGGCTGGCCGCAGGCCGCTCACCCCCTCAGCCGCCTGAATTCGGGCTACCATAGCCAGACATCACGGTTTGGGAGAGACGGTCGTGCTGAGACGCAAGAGGTCTGACGCCAGGGAGAAGGTGGGTCCGGTAGGGAAGGTCCTCGGCAGCCTCTTCTTCCTCCCGTTCCTCGCCATGGGGCTCTGGTTCGCCGGGCTGATGATCTACAGCTTCTTCGGCATGGTCGGGACCTACCTGTGGGACGAGACGGAATGCGTCATCGTCAACAGCGAGGTGGAGGAAAACCCCGACAGCTCCAGCGAGGCCTACCGCTTCAAGGTCGCCTACACCTACTCGGTCGAGGGCCGGCGCTACACCGACGACACCTACCGGTTCGACTACAGCGGCTCCTCGGATCCCGCGGAAGCCCGCCGGCTCGCCGACCGCTACCCGGCGGGGTCCCGCGCCGTCTGCTATGTCAACTGGAACGATCCGTCCTCGGCCATGCTGCGGCGTCCCAGCCTGTGGGTCTATCTCGCATTTCCGTTGCCGCTGCTCTTCGTCGCCGTGGGAGCGATCGGTCTCTACAGCCTCTGGAACCCGCGGCAGGCGGGCGAGCGGATCGGGGGCGGGGTGGACAGGGCGTTCCGCCGGGTCGGCCCCCAGGGCTGCATGACGGCCTTCTTCCTGGTGTTCTTCTTGGCCGGGGCCGGCTTCTCCCTGTTCTTCCTCCGGCCGGCCGTGAAGGTCCTGCAGGCGAAGTCCTGGCAGGCCACGCCGTGCACCATCGTCCGTAGCGAGGTCCGCACCCATCCCAGCAGCGACAGCGACAGCGGCCCCACCTACAGCGTGGACGTCCTCTACTCCTACACGTTCAACGGCCGGGAGTACAAGTCCAGCCAGTACCAGTTCCTGGGCGGATCGACCG
Source organism: Thermoanaerobaculia bacterium (assembly GCA_036399915.1). Taxonomy (GTDB): domain Bacteria; phylum Acidobacteriota; class Thermoanaerobaculia; order Multivoradales; family UBA5704; genus DATARR01. The sequence goes on from DASWME010000328.1 coordinate 8,030, forward strand.
GCGGCTACACGGACAAGGAGCGCATCGTGCGGCGGCTGCCGCCGCTGACGCGGACCACCTGCTACGTCAACCCCGAGGACCCCACGGAGGCGGTGATGAACCGGGACTTCAACTCCGAGTACGCCTTCGGTCTCGTCCCCCTCCTTTTCATGCTGATCGGTCTCGGCGGGATGGTCTTCGCGTTGCGGGGAGGGTTCGGGGCCAAGGGCTCATAGAACAGCCTTCACGCGCGTCGCAGGGACTTCAGCGGCTTCTTCATCTTGTGCGAGCTGCCGGCCGGCACGACGCTGATCGAGCCGTCCAGCTCCAGCACGGCGAGGTCCACATCGGCCAGTTTCTCCACCCCATGCTCGCGCAGCGCCTGCTCGAGGAGCTCCTCGTCCACGCCCTCACGCCGGAGGTTCTTCTCCACGACCTTGCCGTGGAAGACGAGCACGGTGGGCGTCCCCTCGAGGACCCGCCCCAGCCGCGGCCAGTACGCCCGCGCCCGCCTCAGCAGAACGTTCAGAATCAGGAGGATGAGCGCGGCCAGAAGACCGCCGAGCAACGAGGTGTCCGGGCCGACCATGGCGTTCTGCACGGCGTTGGCGAGCAGGATCAACACCAGCAGATCGAAGACTGTCATCTGCCCCAGCTCGCGCTTGCCCGCCAGCCGGAGACCGACGAGGATGACGAGATAAACGATGATCGTCCGCCCGGCGATGTTCAAGGCAGCGCCCCAGGAGAGGCCCCAGCCCGTGGCAGGTATCAAAGTCGGGCCTCTTCAACGGCGATCCGCCCTCTGAGTTCAGGCCACACGCCGCAGGAGCCCCTTTGTCTTGAGATGGGTGGTGAACGGGGTGGCGTCGTCCAGATCCACCAAATCTATGCTCCGCTCGAAGAGATCCTCCAGTCGGGCCATGGTTGCGAAGAAGCTCTCGGGGGGCAGACCTACCACTGCCAGATCCACGTCGGAGCCTTCGTGCGTCCTTCCGGACGCCATGGAGCCGAAGACATAGACTTCCCGAGCCCCCGCGGCTCGCAGGAGAGCCGCGCCCCGCTGCAAGAGATTCTCGATCCGCTCGTCCATGATTCCCGGGCCATGGAGCGGGCCCGCTCTGCTTCCATGATACAAGCTCTTCACGGGGGCGCCGATGCTCGAGCTCGTGCAGGCCAGGACCGCGGACGAGCTGCGGGAGGCCCGCGCCCTCTTCGAGGAGTACGCCGCTTCGCTCGGCTTCGACCTCGGCTTCCAGAACTTCGCCGCGGAGCTGGCGGGCCTGCCCGGCGACTACGCCCCGCCCCGCGGGCGCCTGCTCCTCGCCGTCCACGACGGCCGGACCGCGGGGTGCGTCGCGCTGCGGGACCTGGGCGAGGGGATCTGCGAGATGAAGCGGCTCTACGTGCGGCCCGGCTTTCGCGGCTCCGGCGCCGGCCGCGCTCTGGCCGAGGCCGTCATCGCCGAGGCGCAGGGGATCGGGTACGCCCGCATGCGCCTGGACACCGTTCCGTCCATGGAGCGGGCGCGGGCGCTCTACCGCTCCCTGGGGTTCCGCGACATCCCGCCCTATCGGTACAACCCGGTCCCGGGGACCGCTTTCATGGAGCTCAGCTTGGACGGCCGCTGAGCGACGGACCGCCGCCGGCGTCCTTCCGCTGCGCGATCAGGGCCTCGATGAAGGCGCGGTCCGCGGGGCTGATCCGCAGGAACTCCACCCCCACCTGGTGCTCCGTGGAGCTCTTGCAGATCTCGTAGACGACCCGGCTGTCCGTCTTCACCACGCGGCCGCGGAGCGCGATGGACAGCTCCATCAGCGACCCGTAGCCGAGCGACTCCTCGCTCACGAACATGCACCCCCCCGGGCCGATGACACGGGTGCGGGCGAACTCCTCGAAAGGCCGGACGCCCAGCAGACGGACCATGACGGCGTGCTCGGCCGGCACGCGGGGAAAGCGCCGGATCTTGGGACGCGGCTGCATGAAGCCTCCTTCCGTGCAAATTCTCCCATTACTCTACGCGAATATATTCCCGGGATCAACGGGTTTGCTGATAGAGCCGCCTGTCTGGGGCCCATCCAGTCCCGTGTAAAACAGGGAAAGGACTCCCGGACCAGGCTAGCGACGGTACATACCGGTTGGGGGAGAGGGTCCAGCCGTCTGGGGGTCTGCTTCTGATACTGCTGAGCGGGGGCTCGGACAGCAACCGAACCCCCGCGGCCGGGAAGGCTTTGGGAAGCCTGCTCAGCGCACGGCGCCGCGCCGGAACAGGTTGACGATGGCGAGCAGGATGACCGACCCCAGCAGCGAGACCAGCAGAGCCGGCAGGCTGAAGTCGCCCTGGGTGATGTTGCCCGTCCCGAACAGCGGAGCGAGCAGGAAGCCCGCGAGCAGAGCACCGACGATGCCGACGACGATGTTGAGCAGGACGCCCTGCTGAGCATTCGTCCGCATGACGATGCTGGCGAGCCACCCGATGAGGCCACCGACGATCAGGATGAGAATGAGGTTAATCATCTGCGATCCTCCTTTGGCTGTTAGTTGAGGTTTTTTCTCTCCCCGTCCCGTTAGGTAGCAACTGCCGTGCCATCACCACGTAGAATGTCCGTAAAAGGAGACGCTCCTGGAAACCCCTCCCTCCCCTCTCCCTGCAGCGGCCCCGGAGCCAACACCCCTGGAAGCACCGCCGGCCCTTCCGGCTCCCCGGCGCCCTCGCTGGTACCGGCACCCGCTGTGGCGGGCGGTCCTCTATCTGATCGCCAGCCAACTGGCCACGGCCGCCGTGCTCTTCCCGCTGTCGCTCCTCCTCTCGTTTCTGGACGACCGCTTCTTCGGCAAGGGAGGGCTGGGCAGCGCCGACGAGATCTCCCTGCTGGGCCTCGCGCTCGCCTGGCTGCCCACGATCGGCGTCACCTTCCTCTTCCTCCGCTTCCTCGATCGCAGGGACCTGGCGAGCATCGGGGCCCGCTGGCCGGAGGGAGGCCGGCGCGCGGCCCTGCGCCAGTTGGCGACCGCCTCCCTGGGCGCGCTCGCCCTGGTGGGGATCTGGACGGCGTTGATCGAGGCCTTCCCTCAGCCGTGGGGCGACCTCCGGTACGCAGGGTTGAGCCGTGAGTTCGTCGCCGGACCCCGCTGGTGGCCTCTGCCCCCGGGCTTCCTCCTCCCGTTGCTGCTGCTCGGCTTCCTGCTCCAGGGCGGGCTCGAGGAGTGGATCGTCCGCGGCTACATCTACCGCGTCCTGAAGGAGCGCTGGCGCCCCTGGGTATCCGCCCTGGCCTCGTCGATCCTGTTCGCGCTGCTGCACGCCGGCAACCCCGCGGTCTCGGCGGTCGCCCTCTTCAACGTCCTGCTCGCCGGAATGGTCCTGGCCGCCCTGGTCGAGAGGAGCGGCAGCCTGTGGAGCGCATCGATCGCCCACGGCGTCTGGAACTTCGCGGTCGGCTGCCTGCTCTCGCTGCCGGTCAGCGGCGTCCGGATCTTCCACCTGCTGGCCGTCGGCGTCACCGGGGACGAGACGTGGACCGGCGGCGCCTTCGGTCCCGAGGGGAGCCTGCTGTTGACCCTGCTGGGACTTCCCCTGACGGCGGCGCTCTGGTGGCCGTTGCGAGGGGCCCGACTCGAGGTGATCCGGCGCGGGGACGACCCGATCTACGACGCCTGATCAGCACCAGGCGGAGCCCGCTGTCAGCGGGACAGCGGTTCTCGCTGCACGTTGGACTCGATCAGGCCGCCTGGATCCCCTTCCTGCTGGGGCACACCCTCGTAGGTGAACACCCAGAGCACCTCGCCGGAGGGACCCTCGATCTCGGACCAGCCGCGGCCGCGGCAGTGGACGCGCACAGGCGAGCCGAACCCGGCCCACTCGACAACGTACTCGTCGAGCCCTCTGGGGATGTCCGAGCATTTCAAGCCCGTCCAGAGCCCGTTCCAGTCGATCGCCGAGTACGTCTGCGGCGGTTTCCCCCCAGCCACATTGGGCCAGGGGCCCCAGTAGATCGAGCCCGCCATCAGGTCGGTTCGGAAGAGAGTCCACTTCCACGGCGGAGCTTCGCCTCGCCGGCCCTTGACCCCGTTGATCCAGGAGGAGACCAGAAGCGCCGCGGTGACGTCGCCGGCAAGCACCCGTCTCAGGATCCTCCGTTCCTCGGCGGTGATCCCCCAAGGTTTCGGAGGCGTGGGGTCGGTGTAGCTGCCGACCCCGAGAAGTGGGCCCAGCGGGCCTACCTGCTTCCCCTCGGAGAGCGTGAACCGCGGGACGTCGAGCGCCCAGGCCAGCATGGCGCTGTGAGCGTTGGGAGACGTCCACCGGCTGCGCTCGCGGAGAGTCCAGCGCAGCCCGGCGGCACCGACGGTGAGGCCATCGACGCACTCGGGCGTGCTCGAGGCAACCCTCTTGCCACCGATCACGACCCGGTCCTGCCGGCGCGGGACCGGTAGCGCGCTGAGGACGTCGAAGGCCCACTGCGCCCGGAGGATTTTCGCGATGGCCGCGGCCGCCTGGCGATCGCCGGCTTCGCGGGCCCGGCGCAGCGCGTACATCAGGCTGAAGGTCCGGGCGATCGTGTGGTAGGAACCCGGGGCCTGGTGCTCTATCCCCCCGAGGCCCTCGTCCCATTCGACCTCGCAGACGCGGGCAATGAGCTTCCAGCGATCGGAGCCGGCCGCGCCGGCGAGCGGCGTGTTCCTTGACCCGGCTGCTCTGTCATGGACCCACGCGCCGCGAGCGAGCAGCCGCTCCAGGCCACCCGCCTGCCGTTGCGCTTCGAGAAAGTCCGCGCGATTGATGGCCTTGCCTGCGAGGCGTGCGGCCGCCACCGCGGCAAGGGGCTCAAGGCCTCCCATCGTTGGCTCCTCCCTGCTTCTCCGTTCAGGTCCTACCCGCGTTTAGGTCAAGTATATTGTTGCCGTTGCGAGGGAGGCGGCCCGCCGGTGCGGCGGAGCGCCGCCTCCAGGAAGAGATCGCGCCGTCAGCTCCGGAGGACGTTCCACCGCCGGCTCCTCTCTAGGAGATGTATGGTTTACTTCTTGCAGCAGATCGCTTCAGAAAAGTTCAATCCTCATTCGGGAGGGGCTCCGAACGTGAAAACCCGGTTTGCCTGTGTCCTGGTGCTGCTGCTCGTCGGTGCCTCGGCCTTGGCGGCCAAGCCCCCTGCGGCCCCTGCCCCGCCGAGCTTTGGCGAAGTGGTGGAGGTCAACGTCGTCAACGTGGAGGTCTATGCGACCGACAAGAAGGGCAGCCGGGTGAGCGGCCTCGAGAAGCGGGACTTCGAGGTGCTGGAGGACGGCAAGCCGGTCGAGATCACCCACTTCGAGGTGGTGGCCGGCGGCGGCGCTCCCCGGACTCAGGAGGCAGCGCCGGCGGTGGTCCCAGGGGTGGCGCCGGCCGCTCCCGAGGACGCCTGGAACCTGGTCGTCTTCTTCGACAACCTCAGCCTGCGCCCCACGAGCCGCGGCCGGGCCCTGCGCCAGCTCC
>DASWME010000329.1:0-2016 GCA_036399915.1 Thermoanaerobaculia bacterium
GACCATCTCCAGCCGGGCGACGTTGCGGTGCCAGGTCCAGTCGGTGGCGCTCCAGGAGCGCCGGGCGGCGTCCGCCAGCCGGGCCTCGGCGTCCGCCGCGCCGCGGGCGTCGCCGGCCGCCCGCGCCACCTCGGCCCGCGCCTGCCAGTAGAGGGGGCGCCGCTGCCAGGAGAGGTGCACCAGCGCGAGCGCCTCCGCGGCCTCGTCCACCCGGCCGCGGTCGGCGAGCACCCGGGCCTTGGCGATCAGGTAGGCCGCCCAGGGCTCGGCACCGAGCCCCTCCGTCCGCCGCTCGTAGAGGTCGGCCCGCGGCAGATCGCCGGCGAAGAGGGCGGCCAGGGCCGCCTGGGGCGGCGCCGGGTCGCGCACGAAGCGGGAGAGGCGCTTGAGGGCGGCGGGCCGGATCTCGCAGCCGGCGAACAGGCAGCGGTCGAGGGCGCGCGCGAGGTGCGGCTCCAGCCGCTCGGCGGTCTCACCGTCCACCGGGCCGGGCGGGCAGCGCTCCAGCGCCCCTTCGAGCAGGTCGCGGTAGCGCGCCTCCGGGCGCGCGCGCTTGGCCACCGCGATGTAGAGCGCCCGGGCTTCGGCCAGACGGCCCTCGCCGCGCAGCCGGTCCGCTCCCAGGAGGTCGCGGCGCAGCGCCGCGAGCAGCGCCTCCTCCTCGCGGCTCCGCGCCTGCGCGAACCCCTGGAGGTCGCCGCGCCGGGCGTACGCCTCGGCCACCCGCTTCCACGCCGCCGGATCGTCCGGCAGCACGGAGAAGGCCTCGCGCCGGTCGGCGGCCGTGTCGAGCCAGGGGCCGATCAGCCGGGCGAGGTCCTCCGGATCGCGGAACACCTCGGCGACGAGGGCGCGGGCGACCTGCCGCTTGCGGGGCGACAGGGCCGGCCAGGTCTCCAGGTAGGCGGCGGCGAGGAACCGGGTGGGCTCCCGCCGGGCGGGGGCCAGGCGGAGGGCCGTCTCGAGCGGCGCCTCCCAGCGGCGGTAGGCGGTGAACAGCCGCGGGTCCCGGGCCCGCGACCAGGCGAGGTAGGTGGCCGCCCCGGTCACCAGGGCCGCCTCCCAGGAGGCGGGGCGGCGGGCCAGGATCTCGCGGCCCGCGTGGGCGGCGTCGGCCATCCGCTCGGCGCTCTCGCGGGCCGCCCGCTGCGGGGGGAGCCCCTGATGCCGGGCGGGATCGAGCTCCGCGGCCAGCACGGCGCGGGCGGCGCGCAGCCGCACCCGCTCCGGGTCCGGCTCGCGGCCGAGCGCCGCCGCGTCGAGGGTGACCCCGGCGCGCTCCAGCCACCGGAACGCCTCCCCGCGCGCAGAGCGCAGGGAGCGATACTCGGAATAAGAAACTACCGCGAGACTGATCCCCGCCACGGCAGCGAGGGTGAGCGCGGCCGAGCCGGCCCAGCCGGAGACAGGAGGAGGGGAAGGCATGGATATAGGATACCTCGCTGCCGCTTGGAATGTGGAACTGCCCCGGCGAATTGCGGCTCTTCCCGCGTTCGGGCGTTTTCCGTGATGGCGGAGTCGCGAGGTAGGACCGAGGACCAGGAACTGCTGGAAGCCTTCGAGATCACCCTCCGTAAGGGCACACGGTTCCATGCCCCGCAACGCTTCCAGCAAGTGCTCACGAGCGCCAAGATCAAGCTCAAGAAGAAAGAGCACGCAGTTCCAGGCCTGGAGCTTGCTGACCTCCTGGCATACCCGTTCAAGCGCGAAATGGTCGCCGAGCGCCGCGGCGAACAGCCGCCGGAGGATTTCAGCTCGGCACTGCTGGAGGCTGCGCGGCCCAAGATGAATTGCCAGATCTACACAGGCTGTATCTCTGGTTACGGGAAGGTCTGGCGCGATTAAAATGAAAAGGCTCCTTTCGGAGCCCATTCACGCTAGTGTACCGTCCGGTTAATTCGTTCCGGCTTGCCGAGTTCGGTTGACGGATTCAAGGATGCCCTCGGCAGACTTCGTCCAGACGAAGGGCTTCGCAGAATGTTTGTTGTGAGCTTTGATATAGCGGCGAAGCTCTTG
>DASWME010000330.1:0-1963 GCA_036399915.1 Thermoanaerobaculia bacterium
ACTCATGCTTGGTGCAATCAGTCTCGGAGATTGCGCGTGCGAGACGAGCGACGAGCAGATATTCATCGCGCTTTCCTCTCCATTGCTTGTGCTCTCATCTGTCTGAACTTCATCGAGAGGTTCTGTTAGGAGCTCTTAGCATGGGAGTACGCTAGGGGAGGGTTCAAGGTGCAGAGGAAGAGTGCCTCTCCTCTGGGCTTGGCCCTGACGTGGTTGCGCTCGAAGCGTGGCTGGTCGAAGCAGCGCCTGGCCGACGCTCTTGGAATGGATCCGTCCCTCCTCGGGCGCTATGAACGAGGCGACGGACTCTCCCGCGTAAAGCTGGACACCCAGATCGCTCCGCTGGGCTATCCACCGGAGGCCGTGGACGTGCTGGTCTTCGCCGATCGCTTGATCTCCGGGGAGGGGGTGGCTTCCACTCCGGCGCTGAGCCCGGAGGAGAGCGGGCGAATCGCTCGCGCCAGCATCGCCGCCGGATGGACCGCCGCCGAGGTTGTCTATTCCGAGCTGTTGCGAAGGAAGAAGGCGGAGAAAGCGGAGGCGGCCGGGCGGGAGGCCGAGGAGCTTTGGGCGCGGCTGAAGGTCGCCCCGGAGGAGGATCAGCGCGTGCTGGCCACCGGGTTTCCGGAGTTCTGGCGCCCTGCCCTGGCGCGGAAGGTGAGCCACGCGAGCATACGGGCAGCCGCCCACAGCACCGGCGAGGCGCTGAAGCTGGCGGACCTCGCGCTTTCCATCGCCGAACGGGTGCCGGGCGACGAGACCCTGCGCTGCCAGGGCTACTGCTGGGCGCACGTGGGGAACGCCCGCCGGGTGGCTACCGACTTCGACGGCGCCAACGCGGCGTTCGCGCGCGCCTGGGAGATCTGGCGGGCCGGGATCGAAACCGATTCCGACCTGTTTCCGGAGTGGCGCCTGCTCGATCTCGAGGCCTCCCTCAGGCGGGAGCAGCACCGGTTTCCGGAGGCTCTCGCGCTGCTCGATCAGGCCCGCACGGCCTGCGGGGGCCAGCCCCTGGCCGTCGGCCGCGTCCTCCTGAAGAGGGAGCACGTCTTCAACGCGATGGGGGACACCCAGGCCGCTCTCGCTACCCTGGCGGAGGCGGCGCCTTTCGTTGAAGCCTCCGGTGACCGCCGCCTGCTCTTCTCGCTCCGCTTCAACATGGCTGACGACCTCTGCCACCTGGAGCGCTACAAGGAGGCGGCGGGGCTGCTGGGCGAGGTCCGCGCGCTGGCTTCCGAGCAGGCCCCGGCCTTGTTGAACCTCACCCGCGTGTCCTGGCTGGCCGCGCGGATCGACGCCGGGCTGGGACGGAAGGAGTCGGCCGTAGCCGGCCTTGAGCGGGTGCGCTGGGACTTCCTGGACCAGGAACTGCCCTATGAGGCCGCTCTCGCCTCCCTGGACCTCGCCGTCCTCCGGCTGAAGGGTGGGGGCACGGAGGAGGTGCGGGAGCTGGCGGCCGAGATGGAGGCGGTCTTCCGGGCCAAGAAGATCGATCGCGAGGCGCTGGCGGCGCTCACCCTGTTCTGGCAGGCCGCCGAGCAGGAGCTCGTAACCGTGGAGCTCGCGCTGCGCGTCATCGCGGAGATCGAGAAGGTGAGGCGCTCGGCCTCCCGGAAGGCATGAGAGGCCGAGGTGAGGGTCAGGGCAGACAGCGGCCGTCTGGGTCGATGTGACAACCCGTTTTTGTCTCAGTGGGCGGCGGTGCGGGACTAGCCAGGCAGCGGCCGTCGGGGTCGATGCGGCAGCCCGCCTCGCTCCAGGCGTTCCGGAGGAAGCTCCAGAACCGCTCCAGGCGCTCCAGCGGGGAGGGCTCGGTTGTGTAAGTGATGGGATGGACTCCTCCTGCGACGCCGGCCTTTTGTGCCATAGTCGCGGGTGGTCTGCAAACCAAAAGGAGGAGTCCGTGAGAAAATCTACCACAATCGCTGTCGATTTGGCAAAGAACGTGTTCCAGGTCGCCATC
>DASWME010000331.1:0-3369 GCA_036399915.1 Thermoanaerobaculia bacterium
GGGGACGAACCGCTCGGCCGTCAGATCCGGCCGGCCCAGGTAGCCGCGCGCCAACCCGGCGCCGCCGATGCACAGCTCACCCGGCACGCCGGCCGGGACCGGCTGCAGGCCACGGTCCACGATGCGGAGCTGCGTATTGGCGATGGGTGGGCCGATCGGCAGCCCGGGGGCCGCGGGATCGGCGGCCACGACCCGGGCCGCGGCCGACCAGATCGTCGTCTCCGTCGGCCCGTAGAGGTTCCAGAGCGACTGGATCCGCGGCAGCAGCCGGGCGGCCAGCTCGCCGGGCAGCGCCTCGCCGCCGCACAGGGCAGCGAGTCCCGGATCCCCCGGCCAGCCGGCGTCGAGCAGCAGGCGCCAGGTGGCGGGGGTCGCCTGCATCACGGTGGCGCCCGAAGCCGCCAGGCGTGCCATCAGCCGCTCGGCGTCGGCCGTCTCCTCGCGGTCCGCCAGCGCGACCCGCGCCCCGGTGAGCAGGGGGAGGAGCAGCTCCAGGCCGGCAATGTCGAACGACAGCGTCGTGACGGCCAGGAGGGTGTCGCCCGCGGCGAGGCCCGGCTCGCGCTGCATCGAGAGCAGGAAATTGACCAGGGCGCCGTGGGGGATCTGGACCCCCTTCGGCCGGCCGGTCGACCCCGAGGTGTAGAGGACGTAGGCAAGGTTCCCCGGATCCACCGGCCCGGCCGGGGGTTCCGCCAGCGGGCTCCAGTCCCCGAGGCCGTCGTCGTCCAGGAGCACGATCCGCGCGCCGTGCCCGGGCAGCACCGCCGCGCCCCCCGGCTGGGTCACCAGCACGGCCGGCGCCGCGTCCTCCAGGACCAGGCCGAGGCGCTCGCGAGGGTGCGCCGGGTCGAGAGGCACGTAGGCACCGCCCGCGGCCGAGATCCCCAGGAGACCCACGAGCATCCCGGGGGTACGCTCCACGGCCAACCCGACCCGGGCCTCCGGCCCGATCCCCATGCTCCGCAGATGGGCGGCCAGGGCGCCGGCACGGCGCGCCAGCTCGCCGTAGGTCAGGGACCGGTCTCCCTGAACGACGGCTGGGGCGCCGGGGGTGCGCTCCGCCTGGGCGCGGACTAGGTCGAACAGGCAGACCGACGGCCGGGCCGCGTCCGTCGCGTTCCACTCCAGGATCTGCCATCGCTCGGCCGCGGACAGCAGCGGCAGGTCCGGGACGCGCCCGTCCGGGTCCGTTGCCGCAGCCTCCAGCAGTGTGCGGTAGTGGTTGACCATCCGGCGGGCGGTCGCCGCGTCAAAGAGGTCGGCGGCGTACTCCAGGACGCCCGCGATCCGGCCGCCGGCCTCGGAGAGGGTGACGCTGAGGTCGAACTTGGCCGTGGCGGATGGAACGTCCTCCGGAGCGAGGTGGAGGCCGGGCAGCTCCAGCGGCTCCACGGGCGCGTTCTGGAGAACGAGGAGGACCTGGAACAGCGGGCTGTGGGAGAGGCTCCGCTCGACCCCGAGCTCGTCGACGAGGCGCTCGAAGGGCAGCTCCTGGTGGGCGTAGGAGCCCAGCGCGGCGGCGCGCACCCGCGCCAGCAGAGCGCGGAACGACGGCGCGCCGCCCAGCCGTCCGCGCAGGACCAGGGTGTTGAGGAAGAGCCCGATGAGGCCCTCGACCTCCGCTCGGGTGCGGCCGGCGATCGGCGTGCCCACCAGGAGGTCCTCCTCGCCGCTGTAACGGGAGAGCAGCGCCTGGAGGCCGGCGAGGAGGACCATGAACAACGTCGTGCCCTCGCGCCGCGCCAGGTCCGCGAGCGCTCCCGCGAGCGGCCGGTCGAGCAGGACCCCCGCGGTTCCCCCGCGGTAGGTCTGCACCGGCGGGCGTGGCCGGTCAGCCGGCAGCTCCAGCAGGGTCGGCGCCCCGGCCAGCTCCTCGCGCCACCAGGCGAGCTGGACCTCCAACGCCTCGCCCTGGAGCCACTGGCGCTGCCAGACCGCGTAGTCGGCGTATTGCACCGGCAGCTCCGGCAACGGCGACAGGTCGCCGCGGCGGAAGGCGGCATAAAGCGCCGACAGCTCGCGGACCAGCACGCCCAGGGACCACCCGTCGCTCACGATGTGATGTACGCCGAGGAGCGCCGTCCACTCCTCCTCCCCCCGGCGCAGCAGCGAGGTGCGCAGCAGCGGGCCGCGGGCCAGGTCGAAGGGGCGCAGGGCCTCCTGGCCGGCCAGGCGGAAGGCCTCGGCCGCCAGGGCCGCGGCCGGCAGGCCGCCCAGGTCGATCACGGGCAGGAGCGGGCCGGCCGCCGGGGCGACGACCTGGCGCGGCGCGCCCGCGATCTCCGGAAAGGTGGTGCGCAGGGCCTCGTGGCGCCGGACGATCTCGGCGAAGCTCCGCGCCAGCGCCGCGACGTCGAGGCTGCCGCGCAGGCGCAGCGCGGCCGAGATATTGTAGGCTGGGTTCCCCGGCTCGAGCTGGTCGAGGAACCAGAGCCGCTCCTGGGCGAAGGAGAGCGGGAGGTCTTCCTGGCGCGGAACAGGCCGCAGCGGCGGTGTGGCGACCCCGGAGCCCTCCCGCAGGGCCTCCTCGATCCGCCGCGCCAGCCCCTCGACCGTGGGCATCTCGAAGATGGTCCGCAGGGGCAACTCGACGCCGAAGGTCTCACGCACCCGTGACACCATGCGGGTCGCCAGCAGCGAATGGCCGCCGAGGTCGAAGAAGCTCTCCCCCAGCCCGGCGCGCTCGCGGCCGAGCACCTGGCTCCAGATCCGCGCCAGCTCCTCTTCTACCGGAGTGCGCGGCGAGGCGAAGCCTTCCCTTCCCTCGATCGAGGGCTCGATACGCGCCAGAGCGCGGCGGTCGATCTTGCCGTTGGGCAGGAGGGGGAGCCGTTCCAGGAAGGCGAAGGCGGCCGGCACCATGGAGTCGGGCAGCCGCTCGCGCAGGGTGCCGCGCAGGGCCTCGGCCGGCGGTGCGTTGCCCGCGCCGCAGACCAGGTAGGCCGCCAAGCGCCGCTCCACCCCATCGCCCCGGGCCAGGACCACGGCCGACTCCACACCCGGCACGGCCCGCAGCGCCGACTCGATCTCGCCTAGCTCGATGCGGAAGCCGCGGATCTTGACCTGGTGGTCGAGGCGGCCCAGGTACTCCACCTCCCCCGCCGCCGACCACCGGGCCAGGTCGCCGGTGCGGTACAGTCGGGATCCCGGAGGACCGAAGGGATCGGGCACGAACCGCTCGGCCGTCAGCTCCGGCCGTCCCACGTAGCCGCGGCCGACCTGGACCCCGCCGAGGCACAGCTCGCCGGCTACTCCCACCGGCGCCTCCTGACCCTCCGGCTCCAGCACATGAACCCGGGTGTTAGCCACCGGGCGCCCGATGGGGACCTGGCGTTCTCCGGGGCGGCAGGCATGGAAGGTCACGTC
>DASWME010000332.1:0-11914 GCA_036399915.1 Thermoanaerobaculia bacterium
AGGGCCTGGCCGGGGAATGGAGCGGCAATACGGCCGAGGGCATGGCGGTGCCGCTGAGCTACAAGGTGACCGGCAACGGCAGCGTCGTCATGGAGACCATGTTCGCCGGCAGCGAGCACGAGATGATCAACATGTACCATCTCGTTGGCAACGACCTGGTGGCGACGCACTACTGCTCCGCGGGGAACCAGCCGCACCTGAAGCTCGATCCGGAGAAGTCCACTCCCACCGAGCTGGTCTTCGCCTTCGACGGCGGGACGAACTTCGATCCGGCCAAGGACAACCACATCCACGGGGCCAGGATCGCCATCCCGGGCGATGGCAAGCTCAACGAGGAGTGGACTTTCTGGGGAGGCGGCCAGGAGAAGGGTGTCCACAAGTTCCAGGCGGCGCGGGCGGCCAGGAAGTAGGTCCCCTCTTCCCAGGGGGCGGGGGCTCGTCCCCGCCCCTTTTGCGCGTCGTCCCGCCTCCTCTTTCCCGCCATCCGGCCCGATCCTTGCACCTATTTGTCTCTGTGGATCGAATCCGGGCATTCGGTCCCTGACCCCGGCGTTCCGCCACCTCCGCAAACAGACCCCGAAGCGCGGCGCCGGACGAGCCACCGGATGCCCGGTCGTAGGAGGTGTCGACCATGGCGGAAATCAAGATTGAGAAAAAGAAGGGAATTCCCCTCTGGGCGCTGCTCCTCGGGTTGCTCCTGCTGCTCCTGATCGTCTGGGCCGCCCTGACGCTCGGAGACCGTGACAACGACACGCCGCAGGACGTGGCTGCCCTGAAAGCGGCCTTGGTCCTGGAGCTCCCGGCCGTTCCCACCGCGCTCGCCCGTACCACGTTCGATGCCGTACCGCACGCGCGGTGCGCCTGACGAGACAGGAGGCTTCCATGAGGCATGAAGACGTTCATCCCGCGGCGGGTCCGGCGGCGGGCGCCGCCGTCGCGCAGATCGCCCCCTTGAAGGAGCTGAAGGACTACAAGGTCGCCAGCGACGATCCGGACGTCCGCGGCTGGAACGTGATCGGGCGCGACGGCCGGACCATCGGCGAGGTCAACGACCTGCTGGTGGACACCGCGGCCATGCGGGTCCGCTATCTGGACGTGGAGCTGGATCCGGATTTGCTCGCGTCCGCTCCCGCAGTGCCGGGAACGGCCGGCGTGGTCGGCGCGTACGCGGCGCCCGGCATGGCGGGAGCCGGCCCGGTGCTGGACCGCGGCGACGCCCGTGCGGCGAGGCACCACGTCCTGGTTCCTATCGGCGTCGCCAAGCTGGACGAGGACCACGACCGCATCTACCTGGAAGGCATGGACAGCCACGACGCGGCCTTCCTGCCAGCGTACGATCCCAAGGCCTTCAGCCGGGAGTACGAGACCGGCCTGCGGCGCCGCTTCGACCGCGACTACGCCCCAGCGCCCGACCGCGACTTCTACGCGGGCGACCTCTACGACGACGAGCGCTTCTACGGGCCCCGTCGGAGGCGGCGCGGTTTTCTGAGATAAAAGAGCTCCACGTAGGCGTCCCGGCTCCGCCGGGGCGCCGTCTTTTTGCACCCCGCCAGCCCGGACACCTGTCCGCCCCGTCCGCCGGACACCTGTCAACCTCCAGGATCCGCGGACGGTCGTCCGATCCTGTAAATAATTGATATTCAGTGACTTGCACTTGCGGGCGCTCCTGGCACTGCCGTTGCTCTTATGGCCGGCGCCATGATCCAAGAAACGAACTCCATGGACCAGATCATCACCAAGGCGCCGGGGCTCTCCCGGCGGACCAAGCTGCTGCTCGCGGGGGCCGGCACGCTGGTCATCGCCCTCGTTTTCCTCTGGCCGTCCGTCCAGCGGTGGGCGCGGGCCGAGCAGTCGGTGGACCTCTCCCGCCTGCAGGTGGCGACTGTCGTGCGGGGCGACCTGGAGCGGGACGTCTCCGCCCAGGGCAGAATCGTCGCGGCCAATCATCCCAAGCTGTACAGCCCCGTGCAGGGCATCGTCACCCTGGCCGTCAGGCCAGGGGAGTCGGTCAAGGCGGGCCAGGTGCTCGCCATCCTCTCCAGCCCCGAGCTGGCGGCGCAGCTCGCCCAGGAGCAGTCGCGCCTCCAGTCCCTGGATTCCGAGCTGGCGCGCGCGCAGCTCTCCACCCGCCAGCAGAACCAGGGCGACGAGCAGACGTTGAAGCTCCGGCGCGTGCGCCTGGAGGCGGCCCGGCGCGACCTCGCACGGGCCGAGACACTCCGCAAGGACGGCCTCCTCAACGAGGTCGAGTACGAGCGGAGCCGCGACGCCGTCCGCGTCGCCGAGGTCGAGCTGGAGCAGGTCGACAAAGGGGGCCGGCTCGCCCGCGAGGCCCGCGACTTCGAGGTCCAGGACCGCCGCCGCCAGATCGAGCGCCAGCGCCTGGTCGTGGCCGATCTGGAGCGCCGGATGGCCGAGCTGACCCTGCGCGCCCCGTTCGACGGCATGGTGGCCACCATCGACATCCAGGACCGTGACGCGGTGGCCCCCAACGCGCCGGTGCTCACCGTCGTGGACCTCTCGGAGTTCGAGGTCGAGGTGCAGATCCCCGAGGCCTACGCCGATGAGGCGGCGGCCGGCACGCCGGCGGTCGTCAGCTACGGCGGCCGGGACTACCCCGGCGAGCTGACCGCCGTCTCCCCGGAGGTGCGGGCCGGCCAGGTCGAGGGGACCGTCAGGTTCCAGGGCGGCACGCCCGCGGGCTTGCGGCAGAGCCAGCGGGTCTCGGTCCGCCTGGTGTTCGAGAGGCGTCCCAACGTCCTCAAGGTCCCCCGTGGACCGTTCCTGGAGGCGGGCGGCGGCCGCCAGGCCTATGTCCTGGCCGACGGGCTCGCGACCCTGCGGCCCATCCGGGTTGGGGCGACGAGCGTGTCCGAGGTTGAGATCGTCGAAGGTTTGAAGGAGGGCGACCGCATTCTGCTCTCCGACATGGAACAGTTCAACGGCGCCAAGACCGTGCTGGTGCGGCGGTAAGAGCGCGGAGGATAGAGAAATGCTGAAGATGGACAACGTCACCAAGATCTACCGCACGGGCCTGGTGGAGACCCGGGCGCTGCGCGATTTCTCGCTGGAGGTGGAGGAGGGGGAGTTCGTCACCATCACCGGTCCCTCGGGCTCCGGCAAGACCACCTTTTTGAACGTGTCCGGCCTGCTCGATTCCTTCGAGCAGGGCAAGTACTGGCTCGACGGCGTGGACGTCTCCCGCCTCTCGGACAAGGAGATGTCGCGCGTCCGCAACGAGAAGATCGGGTTCGTCTTCCAGAGCTTCAACCTGATCCCGGACCTCGACGTGTTCGACAACGTGGATGTCCCCCTGCGCTACCGGGGCTTGAAGGCCCGCGAGCGCAGGGAGCGGATCGAGCGGGCCATCGCTCAGGTGGGGCTCTCCTCGCGCCTGCGCCATCTGCCCGCGCAGCTCTCCGGCGGCCAGCAGCAGCGCGTCGCGATCGCCCGCGTGCTGGCCGGCGATCCCAAGCTGATCCTGGCCGACGAGCCCACGGGCAACCTCGACTCGGGGATGGCGCGGGAGATCATGGACATCCTCGAGCAGGTCAACGAAGCGGGGACGACGATCATCATGGTGACCCACAATCCGGAGCACGCGGCGCGCGCCCACCGGCAGCTCCACATCGCCGATGGGCGGATGGTGGACCTCGAGCGGATCGCGCCGTTCCCTCTGAACCGGCCCGCCACGGCCTCCCGCCAGGCGGCGGCGGTCTAGGAGAGGAGACGGCCATGCTGCTCTACAACCTTCGGCTCGCCTGGACGAGCGTCCGGCGCCATCCGGTGCTCTCCGCCCTGATCCTGCTCGGCATCGCCTTGGGCGTGGGGGTCTCGACGACCTTCATCACGGCCTGGCACGTCCTGGCCCAGGACCCCGTGCCCGGCAAGAGCGGCGTCCTCTACTTCGTGCGGATGAACTCCTGGGGCGCCCCCGACAACCCTTTCCAAGACGCGCCGCCGTCCCTGCTCGCCTACCGCGACGTGCGGGAGATCCTCAAGAGCGACATCCCGGTGCGGCGCACGGCGACGTTCGCGTCGCGCATGACGGTCTTCCCGCCCAACTCCCAGGAGCGGCCGACCCCGGAGGACGTGCGCCTGGTGACCTCGGACTTCTTCGCCATGTTCAACGTGCCCTTCCGCTACGGCGGCGCCTGGGACCGGGCGGCGGACGCCAAACCCGAGGCCGTCGCCGTCATCAGCTCGGCGCTCAACGACCGCCTCTTCGGCGGCCGCGACAGCGTCGGCCGCACCTTCCGCATGGACGACCGCGAGTTCCGGGTGGTGGGCGTCCTAGACCGCTGGCGGCCACGCGTCAAGGGGTATGACCTGGTCGTCGACCCCCTCGCGGCGCCGGAAGCTGTCTTCGTGCCCCTGGAGCTGGTAGGGCCCATGGAGGTCACCGGGGTCGGCCGGCGGTACACCTGGCGGAACCCGGAACCGGGCGAGGAGGAGCTGCCGTTCTACGACCGGCTGGTGCTCCAGGAAGCGCTCTTCCTTCAGCTCTGGGTGGAGCTGCCCGACGAGGCCCGGGTGCGGGCCTTCAAGAGTCACCTCGACGCCTATGCCCTGGAGCAGAAGAGGCTGGGCCGCTTCCCCCATCGGCTCGACAACCGCGTCACCCCCGTCCTCGGCCTCATGGAGGAGTTCCGGGTGGTGCCGCCCCAGACCAAGGCGCTGGCGGCCATCTCGCTGCTCTTCCTGGTGGTGGCGGCGCTCAACCTCATCGGCCTGTTCCTGGGCAAGTTCCTGGCCCGCGCCTCCATCGTGGGCGTGCGGCGGGCGCTGGGGGCGAGCCGGTGGACCATCTTCGTCCAGCACTTGGTTGAGTGCGAGCTGATGGGACTGATCGGCGGCGCTCTCGGCGTCCTGCTGTCGCTGGCCGGCCTCGCCGTGCTCAACCGGGTCTACGGCGACGGCCCGGAGGGGGTCGCGTTCTTCCAGCTCGACGTCCCGATGATCCTCGCCGCCGTCGCCCTGTCGCTCGCCGCCGGGGCCATCGCCGGCATCTATCCCGCCTGGCGGATCTGCGCCATCCCGCCCGCCCGGCACCTGAAGAATCAATAGGCACCCGAGGGAGAGACCATCATGGAATTCGGACCGATCTTTCGTTCCTTGCTGCGCAACCGGGCGCGGGTGGTGCTCATCGTCGCCGAGGTGGCGCTGACCCTGGCCATTGTGGCCAACTGCATGAGCCTGATCCTGGACACGCGCGCCCAGCTCGCCCGCGAGTCAGGCTTCGACGACGAGCACCTCGTCCTCATCCGCAGCGCGCCTTTCGCCGAGGCTCTGAATCAGCCGGAGGTGCTCGACCAGCTCGTCGACTCCGACCTGCGGACCCTGCGGGCCCTGCCGGGCGTGCGGGCCGCCAGCGACACTCACCTGCAGCCCTGGGCCGGTAACGTCTCGATCACGGGCGTGCGCATCCCCGGCAGCCGCGGCGAGCCGACCTCCGCGCAGTTCTACCCCGCCGATCCGCACGTCTTCGACGCCCTCGGCATCCAGGTCGTCCAGGGGCGGGGCTTCACCCAGGCCGAGTACGAGCACGGCGCCGAGGCAGGCCCCGACGAGGCCGTGCCCGTGGTGATCAGCAGGACCTTGGCCGACCGGCTGTTCCCCGGCGGCCAGGCGGTGGGCCGGCAGCTCTCCTCCGCCGACGAGGCGCAGCGCTACAACGTCATCGGGCTGATCGACCGCTTCTACAAGCCCGCGGGGGAAACGTCGGACCGGCTGATGCTGGGGCCGGCGCGGATCGTGGGCTTCGACTTCGGCTCGTCCTATCTCGTGCGCACCGAGGGTGACCCGGGCGCCATGATCCCGCAGATGGAGAAGGCGCTGCTCGGCGTGGAGAAGGGACGCTTCCTGCGGCTGCGGACCGGGGTCGAGGAGCGGACCGAGTTCCAGAGCCGGGACCGCCTGCTCGTGGCCTCGCTCAACGGCGTCATGGCCCTGCTGGTGCTGGTCACCTCGCTGGGAATCGTGGGCCTGACCGCGTTCTCAGTGGCCGAGCGCCGGCGGCAGATCGGCACCCGCCGCGCCCTGGGGGCGGACCGCGCAGCCATCGTGCGCCACTTCCTGCTGGAGAACTGGATGGTGACCACCTTCGGCGTCGTCCTCGGAGCGGCCCTGGCCTACGGCCTCAACTTCGGCATCGTCACCTGGGTGGCCGGAGCGCGGCTGAGCGCTCCCGTCGTGGCCGCGGGTGCCCTCGGCCTCTGGCTGATCGGCATCGCCTCGGCACTGGGTCCGGCCCTGCGGGGCGCCCAGGTGCCGCCGGCGATCGCGACGCGCAACGTATAGAGCCCTCACCTCCCCGACCCTCCTGACGGTTCGGACACGTCCCCCCTCTCCCGCTCAGCGGGAGAGGGGGCCAGGGGGTGAGGGCTCCGCGGGGGCTCGACCTCGCCCGCTGGCTTCTCATAGAATCATTCCCTACTGCTTCTCATTCTCAGTCTCATTCTTTTTTGCCCCTCCGGGGGGGACCAGGGGGATTCTCATGGGGAGAGCCAGCCTCCTCACATTGCTCCTCGTCTATCTGCCGCTCGGCGTCGGCGGCTCCGCTCCGCCCTTGCCCCGGCCCGCGCCGGGAGAGGAGTTCCGCTTCGCCGTCTTCCTCGGCGACCTGCGCCCCGCCGGCGTGGTGACCTACCGCGTCGAGCTGGGGAACGAGGGGGTCCTCACGCTGGAGGTGCACGACCGCGGCCGCGGCCCGAAGCTCGCCTCCCGCTTCAAGCTCGACAGCGCCGGCATCCCGGTGCGCGTCCAGATCACCGGCCACGATTACTGGAAGAACCCGGTCGACGAGCGCTTCGAGCTCTCCAGGGGAAAGGCCGTCTGGCGCAACGCCTCCGAGAAAGGGGAGAGCAAGGTAGCCGGGCCGGCGTTCTACGTCAGCCTGAGCGGCGCGGGCCAGGAGATCGGCCTGCTGGCGGCGGCCCTGCTGCGCAGCCCGCGCCACCGCCTGCCGCTGCTGCCCGGAGGCGAGGCGAGCCTCGAGAAGGTGGGTTCCACCCGGCTCCGGACGAAGGACCGGGCCCAGGACCTCATCCTGTACGCCATCTCGGGCCTCGACTACACCCCGCTCTACGTCTGGATGGAGAGCCCGCCGGTCTTCTTCGGCCGCTACGACGGCTTCGTCACCGTCGTGCGCCAGGGCTGGGAGGGCGCGGCGCCCGAGCTGATCAAGGCTCAGACCGGCGCCGTGGCGGCGCGGCAGAAGGCCCTCGCGGCGAAGCTGTCCCACCGTCCGGCGGGTCCGCTGGTGCTGAAGGGAGCCCGGCTCTTCGATCCAGAGACCCGAACCGTGACGCCGGGCTCGACCGTCGTCGTCTCAGGCAACCGCATCCAGGCCGTGGGCCGGGACGGCCACGTCCGGACCCCTAAGGGAGCCAAGGTCGTCGACGCCCGGGGCAGGACGCTCCTGCCCGGCCTGTGGGACATGCACCAGCACCTCACGGACACGGACGGCATCCTCGACCTGGCCGCCGGCGTGACCACCGGCCGCGACCTCGCCAACGGCACCGAGCACCTGCTCGGCCTCAAGCGCCGCTGGGACGCGGGCGAGGCCCTCGGGCCGCGGGTCGTGCCGGCCGGCGTCATCGACGGTCCCGGCCCCTACGCCGGCCCCACGCCGGTCCTGGTGGCCACCGGGGAGGAGGCGAGAGCCGCGGTCGTCCGCTACGCCGGGCTCGGCTACGAGCAGATCAAGATCTACAGCTCCCTCGATCCGAAGCTCGTGCCCGCCATCGTGGCCGAAGCCTACCAACGCGGCCTGCGCGTCTCCGGCCACATCCCCTACGGCATGACCGCCGGGCAGGCGGTGCGTGAGGGATTCGACGAGATCCACCACGTCAACTTCCTTTTCCTCAACTTCCTCTCAGGGGTCGACACCCGCACTCCGGCCCGGTTCACCGCCGTCGCGGAGCACGCGGCCGAGCTGGACCTCGGCTCCGCGCCCGTGCGCGCCTTCCTGAAGCTGCTCGCGGAGCGCAACGTGGTGGTGGACCCCACCGTCACCGTCTATGAGGACCGGTTCACCGGGCGCCCTGGCGAGATCGGCCCTAGCATGGCCCCGGTGGCCAGCCGCCTGCCGTTCCAGGTGCGGCGCAAGCTGCTCGGCGGCAATCTGCCGGTGCCGGAGGGGAAGGAGCGGCGCTACCGCGACTCCTTCCGCGCCCTGCTCGCGATGGTGCGCGCCCTCCACGACGCGGGCATCCCGATCGTAGCTGGCACCGACGGCCCGGCCGGCTTCGCCCTCCACCGCGAGCTGGAGCACTACGTGAAGGCGGGCCTACCGGCCGCTGAAGTCCTGAAGATCGCCACCCTCGGAGCCGCCCGCGTCATGAAGCACGACGCCGAGTTGGGCACCCTCGCCCCCGGCAAGCTCGCCGACATGATCCTGGTGGACGGCGACCCCATCGCGGACATCAGCGACATCCGCCGCGTCGTCCTCACCATCAAGGACGGCGTGCTCTACGACACGGCCGAGCTGTGCAAGGCGATCGGGGTGAAGCCGATCGCAGGGAGATAGAATCCTGGGTCCTTGGCCAGCCCGCCATGCAGCTCCTCCCCGCGCTTCGCCTGCCTTTCTGCCTGCTCCTCCTCGCGTCCGTCTCGCGGGCCGCGGGCCTCGGCCCCTGCACGCAAAAGGGGCTGGAGGGTGCCGAGTGCGGCCTCGTGAGGGTGCCCGAGGACCGGGCCACTCCTGACGGCCGGGCGCTGGACCTCTTCGTGCTGCGACTTCCGGCGCTCGGTCCGGGACCCGCGCAGGGTGTCGTGTTCTTTCTCGCCGGCGGCCCCGGGGAGGCCGCGAGCGAAACCGTCGCCGACCTTCCCGGCGCTCTTGAGGCACTGCGGCCGCGGTACGACCTCGTCTTCCTCGACCAGAGGGGCACGGGCCGGAGTCACGCCTTGTCCTGCCCGGCGCCGTCCCCCGGCCGGGAACTCGGCGAGATCTCGCCGGCGGAGGCCCGCTCCTGCCGGGAAATCCTGGAGGGCCGGGCCGACCTGCGCCGATACACCACTTGGGATGCGGTGGCGGATCTCGAGTCCGTCCGCCTGGCGCTGGGGTATGGCAGGATCGTGCTCTTTGGTGCCTCCTACGGCACACAGGTGTCGCAGGCCTACATCCGGCGGCACCCGGAGCGGGTGCAGGCGGCCGTCCTCGTCGGCGCCTTTCCGCTGGCACCGGAGTCCTCGCTCTTCATCCCCCGGGACGCCGAGCGGGCGCTCGGGTTGCTGCTGCAGGATTGCGCCGCCGACACCGCTTGCGCGAAGGCGTTCCCGCGGCTCTCGCAAGAGACGGCGGCCGTGCTGAAGCGGCTCGCGGCGGAGCCCGTCCGGGTGACCGTCGAAGATCCCGTGACCGCCAAACCCCGCCAGGTCACGCTCGACCAGCCGACCTTCGCCCGCACGCTCCGTACCCGCCTCTACAGCGCCGAGGCGGCGGCCCGGGTGCCGCTCGCGCTCCACGAGGCGTTCACAGGCGACTACCGCTCCATGGCCCGGGCAGCGCTGGCCATCGCGCACGCCCAGAAGCGCAACGAGAGCCTGGGCATGTTCCTGTCGGTGATCTGCTCGGAGTGGGCGCCGTTCCTGGATGCGGAGTCCGTCCGGCGCCTCGCCAGCGGCACCTTCTTCGGTCCCGAGCGGACGCTGGCCTGGCTGGAGGCCTGCCGGGAGTGGCCCCGCGGAGACCTGCCGGCGGACTTCGCCGCGCCGGTCCGGGCGGACCTCCCGGTCCTGCTCCTGTCAGGGCGTCTCGATCCGGCCACCCCGCCTTACTGGGGTGAGCAGGTGGCGGCCTTCCTGCCGAACGCACGGCAGGTCGTCTTCCCGGCCTCCTCGCACTTCCCGGAGGGCGGCTGCGCCTCGGCCCTGGTGGCGCGGTTCCTGGACCAGGGCCACGCCGCCGGCCTGGACACCCGCTGCGCGGAAACGGAGACCCGGCCGCCCTTTGCGCTGCCAACCGGCCTCGAAGCCTCCCCCTGAGCAGCGGAGAGAGGCACGAACGGAGAGCGGGACGCGTACGGAGTTGGGATAGGCTCTCCCGAGATGAGGCCCTCGTTGGACGTACGCGCCGCCTACGACTTGCCCCAGCCCGGTATTGCAGCCGCCTGCTTCACCCACGTCGCCATCTGCGCCTCGTCGAGATCGTCCTCGTGGATATCGATCCAGCGCGCGTCCTTGCCCGTGCCCCCGGGTGGAACGGGTCGCAGCGACGTGCCTCGGAAGAAGGTCACCTTGACGTAGTGGGTGAAGACGTGCAACCCCAGGAACCAGCCCTGGCCCTCGATGCCATAGAAGGGCGAGTTCCACTTCACGGCCTTGCGCACGTTGGGCACGTTGCGCACGATGAGCGCGTCGAGGCGGCGCCCGACGTCGCGTTTCCAGCCCGGCATGGCCGCGATGTAGGCCTGCACGGGGGCGTCGCCGTCGGCCTTCGCGATGCGAGGGTTGCCACCTGCGAGGATAGCCGGCTTCTTGGCGGACGCCTTCGTGGACTTGAGGATAGGACGGGATGTATTGAGGGCGACCGCGGCACGGATGAGCGCCTTGAACGCGCCCGCGTCGACCTCCTCCCCCTCATGGATGTCAATCGCGCGCCTTGCGTTCCCGTCGAGGCTCGAGTTGAAGAGCTTGGCCGGGTCCTTCAACGAAGCCCCCTTGGAGAAGGTCAACTTCACTATCGACTTGTAAGACTCGCCGGTGCAGATGATCCCGTCGTGCGACCATATGGGAGTGCCCATCCACTTCCACTCCTCCACGACGTCCGGGTCTGCCTCTTTGATGAGCTTGCGCATCCTGCTCAAGGTCTCCCCGCGCCAGTCCCCGAGCTCGGCGATTCTTTTGTCAATCAGCTCAGATGCCGACTGGCCCTCGGTCGAACCCGACTTTTTCATGTTCTCCTCCCGCGGATAGGCCATTGGTTTTTCCCTGCTTAGCGGTTGGCGGTAACGGGATTATCTACGCCTTGTCTGCTAGTGGCTTGCGCTGACTGAAGTCCAACGCTCAAAAGCTCACCGGTGGCGTCAGCCGTCCGGTGGAGCGTGGAGTTGGGCGCTCCATTTTAGCCACCGGTAAGCCTCTTTGCCGCACCTTCTCCAAGAGCAGCCACCATGGACTCAAGGAACTTTACAGGAAGCGTCGCAAGGAACTGCAAATGCTGGATGGTCACGTGCCACTTGCCCTTCGACCGCACTTCCTCAATGACAGATTCTAAGGCCGGCCAAAGATC
The DNA here is from genome assembly GCA_036399915.1 of Thermoanaerobaculia bacterium. Taxonomy (GTDB): domain Bacteria; phylum Acidobacteriota; class Thermoanaerobaculia; order Multivoradales; family UBA5704; genus DATARR01. The sequence goes on from DASWME010000332.1 coordinate 11,237, forward strand.
TTCCTCGGTACTTGTATTTTGTAGACACCTCTGTATTCCGGCAAAAAGATCCGCAAAGACCTCCTCTGTGATTGAGTCCTTTATTCCAAATAGAGAGGGGTGAAGTGGTAGATAAAGAGCTCTATTCACTGCTCCGTCTCTCTCATCAACCACAGTAAAAAGGACTATTCCGGGCAGTTGATTCGGCCTGATACCAAAAAGACTTGCAACCTTGAGGCTCGGATTTTTACCTCTCTCCCGCGCCTTCGCTTTATGGCCGAAAATGAAGAAGAAGATCTTAGCAGAACGAGCAAGTTGGTCGAGCCAGCCAGAGTTAGCATCCGCAAACTTCCGAATGTCTCTGTGACTGGGTCGGTCATCACAAAGCAGGAAGGCGAACAGTCGACGCTGATGCCTGAGCGCATGATACTTGGAAACGAAGTCTTCGAAGGAAACCGATCTGGTTACCATAAGGGGTTAATCCTTACTCCTACAGCGCTTAAGCAGAGCCCTATGTTCCACCTCTATGCTGGCATTGCGCCCAACGCTTAGGGCCTCAGTGATGGGATGGACTCCTCCTGCGACGCCGGCCTTTTGTGCCATAGTCGCGGGTGGTCTGCAAACCAAAAGGAGGAGTCCGTGAGAAAATCTACCACAATCGCTGTCGATTTGGCAAAGAACGTGTTCCAGGTCGCCATC
>DASWME010000333.1:0-2245 GCA_036399915.1 Thermoanaerobaculia bacterium
GCCGCGGACGCAGTGGATCGCGCGCACTTCCGGGTCCGCGAACATGGCGTTGAGATCGGCGGCGCGCTGCTCGTCGGTGCCGGCGAAGTAGCCCCGGCGCGCGAGCAGGTTGGCCCCCCGCCTGGTCTTGAACCCGAGCGCGCCCCAGGACTCGGCGACGATCTCGACGTTCACGGGCTCCCAAAGCGCGCTCGCCGGGTCCACCAGGCCCACGGTGTCGCCGGGCCGGAGGCGGCCGGGGCGGACGGTCCGCGGTCTGGCGCCGTCCGGCTTGAGCGCGGAGAGAGGGCGAGGCAGGACGCCGGTGAGCCCCAGGGCGGCGGCGCCGGCGAGGGCCTGACGGCGAGAGATGTCCATGATAGGAGATGTTATCGCATCGGCGGAATCCGTCAGCGGAGCCCGGCACAGGAATGGCGGCCACACGAAACATCTGAGATAATCCTGCGTATATACAGGCTGTCCGCTTGGATTGACGCCAGGAATTCTCCTCAATCAGCCAAAGGGAGGTTCTCTCGCCATGCACAACCCACCCACCCTCGAGCGCCGGGCCTCTAGAGGCGTGGCCGGCAAGATCTTCACACGGGTCGTCTGCGGCGTCCTGCTGGCCGCCTTCGCGGCTGGCGCCTGGGCGCAGCAGCCGGGGCTGCCGCCGCTCATCGACCGGCAACTGTTCTTCGGCGACCCCGAGATCATCAACGCCCAGCTCTCGCCCGATGGCAAGTTCATCGCGTTCATCAAGCCCCTCGACGGCACGCGCAACGTCTGGGTCAAGCGCACCGAAGAGCCTTTCGAGGCGGCCCGGCCCGTCACCGCCGACACCAAGCGTCCGATCCCCGGCTACTTCTGGAGCGAGGACGGCAAGTTCATCCTCTTTGTGCAGGATCAGGCCGGCGACGAGAACTACAACGTCTACGCCGTCGACCCGGCGGCCTCGCCCGCCGCGGGGCAGCGGGTGCCGGCGGCGCACAACCTGACCGAGGCGAAAGGGGCGCGGGCCTTCATCTACGCCGTGCCCGAAACCGACCCGGACACGATCTACGTCGGGCTGAACGACCGCGATCCGGCCTGGCATGACCTCTACAAGGTGAAGATCTCGACCGGCGAGCGGACGCTCGTGCGCAAGAACACCGAGCGGCTGACGGGCTGGGTCTTCGATCTGAAGGACCAGCTCCGGCTGGCCACGCGCTCCGCCGAGAACGGCGACACGGAGGTGCTGCGCGTGGACGCCGACGGGTTCAAGAAGGTCTACTCCTGCGGCGTCTTCGAGACCTGCTATCCGGTGCAGTTCCACAAGGACGGCCGGCGCGTCTACATGGTCACCAACAAGGGTGACGTGGACCTGACCCGCCTCGTGCTGTTCGACCCCGGCACCGGCCGTGAAGAGCTGGTCGAAGCCGATCCCATGAACCGGGTGGACTTCGGCTCCCCGCTGTTCTCCGACCGCACGGACGAGCTCATCGCCACGCTCTATTTCGATGACAAGATGCGCATCTATTTCAAGGACAAAGACTTCGAGGCCGACTACGAGCTCTTGCAGAAGCGGCTGCCCGGCAAGGAGCTCAGGGTCGGGTCGGGGACGGAGGACGAGCGGCTCTTCCTCATCTCCGCCGTGAGCGACACCGAACCCGGCGAGACCTACCTTTTCGACCGCACGAGCAAGAAGGCGACGCTCCAGTACCGCATCCGCGAAAAGCTGCCGCGCGAGCACCTGGCGGAGATGAAGGCCATCCGCTACAAGTCGTCCGACGGTCTCGAGATCCCCGCCTACCTGACTCTGCCGAAGGGTGTGCCCGCCAGGAACCTGCCGCTCGTCGTCGTCCCGCACGGCGGCCCCTGGGGGCGCGACACGTGGGGCTACGGCTCCTTGTCGCAGTTCCTCGCCAACCGGGGCTATGCCGTTTTGCAGCCGAACTTCCGCGCCTCGACCGGCTACGGCAAGAAGTTCCTCAACGCCGGCAACGACGAGTGGGGCCAGAAGATGCAGGACGACAAGGACGACGGCGTGAAATGGCTGATCGCCCAGGGCATCGCCGCACCTGACCGGGTCGCCATGCACGGCTACTCCTACGGCGGCTACGCGGCCTTCGCCGCCGGCGTGCGTCCGAACGGCCTCTACCAGTGCGCCATCGCCGGCGCGGGCGTTGCGGAACTGGCGTCCTTCCAGCGCGACACCTTCGAGAACCGGTTCATCCGCGAGTTCCAGAACCCGACGATCAAGGGCCTGAACCCGCTGAGCAAGGCGGCC
>DASWME010000334.1:0-2060 GCA_036399915.1 Thermoanaerobaculia bacterium
TCGATCTCCCCCAGCTCGATGCGGAACCCGCGCACTTTGACCTGGTGGTCCAGGCGGCCCAGGTATTCGACGGCGCCGTCGGGCCGGTGGCGGGCGAGGTCGCCGGTGGCATAGAGGCGCGCGCCCGGTTCCCCGCCCCAAGGATTGGGCACGAACCTCTCTGCGGTCAGCGCCTGCCGGGCGTGATAGCCGCGGGCCAGGCCGGCGCCGCCGATGTGGAGCTCGCCCGCGACCCCGGGCGGCACCGGGTTGAGCGCGCGGTCCAGGAGCTGGATGCGCAGGTTGGCGATGGGGCGGCCGATGGGGACCGGAGCGTCGCCCACGCCCCCGTCGCAGGCCCAGGAGGTGACGTCGACGGCCGCCTCGGTCGGGCCGTAGAGGTTATGCAGCCTGGCGCCGAGGCGCGCGAAGAAGCGCTGCACGAGATCGACGGTCAGCGCCTCACCACTGCAGAACACCCGCCGCAGGGAGACGCAGCGCTCCACTCCCGGCTCCTGGAGGAAGGCGCGGAGCATCGAGGGGACGAAGTGCAGTGTGGTGATCCCCTCGCGGACGATCAGGTCGATCAGGTAGTCCGGCTCGCGGTGTCCCTCGGGCCGGGCCACGACCAGGGTGGCGCCGGTGAGGAGCGGCCAGAAGAATTCCCAGACCGAGACGTCGAAGCCGAACGGGGTCTTCTGGAGCACGCGGTCGCCGGGCCCGAGGCGATAGGCGTCCTGCATCCAGAGGAGCCGGTTGCAGACCGCCCGGTGGGTGTTCATCGCCCCCTTGGGCCGGCCGGTCGAGCCGGACGTGTAGATCACGTAACAGAGGTTGTCGAGCCCGGCGGTCTGCTGTAGGGGCGGCAGGGGCTCTCCGCTCTCGTCGTCGAGGTCGTCCTCGGCGAAGACCGCTGGCACGCCGGCGGCGCTGCCGGCGATGCCGGTGCGATCCCGCGAGGTCACCAGCGCGGCCAAGCTGGCGTCCCCGACCATGAAGGCGAGCCGGTCCTCCGGATAGCTCGGATCGAGGGGCACATAGGCCCCTCCGGCCTTGAGCACTGCATACAGGGCGACCACCAGCTCCAGGGAGCGCTCTAAGCAGACGCCGACCCGCGATTCGGGTCCGGCGCCGAGGCTCTGGAGGCGGCGGGCGAGGCGGTTGGCCCTTTCATCGAGCAGCCGGTACGTCAGCCGCTCGCCTTCGAAGACCACAGCCTCGGCGTCCAGGCTCCTTTCCACCTGCGCCGCGAACAGCTCGTGCAGGCAGGCCGCGGGGTAGTCGGCGCGCGTGCGGTTCCAGTCCTCCAGGACCTGGCGGCGCTCGGCCTCGCTCAGGAGGCAGACCTCGTCGTAGCGCGCCTCGGGGCTCGCCACCAGGGAGGCGAGGGCGGTCTGGTAATAGCCGGCCATGGCCTCCATCTGCGCAGGGTCGAGCTGATTGGCATCGTAGTCGAGGATCAGTCTGAGCCCGGCGTCGCTGGGGTCCCGCATGTAGTAGGTGGACAGGGTGAAGTTAGTCGGGATGTCCCCCCGCGACCCCAACCCGCGGACCTCGCTCGCCAGGTTGGAGAAGCTCTGCAGCACGTGGTAGTGGAGGTAGGTGAAGGTGACCTCGAAGAGAGGCCTGCCGCCGGTCAGCCGCTGCAGCTCGGCGAGCGGGAAGCGTCGGAAGGGGAGCGAGCGGCGCTCTGTCTCGAAGGCGAGCTGCGCCAGGCTGGTCCAGCTTCCGCCCTCCAGCCGGGTGCGGAAGGGGAGGCTATTCAGGAACAGAGCGAGCACCCGCTCGCCGTCGGCCTCCTCCAGGCGGCCATTGGAGACCATGCCGGTGATCAGGTCCGTCGAGCGGCTGAGCACTTGCAGCACGCGCAGGTGGACGGCCAGGAGTAGGCTCTTGAACGGGAGGCCCAGCTTGCGGGCGAGCCTTCGGGTACCGTCCGAGACCTCCCGCGGCACCGGAGCCTGCAGGCTGCGGATCCGCTGGGCCCCGCGGCCGGCGCCGGCGGAGCGCGGGAGTTGCAGGACCACGGCGTCGCGCAGCTCTTCGAGCCAGAAGCGCCGCGCTTCCTCGGAAGCCAGGGC
>DASWME010000335.1:0-21138 GCA_036399915.1 Thermoanaerobaculia bacterium
GACGAAGCAGACCTTCGCCCCCGAATCCTCCAGGATGTAGGCGCTCTCCTCGGCGGTGTTGGAGGTGTAGATGGTGCTGGTGGCGCCGCCCGCCGAGAGGATGCCGAGGTCGGCGATCACCCACTCGGGGCTGCTGGTGGCGAGGATGGCCGCGCGTTCCCCCTTCTTGAATCCCAGGCTGAGCAGGCCGCAGGCGACGGCCCGCACCCGTTGGGCGGCCTCGGTCCAGGTCATGGAGTACCACTGGCCGTCGCGGCGGCCGGACATGGCCTCGGCGCCGGGCGAAGAGGCGACCCGGTGCTGGAACATCTCGACCACGGAACGGAAGGCTGGCTCAGTCATGGCACGCTCCTATTCGAGCTCGAAGAGCGGATTCCCGGTCTCGACGGCCTGGCCGGGCTGGACGTGGATCTTCGTTACCGTGCCGTCGTGCTCGGCACGGATCTCGTTCTCCATCTTCATGGCTTCGAGGACGAGGACTCCCTGGCCGGCGGCGACCTCCTGCCCCTCTTGGACCAGCAGGGTCACGACGCGGCCGGGCATGTAGGCGTTGACCCGCTGGCGCCGCTTGCCGCCCTTGCCGCCGCTGGCTTGGGAGGCGAGGTGGGCGAGGGGATCGGCCACCTCGACCGGGCCGGAGCCGTGGGCGGTGCTCACCCAATAGACCCCCTCGCCCTGACGACGGACGGCCACCTCATGCTGGGCGCCGTCGATGCGCAGGCTGTGGAGCCCGGCGCGGGCAGCGTCGGCATCCACCCGGTAGGCACGGTCGCCGATGGCGATCTCGTAACCGCCGTCGTCGCGCCGGACCCGCACCCGCTCCTCGCGCTCGCCGTGGCGGACGACCAGGTCCATCAGCCGTTCCTCAGCGCCTCGCGGCGGGCGGCCGAGCCCCAGCGCGAGCGGCGAGGGGAGGAACCCGCGGTCGCCCCGGCAGCGGTCTGCTGGGCGCGCTCGTGGTGGGCGAGGGCGGCGGCGATCAGCGGCAGGTCACCCAGGGCGCCGTCGGTGGACGGCCGCAGCTCCCCGGCGGCGAGCTTGCGGTCGAGCATGCCGATGTCCAGGTTGCCCGCGCGGAAGTCGGGATCGGCCAGCAGGGCCCGGAAGAGAGGCGCCGTGGTGCGGATGCCCTCCACCCGCAGCTCGGAGAGGGCGCGGCCCAGGCGGGCGAGGGCCCGCTCGCGGTCGACGGCCCAGACGATGAGCTTGGCGAGCAGCGGGTCGTAGTGGATCGAGACCTCGGAGCCCTCGTAGACGCCGCTGTCCACCCGGACGCCGGGGCCGTCGGGCCAGCGCAGGATCTCGATCCGCCCCGGCGACGGGGCGAAGCGCTGGTAGGGGTCCTCGGCGTAGAGGCGCACCTCGACGGCGTGCCCGCGCGGCTCGACAGCGTCGAACTCGGGGCCCAGGGGATTGCCCTCGGCCACCCGGATCTGCGCCTGCACGAGGTCAATGCCCGTCACCAGCTCGGTGACGGGGTGCTCTACCTGGAGCCGGGTGTTCATCTCCAGGAAGTAGAAGTCGCCGTTCTGATCGAGCAGGAACTCGCAGGTGCCGGCGTTGCTGTAGCCCACGGCGGCGGCGGCCTTGACCGCGGCCTCGCCCATGCGGCGCCGCAGCTCCGGGCTGACCACCGGCGAAGGCGCCTCCTCCACCACCTTCTGGTGCCGGCGCTGGAGGGAGCACTCGCGCTCGCCGAGCGAGACCACCCGGCCGTGGAGGTCGCCCATGACCTGGATCTCGACGTGGCGCGGGTCCTCGATGAACCTTTCCATATAGACGGAATCGTCGCCGAAGCTGGCGGCGGCCTCGGAGCGGGTGGCGCGGAAGGCGCCGGGCAGCTCGGCGGCGGCGGGCACCATCCTCATCCCCTTGCCGCCGCCGCCGGCCGCGGCCTTGAGCATCACCGGGTAGCCGATGGCCTCGGCGGCGGCCCGGGCCGCCTCAAGGTCGGGCAGCGGGTCCTGGCCGCCCGGCACCACGGGCACGCCGGCCGCGATCATCAACCGGCGGCTCTCGACCTTGGAGCCCATGGCGTCGATGGCCTCGGGCGAGGGGCCGATGAAGGTGACCCCCGCGTCGCGGCAGAGGCGGGCGAAGCCGGCGCGCTCGGAGAGGAAGCCGTAGCCCGGATGGATGGCGTCGGCGCCGATCTCCTGCGCGAGCTGGACGATGGCCTCGCCCCGCAGGTAGCTCTCGCGCGAGGGGGCGGGGCCGATCGGATAGGCCTCGTCGGCCAGCAGCACGGGCAGGCCCAGGCGGTCCGGCTCGGAGTAGATGACGGCGGAGCGGATCCCCATCTCCCGCAACGCGCGCAGGATCCGCACCGCGATCTCGCCGCGGTTGGCGATCAGGACCTTCCGGATACGTCTCCTGGGGATTTTGGCCATGGCAGGGGCCGGTATCTTACCTCACCCGCTTTTCCCACCATCCCAGCGCTGGCAGGAGCACCAAACCTGCCAGAGTCCCCAGGAGAGACCTCCGCAGCGGCCCGCGATCGAGGAAGAACCTCACCCGGTGCACCCCGGCGGGGACCTCGACCCCGATCCGGTAGGCGTTCGCGGTGAGCACCCGGGCCGGACGACCGTCGACCGCGGCCTTGAAGAGCAGGTTGGAGCGCTGGACGACGAGGAACGAGCCCCCGGGGCCGGCGGCGGTCTCGACCTCCAGGCTCTCCGGCCCGCGGCGGAGGACGCGGGCGATGCCGCCGCGGGTCTCCCTCGGTGAGGGACCCGGCCCGATGACGACGGCGTCCGCCCGCGGGTCGAACGGCGGCGAGGTGAGCCGGCGGTAGACGGCCGGGAGGTCGAGCTCGCGGAAGACCCGGCGGGCGAGGAAGACCTCGGGAGCGCGGTCCGTCACCTCATAGACATAGAGCCGATGGCCAAAGCTGGGAATCGTGGTGAGGAGCCGGGCGTGCGGCGGCACCGGATCGAGGGGATGGTTGATCAGCAGCCGGCCGACGCCCCAGGCCGCGAGCATCCGCAGGCGCTCCGGGTTCTTCGCACGGGTGACCGAGATCTGGGCCAGGCGCGCCAGGAAGGTGTCCAGCCCCTCGGGCGAGGTGTTCAGCTCATAGCGCAGGCCCCAGACCGGGCCGCTGAACGGATACAGCTCATAGAAGGAGCGGCGCTCGAGCCAGTGCGTGTGCGGCTCGGGAAAGCGGCCCTGGCGCAGGGTGGAGGGGCCGAAGAGATAGTTGTAGTCCGGGTTCACCACCAGGAGGTCGGCCGGCACCCAGGCGAGGGCCGGCGGGGGCACTAGGTAGGGCATCACGGCGTCCATTGCGTAGAGGGGCCGCATCAGCCAGAGCTGCGCCACCACGTGGACGGCGATCAGCAGGGCTCCTCCGATCCGCCAGGAGCGGCGGGAGATCCGCAGGGCGCTCCCGAGCGCTGCGAGGACGATCAGGGACGTGATCGCGAGGGAAGCCCAGCGCAGGCGCTCGCTGGCCAGGAAAGCGGCCGGCCGGGGGATAAACAGGTCGAGCCAGGCTTCGGCCGGTCCCGGCGCGACCAGCAGAACGGCGCAGAACGCCGCGAAGGCCAGGGCGAGCAGCAGGAGGACCCAGCGAAAGAGCCGGCGGGCGCCCTCCGGAGCCTCTCCCCAGGTGGCGGCGCGGAGCCGCTCGAATCCCAGGCCGCAGAGCAGCGCCGCCCCAACCGCCACCGGCAGCCAGAACTTGACCGGATAGCGGAGCGCCTTCTGGCCGGGCAGCGTGAAGAGCCAGGCGGCGACCGGGTTGAACCGTCCCATGGAGAGGAAGATGCCGAAGGCGATGGCGCCCCAGGCCCAACCGGCCGCCCGGCCGCGGGGCCGCCCGGAGGTGACGACCAGCGCGAGCGACAGGAGCCCGGGATAGAGGGAGAGGTAGTAGGGAGGCACGCCGGTGAAGAACTGGCGGCCCCAAAAGGCGCCTTCGCGGAGCAGGTCCGGCCGGCCGAAGAGGAAGGGGAGAAGCCATTCGGCCGCCTGCCTGGGGTCCCAGCTCGCTGTGGTGACGGCCTTCTGGCTGTAGCCCATGTGACCGCGGAAAGAGAGCGGGAAGATGCGCAGGAGCTCGGTGATCTGGGGCAGGGCGATCAGGGCGCCGCAGGCGAAGGCGGCGGCGAGCAGGGCGAGCCCGCTCCAGCCCGCGTCGGCGGACCGCTCCCGCCACACCAGGGCCACAGCGGTGCCGGCCAGCAGCAAAGCGAGGAGCGCCGTCTGCGGGTCGCCCCCCAGGATCAGCAGCGACCAGAGCACGGCCACCGCGGGGGCCAGCAGGCCGCGCCGGCGGCCGGATCGCACGAAGTCGATCGAGGCCGCCACCAGGGCTGGGGCCAGGGTCACGCCGGGGATCAGGTTGTAGAAGTTCAGGTGGGAGAGATAGAAGCCGGAGGCGGTCCAGCAGGCCGCCGCCGCCCAGGAGGGCTCGGGCCCGAGCCCCCAGCTCCGCGCCATCCAGTAGAAGGCGAAGGGCGCGAGGAGCAGGTGGAGCCAGAAGTGGGCGTTGAACGCCCAGAAGGTGGATGCCGCGACGTAGAGGAGGTTGTCCGGATAGAACGGCACGGCGTTGAGGTTGCCCGCGATCGGCTGCCCCCCGGCCCGATAGGGATCGATCAGGGGGAAGTAGCCGTTCCGCATCGCCTCGGCCTGCGACCACTTCATGGGGAAGTGCGAGTTGAGCACGTCGCGGAGGATCAGCGTCTCGGCGCCGCGGATGAGCGGCAGCATGGCCAGGGCGAGGAGGAGCAGCAGCGGTCCGGCGTAGAGAAGGGCGATCCGCCAGCGTCCGGAGGATGAGGGTTCCGCTGCCGCCGGGTCTTCCATCGCGTCTCTCATACAATAGGCCGGTGATCCGACCGCTCCTCCAGTCCCTACGGCCCGCGCAATGGGCCAAGAACCTTTTCGTCCTCGCGCCGCTGGTCTTCGGCGACCTGCTGCTGGTCCAGCGCGCGGTGCTGCGGGCGCTCCTGGCGCTCGTGGCCTTCTGCTGCGCGTCGAGCGCCGTCTATCTCATCAACGACCTGCGCGACCGCGAGGAGGACCGCCAGCATCCGCTGAAGCGCCTCCGTCCCCTGGCGGCCGGCACGCTGGGGGTGCCGGCCGCCGTGGCCGCCATGGCGGCGCTCGCCGCCGCGGCGATCCTCCTCGCCGTCTACCTGGGCCTGCCGTTCCTGCTGATCCTGGGAGCCTACCTGCTCCTCAACGTCCTGTACACCTTGTGGTTCAAGCACATGGTGATCCTGGACGTGATGTCCATCAGCCTCGGCTTCGTGCTCCGCGTGGAGGCGGGGGCGGAGGCGGCCGGCGTCGAGGTGTCGCGGTGGCTGTTCCTGTGCACCACCTTCCTCGCCCTGTTCCTCGCCTTCTCCAAGCGCCGGCACGAGATCACGCTGCTCGCCGGGGCGGCCCCGGGGCAGCGGCCGGTGCTCGACCACTACAGCCCGGCCTTCCTCGACCAGATGATCAACGTGGTCACCGCCTCGTCGGTGGTCTCCTACGCCCTCTACGCGGTGGCGCCGGAGACGGTGCGGAAGTACCACACTCAGGACCTCGTGTTCACCATACCCCTGGTGCTCTACGGGATCTTCCGCTATCTCTACCTGATGTACCAGCGCCCCGGGGAGCGCAACCCGACGGAGGCGATCCTCCGCGATCCACCGTTCCTCATCAACATGCTGTTCTGGGGGCTGGCGGTGCTGTGGATCGTCTATGGCCGGTGAGGCGGGCTTGCAGTAGGATTCCCCGTCGCCGAGCGGCCGATTCCGAGGCTCCCACGTGACCGAAACGCTCCAGGCGCCCTCCGGCGCTCCCGATTGTCCTCGTGGCGCCCGCGTCGCGGTGGTCATCCCCTGCCACGACGAGGAGCTCACCGTGAGCAAGGTGGTGGCGGACTTCCGCGCCGCCCTGCCCCAGGCGCAGATCCTGGTGGTGGACAACGCCTCGGGGGACCGCACGGCGGAGCGGGCGCGGGAGGCGGGCGCCGAGGTGATCCGCGAGCCGCGGCCCGGCAAGGGGTTCGCTCTCCTGAGCGGCTTCCGCAAGGCCCGGGCGGACGGCGCGTTCTATCTGGTGATGGTGGACGGGGACGACACCTACCCGGCCGAGGACGCTCCCAGGCTCCTGGCCGCCGCCGAGGCCGGCGCGGAGATGGTCGTCGGCACGCGCCTCACCGACTACGAGCAGGGGGCCTTCCGCGCCGGCCACTCGTTCGGCAACCGGCTGTTCATCGCCCTGGCGCGGCTGCTCTTCGGAGTGAAGACGCGAGACCTGTTCTCCGGCTACCGGGTGATCACCCGACGGTTCCTTGAGGCCACGCCGCTGATCGCCCAGGGGTTCGAAGTAGAGGCCGAGCTGTCGCTCCAGGCCGTGGTGCAGCGCTTCCCGGTGGCCGAGGTGCCTGTGCACTACCGCGCCCGCCCCCGGGAGAACCCGAGCAAGCTGCACACCTACCGGGACGGCTACCGTATCCTGCTCGCCATCCTCACCTTCTTCCGCGACTACAAGCCGATGACCTGCTTCGGCCTGCTGGCACTGTTCTTCCTCGCCCTGTCGCTCGCCGGCGGCGGTGTGGTGATTGCCGAGTTCCTGCGCACCGGCCTGGTGCCGCGGCTGCCGCTCGCCGTGCTCTCGGCGGCCCTGTTCCTGCTCGCCGCCCTGTCGTTCGCCTGCGGGGTGCTGCTGTCCACCATCAACCGGCGCTCGGCCGAGCTCGCCGCGCTGATCCCGTGGAAGTAGCTTGAAGGTCCTCATCCTCTACGAGACGGTCTACCCCGACTTCATCGGTGGGGTCGAGCACCGCAATTACGAGCTGGCCGCGGCTCTCTGCCGGCGCGGGCACGAGGTGACGCTCGCCGGCTTCTGCAAGCCGCTGCCGGGCATCCCGCCGCGGCTCCAGGTGCGCTCGCTGGGCGAGCTCGGGGCGCTCTACAACGCCTCAGGCCGGCGGAGCACGCGCAAGGCGATCCGCTTCGCCTTCAGCGTGCCGCGGGTGGACGTGCGCGGGTTCGACGTGGTGGAGACGGCGAACATGCCCTATATCCACATCTTCCCGCTGGCGGTCAAGTGCGCGCTGGCGGGCAAGCCCCTGCTCGTCACCTGGTACGAGTACTGGGGGGATTACTGGAAGGGGTATGTCGGCCGCCTCAGGGCGCCGGTTTACAAGGCCATCGAGTGGTGCACCGGCCAGATCGGCACGGCGGTGACGGCCACCAGCCGGCTCACCCAGGAGCGGCTCGCCAGGAAGCGCCGGCGCGGCGGCGTCGAGCTGGTGCCCTGCGGCATCCACGTCGCCGAAGTGCAGCGGGCCGCCAGGGTCGCCGAGGCCCGGCACGGCGAGGGGCCGCCCCTGGTCTACGCCGGACGCCTGCTGCGGGAGAAGCGGATCGACCTGCTGCTGCGGGCCGTCGCCGTCCTCGCCCCACGCCACCCCGGCGTGCTGCTGACCGTGTTCGGAGACGGCCCCTACCGGGAGGCGCTGGTCCGTCTGGCGGACGAGCTGGGGATCGCCGGCCGGGTGGACTTCCGGGGGCACGTCGAGACCAGCGAGGAGGTGTGGGAGAACCTGGGGCGGGCGCGGATCGCGGTGCAGCCCTCGGAGCGCGAGGGGTTCGGCCTGTTTCCCCTGGAGGCGATGGCGGCCGGCCTGCCGGTCGTCTACTGCGAGTCGCCCGAGAGCGCCGTCCCCGAGCTGGTCCGCCACGGTGTCGAGGGGCTCTGCTGCCCGCCCGAGCCCGGCGCCTTGGCCGAGGCCCTGGAACGGCTGCTGACGGACGAGGAGGAATGGTCCCGCCTGCGACGCAACGCCCTGGAGCGGGCGGCGGGATACGATTGGGACGAGATCGCGCGGCGGATCGAGGCGACGTGCGCGCGGCTGGTCGGTTCCGCGCCGCCAGATGGCGCAGACCGATGACGGCCTATTCCGGAGCCGCCAACCCGCGGATGGTGCGCACATAGCCGTTCTCGGCGAGCTGCGCGCCCATCTCGTCGTAGAGCTCCGGCTCCTGGGGGGTCCACGTCGCCAGCCCGTCCACGTAGCGGGTGTACATCGAAAATGCCGCTGCGATCAACACCGTGTCATGGATGGCTTTGTCGTCGGCTCCCGCTCGCCGCGCCCGCGCCACGTCCTCACCGGTCACCAGCCGTCCGTCCTGCCGCACCTTCCCGGCGATCTCCAGCAGCGTCTGCAGCTTCTCGCCGACGGGAGCCTGCGGCCCTTCCGCGAGGACCGTGTCGACCACCTCGCAGGCGTTCCCCAGCAGGTGCCGCGCTGTCGACGCGTGCAGTTGCGTGCAGAAGCTGCACCCGTTTCCTGCCGATACGTACGCCGCGATCATTTCTCGTTCGCCCGGGCTCAGCGACGACGGACCGCGCAGCAACGCGTCGGCCAGCCCGTTCAGATACTTCTCGGTTTCGGGGTAGGCGACCATCGGTCCGACGATGCCGGGCAGACCCTCGGGAAGGTAGATATGGGGCATCTTGTCCTCCGCGTGTCGAGAGCCGGTGAGGGATTACGACGCGCCCTTCCCCGACAGCACCGCCGGGATCGTCTTCAGCAGGATCTTGACGTCGAGCAGCGGCGACCAGGAGTCGATGTACTCGAGGTCGAGCTGCATCCAGCGGTCGAAATCGAGGTTGTTGCGCCCGCTCACCTGCCAGAGGCAGGTCATGCCGGGCTTCATGGCGAGCCGGCGGCGCTGCCAGCGCTGGTACTTGGCCACCTCCTCGGGGATCGGCGGCCGCGGCCCCACCAGGCTCATGTCGCCCCGCAGCACGTTCCAGAGCTGGGGCAGCTCGTCCAGGCTGTAGCGGCGCAGGAACCGGCCGAAGGCGGTCACCCGTGGGTCGCTCCGCAGCTTGAAGACCGGGCCGTTCATCTCGTTGAGGTGGAGCAGCTCGCGGCGGCGCTCCTCGGCATCCTCCACCATCGTGCGGAACTTGTAGAGGGTGAAGAACCGGCCGTTCAGGCCGCAGCGGGTCTGCCGGAACAGGACGTTGCCGCCCGAGGTCAGCTTGATGGCCAGCGCGATCACGCCCACGATCGGCAGCGCGATCATCAGCAGCAGCGAGGCCACGACCACGTCCAGCAGCCGCTTGGCCATGAGCTTGAGCTGGCTGGTGGGAGTGGTGGCAAAGGAGAGGAGCGGCATTCCGTCCACCTCTTCAAGCTGCACCTGCGCGCGGGTGTGGGGGAAGAGGTCCATGGCGAAGCGGGTGCGGATCCCCTGCTCCTGAAGGCTCAGGAAGAGGTCTTCCAGCCGGTCCAGCTCGCGGCGGTGGACGGCGAAGATGACGTCGTCCACCACGTTGCTCTCGACGACCCGCGGGATGTCCGTGATCTCGCCCAAGATGGGGTAGCGGCTCGGCCAGGGCTCCTCCGGCGCCTGGCCGTTGCGGATGAAGCCGAGGATGCGGAACCCCCAGAAGCGGTGGCCGTGGATCGAGTCCGCGATGCGCAGGGCCGTCGGGCTGGTGCCGACGATGAGCACCGTCCGGTAGTTGTAGCCGTGCGAGCGCACGTAGCGCGAGGTGAGCCGGATCGCCAGCTTCTCGGTGAGCAGGAACAGGCAGGAGAAGACGGCGAAGAGCAGCGCCCAGAAGCGGCTGATCCGGTCGTCGCCCAGGAGGCGCTCGTCCAGCCGGCTCACGTAGATGGCCAGAGTGAAGACGATGGCGCCGCTCGCACAGACGCGGATGATCGCCCAGGCCTCGTCGAGCAGCGGCACGGTGCGGTGCGAGCGGTACCGCCCCGAGCTCAGCAGCAGAGTCCCCCAGATGGCCAGGGCCAGCGGCAGCAGCGGCAGGTATTCCGCGAGGGTGTAGAGGCGGCCCGGGAACGTCTCCGGCGCCGCCCAGGGCAGCACGCGGTCGCGCACCCAATAGGCGCAGAGAAAGGCGGCGGAGACGAGCGCCAGGTCGAGGCTGAAGATCGCAACCGTAAGGATGCGGGCTCGTTCTTTGAGCATGGATTCCTATCGCGAAATCACGGATCGGCTCATTTCCAGTTGCCTATTTTAACGTATGAAGGGCACGTTCCGTCTATGCCTGTTTAGCATAGCGCGCCTGGGAGCGTTCCGCCAGCCGTGCGAGCAGGCCGGCGTAGCGGTCCGCCACCGGCTCCCAGGAGAAGAGGATGCGCGCCCGCCGGGCTGCCGCCCGGCCGCGCGCCCGGGCTCGCCCGGGGTGGTCGCGGACCCACTCCAGACGTCCGGCAAGGGTGGCGGGCTCCTCGGCGCGGAACCAGAGCCCCACCCCGCCCGCCACCTCGCGGTTCTCCGGCGTGTCGTTGACCAGCACGCAGTTGCCGTAGCCCATGGCTTCCACGAGGGCGGGGTGGGTGCCGCCCACCTCGGTGGCATGGACGTAGGCCAGGGCGTGCGAGAGCAGCTCGCGGTAGCCGTCGCCGTAGATCGGCCCTGGGAAGAGGACGCGCGGATCGGCGCCGCGGGTGAAGCTCGCGATGAACCGGTCCGCGTAGGGCGCGCCGCCCACCATCACCAGCGGCAGGTCCCCGCCGGCGAGCCGGTACGCCGCGGCGACCCGATGTGGGTTGTTCTCCGGCTCGAAGCGGCTCACATAGAGGAAGTAGCGACGGGGGATGAGCCCCAGCCGGGCGAGCGTTGCCGTCCCGGCGGGCGGCCGCGGATCGACGCCGTAGGCAATGGGCACCGACTCCGCGCCGTAGCGCTCCAGGTAGTGACGGCGGATGACCTCGGCGTCGGTCACCAGGGCGTCGGGCAGCACGCAGGCGAGCCGCTCCGAGAGGGCATAGACGCTCCGCCCGAAGACTCCCCACTTGGCGCGCCGCTTCTCGAGGCCGTCCACGTTGAGCGCCACCGGGATGCCGGCCACCTGGAGGAGCGGCACGAACAGCGCGTTCGCCGAGTTGACCACCAGGGCCGCGTCATAGCCCGCCGCCGCGGCGTGCAGGCAGGAGAGGAAGGTGTGGACGGGGGTGTCGAGGTGCTTGGCGCGTATCGTGGGGAGCACCACCAGGTCGACGCCCTGGTAGGACTCGAGGTCCCGCGGCGTCGAGTGCGACCGGCAGTAGACGGTGACCCGGAAGCCGCGGGCGAGCAGCCGCACCGCCAGCTCCTCCATCAGCGTCTCGTAGCCGCCGTAGCGCCCCGGGATACCGCGACTGCCGATCAAGGCGACGGAGAGGGGCCTCACAGCGGCTCTCCCTGGACGGAGAACCAGCGGTCGATCTCCCGCGCGGGCACCGTCCGCCGGCCCTGGATGATCCGCCGCCGCCGGAGGAGCTCCCGGCGGTTGCTCCACAGCCAGGAGTAGGCCGGCAGGGAGGAGCGTTCCCGCAGCAGGACGTACCCGAGCGCCGCGAGGTCGCGCGCCAGCGCCGGCAGGAACGTCCGCGCGAGGTTCCCTGCCGTCTGGTGATAGATCCGCAGCAGGTAGCGGTTCTTGAGCGAGTTGCGGTTGACGATCGCTGTCATGGCGGTCCGCCGCTCGGGGAGATTGAGCCGGCGGTGCTCGGCCACGGCGGCGGGCTCGTAGAGCACCTCCCAGCCGCGCTCCCGCAGGCGGAAGCACAGCTCGGCGTCCTCGCGGAAGGAATGGAAGCGGGAATCGAAGACCTCGCCCTCGACCGCCACGTCGTCCAAGGCCTCGCGGCGGAAGAGCGACGCGGCGCCGGTCGCCCCGAACACCCGCTCGGGCGCGCTCCACTGCCCGCGATCGACCTCGCCCGAGCCGCGGTCGAGATGCCGCCAGGTGCAGGTGAGGCGCATGCCGCAGGCGTCGAGCCGCTGTGGCTCGCCGTCCAGCGCCGGCCGCACCAGCCGGCCGGTCACGGCCCCGACGCGGAGGTCCGGGTGAGCCCGCGCGCGGTCGAGGAGCCGGGTCACATAATCCGGTCCTGGCCGGGCGTCGGCGTTCAGGGTCAGCACGAAAGGCGCCCGCGTGCGGGCCAGGGCGGCGTTCATCCCCCCAGTGGAGCCGAGGTTCTCGGCGAGCCCCACCGCCGCGAAAGGAAGACCGGCCGGCGCGTGGGCCCGCGCCGTCTCCAGGCTGCCGTCGCGGCTCGCGCAGTCCACCACCACGATCTCCAGGGGCCGGTGCCGCAGGGCCGCGATCGCCTCCATGCACCCCGGCAGGTCGGCCGCGGAGTCGTGGGTGACGATGCAGACGGCCACCGCCGCCTCGCCGCTCAAGGGACCGCGTCCTCCGCGAACCGCCGCGGCCGGGTCCAGCCCGAGAGGGCGCCCGCGAGCACGGCGAGGAGCCCGGCGAGCGCCTCCCGCCGCGAGGCCGCACGCCGCGGCCGGCGGAAAGGGAGCACCAGGAGCCGGACGGCGACCCCAGGCACCAGCGCCGCCCGCGCCGCCGCGGCCCAGGCGCGGCCGTGGTGCTTGGCGAGATAGCGGGTGAGGTTCCGGTAATAGATGTAGAGGAACGGGCCGTAGCCCAGCCGCGGCACCGTGCTCCCCAGCCGGTGCTGGAACCGGCTCGCCGGCCAGTAGAGCACCGCGAGCCCCGCCGAGCGCAGGCGCCGGGCGAGGTCCACGTCCTCGAACCAGGCCGGATGAAAACCGGCGTCGAATCCGCCCACAGCCGCGAAGGCTTCCCGGCGCAGAGCCAGTGCCGCCGCCGCCGGCTGCTCCACGGGCGTCCCGGCGGGCGGCTCGGTCCCCTTCCTCGAGGCTTCCGGGACCGGCAGCGCCTGCAGCAGGCACCGCCACGCCGAGGGGAGGCGGCGGAGTTGCCAGGCCGACTGCGGCTCCCCGTCCGGTCCTTCCAGACGCGGCGCAAGACCCGCGGCTTGCGGGTGGGTGGCGAACCCTTCCAGCAGGCGGTCGAGCGCTCCCTCCCCGGGAACCACGTCCGGGTTCAGGACGAGCAGGATCTCTCCTCCCGCCGCCGCCGCGCCGGCGTTGGCGCCGCCGGCGAAGCCCAGGTTGCGCCCGGGGTGCAGGACGCGCACTCCGGACGGCAGCGGCGCCGCCGAGCCGTTGTCCACCACCAGCAGCTCGAACCGCGGATCGCGCGGCCAGGCCGCCACCAGCTCGGCGAGCAGCTCCTCGTTGCGCCAGTGGACGACCACGCCCGTCAGCAGCGGCTCCGGCATGGGGAGAGGTTATCGCGGACGGGGGAATTGCCGCAGGGCCCGTCCCCAGCCGCCGAGGATGCCCGCCGCAAGACCGCTGTCGCGGCGAAGCAGGGCGCGTCCGAGGTCGATCCCGTCCCGGGCGGCCAAGATGGGGAGGCGCGGCCAGAAGCCGCGGCCGAGGAAGCGCGCCGCCACGACGTACCGGTTGCCGTAGATCAACCGCCAGCGCTCGCGGCTCAGGGTGCGCCCGGTGGCCGAGCCGGCGTGGAGCGCCCGGGCCGCAGGCACGAGGAGGGCCCGCCAGCCGGCGGCGCGCAGGCGCACGGCGAGGTCCACGTCCTCGTAGTAGGACCCCAGCCGGGAATCGAAGACCTCCCCGTCCGCAGCCACGGCGCGCAGGGCCGCCCGCCGGTAGACCGCGGCCGTGGCCGAGACGCCGAAGACCTCGCGGACGCCGGACCCGGGCGCCGGCGCCGGCTGCCCGTGCCCGATCTGGACCGCCTGCCACCAGCGGTTCCACTCCAGGCCGCAGCCGTCGGCGAGATCCGGCCGGTCCAGCACGAGGTTGACCCCCTGGGCCGCCGCGGCGCCAGAGTCCCCCTCCAGGGCTGCGAGCAGGACCGTCAGCCACCCGGGCTCGACGACCGCGTCGTCGTTGACCGTGGCGATCCACTCCCCCGCCGCCGTGGCGATCCCCAAATTCGTCCCCGCTGCGAAGCCGAGGTTGCGTCCCGGCCGGAGGACGCGGTCGGCGAGTCCGGAAGGGATCTCGGCGGGAAAGTCACCCTGGTCGACGAGGACGATCTCCGCCCCCTCACTCCGCAGCGCCTTCAGGCAGTCGGTGAGCAGACGGCTGCGGCCGAGGGTGGGGACGACGGCGGAGACCTTCACCGCCACTCCAGTTCCATCCGGTCCAGGATCGCCCCGTTCAGCTCCCCCGGCGGGTGTGGTCCGTGGGCGGCGAGCACCAACGGTTCGCCGGTGCGCCACTCGACGGGGCCCACCTCGATCCTCTCCCAGGCCCGCTGGCGGCCCGGGTGCCAGGCGGCGAGCCTGCGGTCGCCCTGCTTGACGTCCAGCGTGAAGGGGACCGGCTGGTTGCGGATGAACTCCGCGTGCAGCGTGAGCTTCACCCGCCGGCCGCCCGGCACGACCGGCACCTTGAGCTGCTCGCCCACCCGCAGCACCCAGCCGCCACGGTAGCGCGGCCGTTCCAGCACCCAGCGGTCGGGATGCACGTGCCCGCCGCTCTTCCAGACCTGAGGGTCCTCCAGCTCGACGATCCGCGTGGGGACCCGGCCGGCCGCCGAGAGCAGCAGGGCCGCCGAGCCCAGTAGGAGGGCGGTCCCGGCCAGGGCCGCGGGCCCGGGAAGCTCCCGGCGCGGGTCCCGGCCGCCCGGCAGCCACCAGAGGAGCGAGACCACCGGGATCGACAGGAGGGGCCAGGCCCAGGTGGCGGCGCGCGGGCGGACCGAGCTGGGGAAGAAGCGGGCGAGGTCCAGGCCCAGTCGCCCGCTCAGGGCGTCGAGGGCGTAGGTGCGCCCGTCCGCGAAGTTGTATGTCCAGCCGGGAACGGCCACCCAGACGAGCGCCAGCACCAGCGTGAGCACCCCCAGGCCGGCGAGCAGCGCCCAGGCGCCCGGCCGCTGGCGCCTCGCCAGCAGCGGCACCAGGGCGGCGCCGAGCAGCGGCAGGGCGATCATGGCGTAGCGGAACGGCGGCGACCAACCGCCGTACCACTCGACACGGGGGGACACGATCACCAGGTACGGCAGGTTGAGCGCGGCCAGATGGAGGAGGAGCCGGCCGCGCCGCGCCAGGAGCAGCAGGATGGCCGGCGCCAGCAGCAGCCAGACCGGCGCGCAGGCGAAGAGGCCGAACGCGGCGTCGTAGAACAGGCCCAGCCCTCCGCGGAGATAGGAGAGCGGGCTGTAGCGGTGGGGATCGACCTCCTGCCAGGTGTGGATCTTGAGCGGGTTCGAGTAGGTGATCTGGTTGTAGAGGAGCATGGCCCCTGCCACCGCGCCCAGCAGCCCGGTCAGGATGAAGACCGGTCGGCGCGGGCGCCCGGCGTGCCACCACCCCATGGCGAGCAAAGGGCCGGCGATCAGGATGAAGCGCAGCTTGACCAGCGGCAGCAGCAGCACGGGCAGGGCGAGCCCCAGCCACTCCTTGCGTCCCCAGCCACGCCGCCCGTCCAGCGCCAGGATGCGGTCGAGGGCCACCGCCGCGAGCAGGGCCGCGGGCACCTCCACCCAGACCTGGTAGGAGTAGAGCAGCAGGGGCGGCGCGAAGGCGGTCACGGCCCAAGCGGCCAGCGCCTCTCCGGGGTGGCCGGGGAAGTAGTGGCGGGCGAGCCGCAGCGTCATCCAGGCGAGCAGCGCCGCGAAGACGGCCATGGTCCCCAGGGCTCCCACCTTGCCGCCGAGGCGGTAGGCGGGGACGAGCGCCAGGGGCAGCATCTCGTTGTGCCGGGAGTACTGCTCGCCGCCGGGCCCCACCGGATCGCCCGGCTGCGGCTCGATGGCGCGCGCCATGAAGCGCCGCCAATCCCCATGGGCGTAGTTGTTGGTGAGGTCGGCGTCGAAGTCGTACGCCAGGCTGTGGGTGAGCAGCAGATAGTACGGCTCGTCGCCGTCCGGCTGCCGGTGCCCGGCCGACCAGGGGAGGATGACGAGGTACACCACGAGCGGCAGGAAGAAGAACAGCGAAGACGGGCGCCTGGGGAGCGTCTCTCCCAGCAGCGGCCGGAGCGCTCGCGCCTGCCGCGCCACGCGGCAGCCCAGGAGGAGAAGGAAGCCGCAGGCCAGGGCCTCGTCGCTCCGCCCCAGCCCCAGGTGATGCCGGCCGAGCGCGAGCAGCGCCAGCGCGGCGAGGGCGGCCAGCTCCCCCGCCGTGCCCTGGAGCGAGAGCCGCCGCCCGCCGCTTCGCGCGGTCCAGCGGTGGATCTCGTGGAGGGCGCCCAGGATCAGCGGCAGCAGGACGAGCGCGCCCCGGAAGGGATCGTCCACCGGCAGGGGCAGCCGCCAGGCGAGGAGCGCCGATCCTACGAGGGAAGCCGCCAGGACCGCTCCCGTCCTGGCGAGCCCCTCCCCCCCTCTCACCTGCGGACCTCCAACTGGTACAGGGCGAGCGCGAGGTCGGGGGGCGCGCCCGGGACCCGCTCGACCCGGAGCTGGACGAAGCGCTCCGGGCGCTGCAGCTTCCACCGGCAGCGGTAGCGCTGGGCGAAGAAGTCGCCGGCCACCCAGGAGAGCCAGGCGCGGGGGACCCGCGCGCCCAGGCCTGCGACATCCGGCCGGCGGGCGGCCCACTCCCCCGTGTCCTCGCCGGCCCGCAGGGTCCAGCCCACGGTCCGGCCTGCCGGGTCGCGCAGGGAAACGGTCGCCACCGGCGTGCCCGGCGGCAGGCTGGCGCCGTTGGTGAGGTTCGAATCCACCACCAAAGCCCGCACGGGATGCCCCGGGACGCCGGCCTCCCACATGGGGCGTCCCGCGTCGATCACGACCGGCATCTCGGGCACCAGCAGCTCCGTGCCAGGGGACGGGAGCCCCAGCAGCAGGGCCATGGCGAGGCAGGCCGCGGCCAGCCCCGCGAGCCGGGCGGACCGCAGCGGCTCGCCCCAGCCGCGGCCCATCCACGCACCGAGCGCTACGAGAACCAGGAAGACCGCGGCCACCCAGACCGCCAGCGCCGGTCCGGCCGGCAGCCCGAGCAGGGAGAGCGCCTCGGCGAGGGGCTCCTCGCGCAGCCAGGGATAGGAGGCGAGCAGGGCCGTGCCGCCGAGGGCGGCGCCCGTCCACACCCCCTGAGGCACAGCGAAGGCGCCGCTCCGGCGCGCTGAGAGCGCCGCCAGCGCCAGCGGCGCCGCGAACGCCGAGACGTCCGGGATCTGCGGCACGGTCGCGGCCGTCAGCGCCGCCGTCAGGACACTCGCGATCCGCTCCCTCTCTGGGGCGAGGGCCGCCGGCACCAGCAGCGGCAGCCAGCCGAGCTGGCGCGCGAACCCGTCCCAGGAATTTCCTGACACCCACCCGAGCCCCACGGCGGCGGGTATGGCGAGCGCCAGCGCGAGCCGCGGCCGCCAGAGGGCCAGCCCGCAGACCGCCGTCACCACCCCCGGCCCCGGCTCCCAGACGATGGGTGCCAGGAGGAGGAATAGCGCGAGCATCCTCGCCGGGCGTCCGAGGCCGCCGCTCCCCAGGCGGTCGCCCGCCGCCAGCGCGATCAGCGCCAGCGTCGAGGCCACGTTGAAGCCTGGAGCGAGCGCGACCGCGGTCGCTCCGGCGATCAGGGCCAGGGCGCCTTGGCGTCGCGAGAGCAGGGAGACCGCGATGGCTCCGGCCACCGGCAGAGCGATCAGCGCCACGAGGGTGCGGAACGAGAGAGCAGGATGCAGGAGGAGCCCGCCGCGAAGCAGGACCTGGAGGCCCAGGGCGAGAGGGATGAGGACCGCCGGACCGGGAGAGGGGGAGAGGGACAACCGCCGACCCGCCGCCACCGCCAACGCCGCCGCCAGCACGGCCACCACCGCCGCCCCCCGCCCCGATCCCGGCGGCAGGGCCCAGACCGCGGCCGTCGCGAGCACTGCGCCCAGCCCCAGCTCGATCGCCGGCCAGGGCGCCAGGAAGCCCACGGGGAGCAGCGCCGCTGCCGCCAGCACGGCGAGATAGGCGCTCTCCAAGCCGCCGGCCAGGTTCACCTCTCTTGCCGCGAACGAGGCCATGGCCGCCAGCGCGGCGAGCGGCACCAGGAGCCGGAGCATCTCGTTCCGGAGCGAAGGGCGGACGGACGGATCGTTCACACGAAAACCTGGATCTGGCGAGGACATCCCGCCGGGGAACGGCGGGCCGATGTTATCGCTGACTCGCTACTCTTTCCTACGGACGAGGGACGGCGGGCGTTGGGGTGGGCTGAGATAGACTTCCGCGCCATGCTCTCCCGCGACCTCCTCCGCGACGATCCCGAAAAGGTCCGACAGGGTCTGGCGAAACGCAACGCGGACCCCGCGCCGCTGGACGCCTGGCTGCGGCTCGACGCCGAGCGGCGCGCCGCCCTCGTCGAGGTCGAGGACTTGAAGCGGCAGCGCAACGAGGCGAGCCGGGCCATCGGGCAGATCAAGCAGCGCGGGGGCGACGCCTCCGAGGAGATCGCCGCCATGGGCCGGCTCAAGGCCCGCATCGAGGAGCTGGAGGCGCGCCTCCAGACCCTGGAGCCCGAGATGCTGGCCATCGAGCACACGCTGCCCAACCTGCCGCATGAGAGCGCGCCGGTGGGCAGGGACGAGAGCGCCAACCGCTGCGAGCGCACGGTGGGTGTCCCCCGCGATTTCGAGTTCGCGCCCAAGGCCCACTGGGACCTGGGGCCGGCGCTCGGCATCCTCGACTTCGAGCGCGGCGCCAAGGTCACCGGCGCCCGCTTCACGGCCTACTTCGGAGCGGGCGCCCTGCTCGAGCGGGCCCTCATCAACCTCATGCTCGACCTCCACACCCGCGAGCACGGCTACACCGAGGTCCTGCCACCGTTCATCGTCAACCGCGAGACGCTGATCGGCACCGGCCAGCTCCCCAAGTTCGAGCAGGACCTCTTCCACCTGGAGGGCCATCCCTACTACCTGATCCCCACCGCCGAGGTGCCGGTCACCAACCTGCACCGCGACGAGATCCTGGACGAAGACCGCCTGCCCGTCCGCTACACGGCCTACACCCCCTGCTTCCGCAGCGAGGCCGGCTCCTACGGCAAGGACGTGCGCGGCTTGATCCGCCAGCATCAGTTCCAAAAGGTCGAGCTGGTGCAGCTCACGACGCCCGAGACCAGCTACGGCGCCCTGGAGGAGCTGACGGACCATGCCGAGCGCGTGCTGCAGATCCTGGAGCTACCCTACCGGGTGATGACCCTCTCGACGGGGGACCTGGGCTTCGCCGCCGCCAAGACCTACGACCTCGAGGTCTGGCTGCCCGGCCAGCAGGCCTACCGGGAGATCTCCTCCTGCAGCAACTGCGAGGACTTCCAGGCCCGGCGGGCGAACCTGCGCTACCGTCCCGCGGGAGGCGGCAGGCCCCGGCTGCTCCACACCCTGAACGGCTCGGGCCTGGCGGTCGGCCGCACGCTGATCGCGATCCTGGAGAACTGCCAGCAGGAGGACGGCTCGGTGGTGATCCCGGAGCCCCTGCGCCGCTACACCGGGGGTCTGGAGCGGATTACCGCGCCGAAGTAAGCTGTTGCAAGCCTTACCGGAGGGGTGGCTGAGCGGTTCAAAGCAGCGGTCTTGAAAACCGCCGGCCGTTCACGCGGCCCGTGGGTTCGAATCCCACCCCCTCCGCCAAGCCCTTCTACCCCTCTCCGGTTTCGTCCGCCCTCGCGAATTCCAGGGCGCTGCCGTCCGCCGCGGACTGACATAGGATTCCCGGGGTCCGGAAAGGGGAGACGATGCCGCGCAGGCTGCTGCTGATCAGCAACTCGACGAACCACGGCCAGGGGTTCCTGGACCACGTCCTCTCCGAGATCGACGGCTTCCTGGGACCGGTCCGCCGGCTCGTCTTCGCCCCCTTCGCGCTCCACGACCGGGAAGCGTACGGCGCCAAGGCCCGGGAGCGGCTGGCGGCGATCGGCGTCGAGGTCTCGACCCTTACGGCGGACGCGGCAGGTCAGCGGGCCGCTCGGGAGGCGGAGGCGGTCTTCACCGGCGGGGGGAACACGTTCCGGCTCCTGAAGACCCTTCAGGACTCCGGGCTCCTCCCCCTCCTCCGCGAACGCGCCCTGGCCGGCATGCCCTACATTGGCAGCAGCGCCGGCACCAACATCGCCGCGCCCACGATCAAGACGACGAACGACATGCCCATCGTCGAGCCCGTTTCCTTCACGGCCCTGGGGCTGGTCCCGTTCCAGATCAACCCCCACTACCTCGACCCGGACCCTGGCTCCACCCATATGGGCGAGACCCGCGAGGAGCGCCTCCGGCAGTTCCACGAGGAGAATGAGACGCCGGTCGTGGGCCTGCGCGAGGGGGCCTGGATCCGGGTGGAAGAGGACCGCGCCACCCTGGGCGGAGCCCGAGGAGCGCGGATCTTCTGGCGCGGGCAGGAGCCGGAGGAGAGGGGAGCGGGGGAGTCGCTGGACGACCTGCTCTAGCAGGCTCAGGTCAGTCAACCCAACGTCCGGTCCGGGTATAGAATCCCTCTCCTCAAGGAGTTGCGCCCCATCCGGAGGAAGCCGCCCCATGATTCCCGTCAAGCCCCACATCGCCGAACGTGCCTACGTCAAGAGCCTCGCGGAATATCAGGAGATGTACCGCCGCTCCATCGAGGTGCCGGAGGAGTTCTGGCGCGAGCAGGCCGGGATCGTCGACTGGTTCCATCCACCGCGGAACATCATGGACGTGGACGTGGAGGAGGTGGACTTCGCCTGGTTCTCCGGCGGGCGCCTGAACGCCTGCTACAACTGCGTGGACCGCCACCTGCCCACCCGGGGCGAGGAGACGGCCATCATCTGGGCCGGCGACGAGCCCGGCGACTACCGCTTCATCACCTACCGCGAGGTCAAGCACAATACGGCGCGCATCGCCAACGTGCTCCTCGCCCACGGCGTGAAGAAGGGGGACCGGGTCTGCATCTACCTGCCCATGGTGCCGGAGCTGGCCTACAGCATGCTCGCCTGCGCCCGGATCGGCGCCGTCCACTCGGTGGTCTTCGCCGGCTTCTCGGCCGAGTCGCTGCGCGACCGCATCCTCGACGCCGGCTGCCGGGTGGTGCTCACAGCCAACGAGGGGCTGCGCGGCGGCAAGCGCATTCCCCTGAAAAATATGGTCGATCAGGCCATCGAGAGCCTCTCGCTGGTCGAGAAGGTCTTCGTGGTGCGCCGCACGGACAAGGACGTGCCGATGAGGCCGGAGCGGGACCTGTGGCTGGAGGAGGAGACCACCAAGCAGCGCTCGACCTGCCCGGTGGAGTGGATGGCCGCGGAGGACCCGCTGTTCATCCTCTACACCTCGGGCTCGACCGGCAAGCCCAAGGGCGTGCTGCACACGACGGGCGGCTATCTCGTCTATGCGGCGACGACCCACAAGTACGTCTTCGACTACCATCCGG
>DASWME010000336.1:0-2789 GCA_036399915.1 Thermoanaerobaculia bacterium
CTTCGACAACTCGCAGTTCGCGTCCGATCTTGAGGAGAAGCGGCTCAAGGCTTCCGACGCGGGCAGCGACCTCGAGCGCACCCAGGCCGAGTCGAAGACGAGCACGGCCGAGAAGAAGTTTCAGGTGGAGAAGGCGCGCTCGGAGGTGGAGAAGGCGCGGATCGCCGCGGCCGTGCCGCGGGACCTCCTCTCGCTGCGCGAGTATCAGGAGCGGCAGCTCGCCCTGAAGCGCGCCGAATCGGAGCTGGCCAAGGCGCAGGAGGAGCTGGCGGCCCAGCGGAAGGGGAGCGCCGCGGACGTCCAGATCAAGGGGATCTCGCTCGAGAAGTCGCGGCGCGAGATCCGCACCGCCGAGCAAGCCATCGAGGTCCTCACCGTGCAGGCCCCGCGCGACGGCATGGTGCTCGTCAGCGACCTTCCGTGGGAGGCGCGCAAGTTCCAGGAAGGGGACACCGTATGGCCTGGAATGGCGGTGGCGAGCCTGCCGGACCTCTCCTCCATGATGGTGGTGGCCAACCTCTCCGACGTGGACGACGGCCGCATCGCGCCCGGCATGGAGGTGCTCTGCACGCTCGACGCCTATCCCGGCGTGACCTACCGCGGCCGGGTGATGGAGATCTCGCCGGTGGCGCGGGAGTCGAAGCGCAGCGCGCTGCTGCGCTACTTCCCGGTGCGCATCGCTCTCGAGAAGTCGGACCCGCGGCGGATGCGCCCCGGCATGTCGGTGCGGGTCGAGGTGCTGGGGCCGGAGGTCCGGGACGCGCTGCTCGTGCCGCGGGCGGCGCTCGACCTTTCCGGAGCCCGGCCGCGGGCCCTGCTCGCCGGCGGCGGCGGCGCCGAGGTGCGGCTCGGGCCCTGCGCCGCCACCCGGTGCGTGGTCGAGTCGGGCCTGAAGGAAGGCACGCGCCTGCGCACCCGCGACGGGAGGAGCGGATGAGCCCCCGGCAGCGGCGCTTCGCGCGGTTCGCGGCGAGCGGCGCGGCGCTGCTCGCGCTGGCCGTCTGCCTGTGGCTGGTGGCCGGGCGGGCCGCGGCCTCGGCCGATGGCGACTGGGTCGAGGTGCGGCGGGACGACCTGGTGATCGGTGTGCCGGTCGCGGGCACGCTCTCCTCCGTCCAGTCGGTGCGGATCGGTCCGCCGCAGATCGAGAACGTCTGGGATTACAAGATCGCCTTCATGGCCCCTGAAGGCATGCAGGTCCAGGCGGGCCAGCCGGTGCTCGGCTTCGACACCTCGGAGCTGGAGCGCGAGCTGCTCGACAAGGTGGCCGAGCGCGACTCGGCGCAGAAGGAGCTGGAGAAGAGCCAGACCAACCTGGAGATCTCCCGCCGCCAGGACGAGCTGCAGCTCGCCGAGGCCCAGGCGCGGCAGCGGCGCGCCTCGCTCAAGGTGGACGTGCCGCCGGAGCTGGTGGCGTCCAAGGAGCTGGCCAAGTCGCGCGAGGACCTGGCGCTCGCCAACCGCGAGATCGCCTATCTGAAGGAGCGTCTCCGCCTGCAGGCCCTCCAGGGGCGCACCGGGACCGCGGCCCTGGCCAAGCGGCGCGACCGCGCCGCCGCCCGCGTGCGGGAGATGGAGGACGCCATCCGCCGCATGACCGTGACGGCGCCGCGGGCCGGCACGGTGGTCTACATCGCCGACGGTCAGGGGGAGAAGAAGAAGGTGGGGGACTCCTGCTGGCGGGGGCAGGGGGTGCTCGAGATCCCGGACCTGCGGACCATGCGGGCCGAGGGCGAGATCGACGAGGCGGACGCTGGCCGCGTCGCCGTGGACCAGCGCGTGACCCTGCGCCTCGACGCCCATCCGGACGACGTGTTCACCGGCCGCGTGCGGTCGATCGGCGGCGCGGTGCGCAGCCGCTCGGAGGTGGACCCGCTCAAGGTGGTGAAGCTGGGGATCGACCTCGACCGCACGGATCCGCAGCGCATGCGCCCCGGCATGCGCTTCACCGGCACGGTGGAGATCGAGCGCGTCGCCAGGGCCCTGGTGGCGCCCGCCGAGGCGGTGTTCAACCGGCCCGGCGGCCCGGTGGTCTACCGCAAGACGGGCTGGGGCAACGAGGAGGTGCGGCCCGCGCTCGGGCGGCGCAACGACCGGCTGGTGGAGATCAAGAGCGGCCTCAAGCCGGGCGACCGGATCTCCCGCCGCGACCTCGCGGACGAGGAGGAGCGATGACGGCGATGAAGGCCTCGCGCCTTGGGCTCGGCGCCGGCGCCCTGGCGGTCCTGATCGCCCTCGGAGCGTTCCTGCCCCTGGCCCGCCCGGGGGAGAGCGGCGTGCCGGCGGTGCGGGTCGAGCCCCAGGACTTCGTGCGCCGCGTGCCGGCGCCGGGAAACCTGCAGGCCGTGCACGCGACGCCCATCACCGTGCCCGTGGGGGTTCCGGGGCCCTTCCGCATCGGTTGGATCGCGCCCGACGGCTCGCGGGTGAAGAAGGGGGAGGTGGTGATCCGCTTCGATCCCAGCGCCATCGAGAAGCGGCTGGTCGACGCCGAGGACGACCTGCGGGAAGCCCGGCTGCAGATGGAGAAGGAGCGGATCTCGGGCCTCTCCGAGGTGCGCAAGCTGGAGAAGGACGCGGCCATGGCGCGGGTCGAGTTGGAGAACGCCCGCCAGTTCCAGAAGAAGGACGCGCTGATCTTCTCCCGCCACGACATCATCGAGTCGGAGATCGACCAGGACCTCGCCAAGGAGCGGGCGAGCCACGCCCGGTCTTCGCGGCGCACCCGCGAGCGGCTCTCCGGCACCGAGACGGCCCTGCTGCAGATCAAGATCCGGCAGGCCGACGCC
>DASWME010000337.1:0-21897 GCA_036399915.1 Thermoanaerobaculia bacterium
ATCTTCCGGCTGCTCGACACGCCGGTGACCATCGCCACGCCTTCGCCGGCGTACCGGCCGGATGCCGTGCGCGGCGAGATCGAGTTCGACGACGTGTGGTTCTCTTATAAGGAAGGCGAGCCGGTGCTCAAGGGGATCTCCTTCCGAGTGCGTCCGGGCGAGACCCTGGCCGTGGTCGGCCACACCGGCGCCGGCAAGAGCACCCTCGCCAACCTCCTGCTGCGCTTCTACGACGTCGACTCGGGGTCGGTGCGGGTGGACGGCGTCGACGTGCGCGAGTGGGACCTCCCCCGGCTGCGGCGCAGCGTCGCCATGGTGCTCCAGGACGTCTTCCTCTTCTCCGGCTCGATCGGCGCCAACGTCCGGCTGGGCGAGGAGTCGATCGACGACGAGCGGGTGCGCTGGGCGGCGCGGGAGGTCCACGCCCTGCCGTTCATCGAGCGCCTGCCCGGCGGCCTCGACTCCACGGTCAAGGAGCGGGGGGCGGGGCTTTCCGTGGGGCAGAAGCAACTCATCGCCTTCGCGCGGGCCCTGGCCTTCGATCCCAGCATCCTGATCCTCGACGAGGCCACCTCTTCGATCGACACCGAGACCGAGCAGCTCATCCAGAAGGCCCTCGACCGGCTGCTCGTGGGGCGCACCAGCGTGGTCATCGCCCACCGCCTGTCGACGATCCAGAAGGCGGACCGCATCCTGGTCCTGCACAAGGGGGAGGTCCGCGAGTACGGCACCCACCAGGAGCTGCTCGCCCTGCGCGGCATCTACTACCGTCTCTACCTGCTCCAGTACAAGGAGCAGGAGCTCGAGCGGGGCGGCGTCGAGACCTCGGCGGCGGCGGGAGCGTAGGAACGGCCTATCCCCAGCCCGGGCGGCGCGGTATCCTTATTCCGTGCCGTTACAGCTCAGCCTGTTCGACGCCCCCGCGGCGCCGCCTCGCCCTCCCGGCCGGGTCCTGATCACCCGTGGAGCCCGCGCCGCCGAGGCGGTGCTCCTGGAGCGTCTCGACTCGCTCCTGGCCGAGGCTCGCGGCAACCCTGCCTTGCTCGCCCGGCCGGTGCGGGTCGTGGTGCCGTCCCGCAGCCTGCGGCTCCACCTGGGGGCCGCCATCGTCCGCCGGCGGGGGCGGTCCGCCGCCGGCATCGCCATCCAGACGCTCTTCGGGCTCGCGGCCGAGGTCCTGGAGCGCGCCGGCGAGACCGTCCCGCAGGGCGCGCCGCTGTTCGCCGTCCTCGCCCAGCGGGCCGCCCGCGCCGAGCCCTCGCTGCGGCGCGGCCTGGAGGGGCTGGTGGACGGCTTCGCGGCTGCGGTCGGTACCCTGCGGGACCTCATCGATGCCGGCCTCGAGCCGGTCCACGCCGACGCTGCCGAGGAGGCGCTGGCGAGCGACGGTCCGTTGGTGGCGAGCCCCGCCCAGGTGGAGCGCGCCCGCGCCCTGGTGCGCGCCGCCGCCCGCGCCGAGGGCTGGATGCGCGAGCTCGGGATCGGCCGGACCTCGACCCTGCTGCGGCGCGCCGCGGAGGTCCTGGAGACCGGAGGCGAGGCCGCCCTGACCTCCCGCGCGGTGCTGATCCATGGCTTCGCCGACGCCACCGGGGTCGCCGCCGACCTGATCGAGGCCCTGCTCCGCCGCTGCGGCGCCTGGCTGATCCTGGACCGTCCTCTCAGGGCCGACGGCGACGGCCCGGAGGAAGCCTTCACCCGGCGCTTCGCCGAGCGCGTCGGGGCGCCGCCGGCCCGGGCCGAGACGGCGCCGGCCATGGCGGGCGGAGCCCCTCAGATCGAGGCCTTCGAAGCGATAGGGGCCGAAGCCGAGACGCGCGAGCTGGCCCGCCGCGTCCGCGCCCTGCTGGACGGCGGCGCCCGCACCGAGGGGATCGGCGTCGTGGCGCGCGACCTCGGGTCCTACCGGCTCCCGCTCCGCCGCCACTTCCACCGCCTCGGCATCCCCTTCTCGGGCGTGGGCGAGCGCGGCGCTCTGGAGCCCGCCGGCCGCCGGATCCAGGCGTTCCTGGAGGTGCTCCGCCAGGGGGAGGCGGTCCCCTCCGACCGCTGGCTGGACGCGGTGGCGGCGCTGCCGGGGGGAACCCCCTCCCCGGCCCTCCCCCTGTCAGGGGGAGGGGGGTGGGTCGATCTCCGGCTGGCCTTCTACGCCTTGGGAGCGGGGCGGCTGCGGGACGTGGCCGAGCTGCGCCTCGACGAGGTGCTCCGCGACGGCTCCTATCCGCTGCCGATCCGGCTCGGGCTGAGGACGAGAGGCGAGGCCGATCCCGAGGAGGTCCCCGAGGACGAGGAGGGGGGCCAGCGCAACGAGGCCCACGCCCGCCGCCGCCGGGTCGCGGGCGCCCTGATCCGCGCCGCCGTCCACGCCGCCCGGCGCACCCGCGAGCGGCTCGCCGCCTGGCCGACCGAGGCCCCGGCCGGCGGGCATGCCGCGCGGCTGCGGGCGCTCCTCGCGGCGGACCTCGGCTGGGATGCGGCGGCGGAGGAGAGCCGGCCCGTGTTCGCGGCGGTCGAAGAGCTGGAACGGCAGGCTCCGCCCCGCCTGCGCCTCGCGCCCGACGAGCTGCGCCTCCTCTTGCGAGACCTGCTGGAGCCGGCCGGCGCCTCGGCGCTGGGCGGCGGCGGCGGCGGCGTGCAGGTGCTCTCCGTCACCGAGGCCCGCGGGCGGACCTTCGACCACCTCTTCGTGGCCGGGCTCAACCGCGACGTCTTCCCGCGCGGCATCCGCGAGGATCCCCTGCTGCCCGACGACCTCCGCCGCGTCCTCCAGCGCGTCCTGCCCGACGTGCCCGTCAAGCGCTCGGGGTTCGACGAGGAGAGCTACCTCTTCGTCCAGCTCCTCTCGGCGAGCCCGGCCGTCACCCTCTCCTGGCAGACGGCGGACGACGACGCCCGGCCCCTCTCGCCGTCGCCCCTGGTGGAGCGGCTGCGGCAACGGATCGAGGTCGGCAAGGCGCCGCCGCTCTGGGCCCTGCCCGCGGCCGGCCCGCTGCTCGGGGCCCGCACCGCCGTCGAGCACGCGATCCTGGCGGGCCTGCACGCCCCCCGGCGCTGGTTCGGCCGCGTGCTGCCCCTGGCGATCGAGGAAGCCCGCTCGGATCTTCCCCCCGTCTTCGACCTGCGGCCGGACCGGCTGGCCGCCGCGCGCGTCGCGGTGCTGGAGGAGATGGACCCCGACCTGCGCACCCCCGCGGGGCGGGCGGCGCGGTCCCGCCTGGGCCCCTATTTCGGCTTCATCGGCCGCCTGCCGGGCGCCGAGGGGGAGCCGCGGCTGCGCGACCTCTACGTCACCCAGCTCGAGAACCTGGCCGCCTGCCCCTGGCAGCTCTTCCTCGTGCGCCTGCTGCGCATCGAGCCCACGCCCGACCCGCTGTCGGCCCTTCCCGGCGTGGACGCCGTGCTCCTCGGCAACGTCGTGCACGCCACCCTGGAGCGGATCTCCCGCCCGCCCGGCCGCGAAGGGGTGCGGGGCATCCAGGGGCTCACTCCCGTCCCCGTCTCCTGGCCCGACGAGGTGGCGGTTGTCCGCGCCGTGCGGGAGGAAGCCGAGCGGCTCCTGGCCGAGGACGGCGTCCGCCTGCCCGGCCTCGCCCGGGCCCTGGCCCGACGCGCCCTGCCCATGCTGGAGACGGTGCGCGACATGGACTGGTCCGGCGGGGCCGTGCCCGTGCTCGCCACCGAGGCCGAGGGCGAGCTGGACGTGGGCGACGTGCACGTGCCGGGCCCCCTCCGCCGCGTGCTCTTCAAGGCCGACCGGGTCGACCGCGTGGGCGGCCTCGTGGTGTGGACCGACTACAAGACCGGCCGTCCCATCTCGCGGGCGCGCCGGCCCGAGGTCCGCCGCCGCCACTTCCTCGAGCGGGTGCGCTCCGGCACCCATCTCCAGGCCGTCGCCTACCTGCTCGGCTCCGAAGGGGAGTCCATGGGACGCTACCTCTTCCTCCGTCCCGGCTTGGACGACGGGGAGAGGGAGTTCTCCGTGGCCACGGGAGACCACGACTTCGCCGAGGCGTTCGCCAGGGCGTCCGAGGCCGTGCTCGGCGCCTGGGAGGCGGGCAGCTTCTTCCCGCGCCTGGTGGACGTGGACGGCCGCAAGGAGCCCGGCCGCTGCGGCTTCTGCCCCGTGGCCGAGGCCTGCCTGCGGGGGGACTCCGGCTCCCGCCAGCGCCTCTTCGAGTGGACCCGCCAGGGCGAGGCCCAGCCCGCTCCCGCGGAGGAGGCGCTGCTGCGGGTGTGGAGATTGTGGGGGCGGGAATGACCGAAGCCCTCCTCCGCCAGCGCGACCGCGACGCCCGGCGCGCCGCGCAGACCCGGTTCGACGCCCCGCTGATCCTGCAGGCGGGGGCCGGCACGGGCAAGACCACCACCCTGATCGGCCGGCTCCTCGCCTGGAGCCTCGGCGCCGGCTGGGAGCAGACCGTCGGGCGCTTGGCGGCGCGGGCCGCCGCCCACCCCTCGAGGCGCGAGGAGGTGGTTCCGGACCGCATCGCCGCCGAGGTGCTGGACCGGGTCGTGGCCATCACCTTCACCGAGGCGGCGGCGGCCGAGATGGCGGGCCGCGCCGCCCGCGAGCTGACCCGCCTCGCCACCGGCGGCGAGGCGCCCGGCTGGCTCGAGGCCTCGCTCCTGCCGCCGCCCCCCGAGCGGTCCCGGCGCGCGCGGGCCCTCCTCGGCACGCTCGATCGCCTGGCCGTCCGCACCATCCACGCCTTCTGCCGCGGGCTCCTGGCCGATCACCCCCTGGAGGCGGGCGTCCACCCGGACCTTGTCATCGACGCCGACGGCCGGCTGGTGGAAGACCTCGTCTGCGAGACCGTGGAGGACGCCCTGCGGGACGCCTACGGCGACCCGGGCGATCCGCATCTGCTGACCCTCGCCTCCCGCGGCTTCGGTCCGCCGGAGATCGTCGAGGCGCTGACCGAGCTGCTGAAGAGAGGCGGTTTCTCCGCCGCCGCCCTGGGCGAGGACCCCTTCGCGCCGGAGCGCCTGCGGGAGCTGCGCCGCCGGCTTAGGGGTGCCTGCCGGGCCGTCCACGGCCTGATCGCTCCCCGGCTGCGCGGCAGGGTCCCCAACGCCAAGAAGATCGAAGCGGCCCTCGGGACCCTGATCGACCGGCTCGAAAGAAGGGAAAGCGTCGCCCTGGAGACGCTGATCGAGTGGGTGACCGAGCTCCTCCCGCAGAGCCTCGCCGATCACCTGAAGAACTGGCGCAAGGACCTCGAAGGCACCGAGGCGGCCCTCTTCGGGGAGGTCCAGGCGGACCTCGCCGCCGCCGCCGGCGACCTCTCCCGGCTCGTCGAGCACCTGGCGAGCCTCGACCCCGACCTCCTGGAGCACGGGCGGCGCGCCCTCCTCCCCCTGCTGGCCGGGATCGAGCGCGAGTTCCTGGCCCGGGGCATCGCCACTTTCGACTTCCTCCTGACCGCCGCCGAGTCGCTCCTCGCCCGCCACGCCGAGGTGCGGCGCCAGGTGCGGCGGCGGATCGACCAGCTCCTCGTCGACGAGTTCCAGGACACCGACCAGGTCCAGTGCGAGATCCTCCGCTGGATCGCCCTCGACGGCCCCGCCGGGGAGCGCCCCGGCCTCTTCCTCGTGGGCGACCCCAAGCAGTCCATCTACGGCTGGCGCAGCGCCGACCTCAAGGCCTACGACGGCTTCGTCGCCCGGGTGCTCGCGGCCGGCGGCGAGGCGATGTCCCTGGTCGAGAACTTCCGCTCCGTGCCGGCCGTCCTCGAAGAGGTGGCGCGGATCGTCGAGCCCGTGATGCGGGAGCGGCCCGGCGTCCAGCCCCCCTTCGAGCCGCTGCTCCCCTGCGACCGCCGACGCGGCGATGCCGGCTTCGTCCGCGGCGGCCCGGCCGGCTGGGCTGCCGTCGAGCACTGGGTCTCCTGGAAAGACGCCGCCGAGCGCGGCCGCGGGCGCACGCCGGCGGTGGACGCCGCCGGGATCGAGGCCGCCGCCCTGGCCGCCGACATCCGCGCCCTCCACGAGGAGCACGGCGTGGCCTGGAAGGAGATCGCCGTCCTCCTGCGCAGCACCGGCGACCTCGACCTCTACCTGGAGGGGCTGCGCCGGGCGCGGGTGCCCTTCGTGGTCGGGCGCGACAAGCACTACTACCGCCGCCGCGAGGTCATCGAGGCCGCCGCCCTGGTGCGCACCGTGCTCGATCCGGGCGACCACCTGGCGCTGCTGACCGTGCTGCGCTCCTCCCTGGCCGGCGTGCCCGACGCCGCTCTGATCCCCCTCTGGAACCGGCAGTTCCCGCGGCTGATGACCGAGCTGCGCGGTCCCTCGCCCACGGCCCTCGGCGCGCTCCGCGAGGCCGTCGAGAAGGCGGCCCGCGCCGTGCCGCGGGACGTCCCCGGCCTCGACCGGGTCCGCGGCTGGGAGAAGAACCTCCTCGCCGCCGTCGAGCACCTGGCCGTGCTGCGCCGCTGCTTCGAGACCGAGCCGGCGGACCTCTTCGTCGAGCGCCTGCGCCGGCTCACCCTCGTGGAAGCCGTCGAGGCCGCCCGCTACCTCGGCCCCTACCGGCTGGCCAACCTCGAGCGCTTCTTCCGCCAGCTCCTCGCCGCCGTCGAGGACGGCGGCGGCGACGTGACCGCCATCCTGCGCGCCCTGCGCCGTAGCGTGGCCGAGGCCCGCGAGGCTGAGGAGGGGAGGCCCAAGGACGCCGCCGAGGACGCCGTCCACGTCCTCACCATCCACGGCGCCAAGGGGCTCGACTTCGAGCACGTCTATCTCGCCCAGCTCCACAAGCTCCCCCAGGGCGACCGGCCCCGCACCGAGGCCGGCCGCCACGGCGGCGGCTGGGAGTACCGGCTCTTCGGAGCCTCCACGCTGGGCTTCGACCTCCTCGACGCCGAGCGCCGCGAGGTCGAGGCCGCCGAGCGGGTGCGCCTCCTCTACGTGGCCATGACCCGTGCCAAGGACCGCCTCGTCCTCGCCGGCGTCTGGCCGGAGGAGGTGGCGCCCATGTCCGCCGATCAGGCCCGCCGGCACGTGGACCTCCTCCTCTCGCGCCGCCCACTGCCCGGGAGCCTCCCCGCGCTGTGGAACGAGGCGCTCGGGGCGGCGGACCGCGCTCGCTGGAGCGTCCCGGACCCCACCGGCGCCCTCTGGAAGTTCATCGCGTTGCGGCCCGCAGGGGAGGCGCGGCTCGCCGCCGAGCCTGAGCGGCCGTCCCTGCCCGGACCGCAGGAGATCGCCCTCGTCTCCGCCGCCCTGCGCAAGGAGCGGGAGAGGGCCGGGGCCCGCATGGCCCGCCGCTTCGGCGCCGCCGCCTCGGAGGAAGCCCACGCCCTCCTGCGCGAGCAGCAGGCGGAGCGCCTCGGGGAGCGGGAGGCCCGCCGCCCGGCCGTGGACCGCGCCGCCGCCCTGGCCGCCGGGGGAGCCGTCCACCGGGCTCTGGAGGAGTGGGACCTCGCCGCCGATCCTTCTCGAGAGCTCCACCGCCGTCGGGAGCTCCTCCCCGCCTATCTCGCGGCCCTGGTGGAAGGCGACGAGCTGGACCAGGCCCTCCCTCTGGCCGAGTCCCTCCTCGACACCTTCGTGAAGAGCCCTCTCCTGGACCGCTTCAGGAGATTGCAGGAGCACATCCTCGCCCGCGAGCTGCCCGTCCTCCTGCCGCCCGGAGACGGGGAGCACGCGCCGGTCGGCGTCGTCACGGGCGCGATCGACCTGCTCTATCGCGATCCGGGGGACGGCAGGATGGTGGTCGCCGATTACAAGACGGACGAGGCCGAGACCGATGAAGAGATCGCCAGCCGCGCGGCCGTCTACGCTCTGCA
The DNA here is from genome assembly GCA_036399915.1 of Thermoanaerobaculia bacterium. Lineage (GTDB taxonomy): Bacteria > Acidobacteriota > Thermoanaerobaculia > Multivoradales > UBA5704 > DATARR01. The sequence goes on from DASWME010000337.1 coordinate 7,791, forward strand.
GGGGACGACGTACGCGCGGGCGGTCCAGGAGGCGCTGGAGCTTGAGGAGGCGCCGCGGTTCGAGCTGTGGTTCCTGCGAACGGGGCGGGTGGTGCAGCCGTAACTCCAAAGGCTCCGCGGGTCCGGCGGACCACTCCCAACCGCCCCCGGAGTCCTCTGGAGAGGCTCCGGAGGGATCACGAGGCGTCACGAAGCGCTCCGCGAGACCGGCGGAATGCTCGCGAAGGGTTCCGGAGTCCTCCGGAAGCGCCGCGGAGCACTCCGGGAGGTTCACGGACTGCTCCGCGGGCTCGGTAGAGTCTTCCAGGACGGCCCGGACCGGTCCGGAGGCGCGGCGAAACGCTCCGCGGCGCTTCCGGAACAGTCCGCGGGTCGGCGGTTGACTTCCGGGTCCCCCCAGGCTACCCTCCAGCAGATTTTATTCGTTGCTGGACACCAGTTTTCCGCGGAGGCGTAACGGCGGAGAGAGCGTGCGTTTCCGCGGGATCGAGCTGGGCAGCGGGAGGAGATCACTGACGCCGTGCTTCGCGTACTGATCCTCGACGACGAGTCGATCGTGGTCGACACGCTGGCGGCCTGCCTGCGGCTGCCCGGTCTCGAGCTGACCACCTGCCGGGAGATCGAGGCCGCCGAGGCGCTGCTGCGCTGCTTCCGCTTCGACGTCGTCGTCACCGACCTCTCCGTGTCGCAGCTCGGCGGCCTGGACGGCATGCGCCTGGTCCGCTTCGTCACCGCCAACTTCCCCGACACCGCGGTCTACGTGCTGAGCGGCTACGTCGACCAGGCGGTGCGCGACCTGTGCTCGGTGCTGGGCGTGACCGCCGTGCTGGAGAAGTCGGAAGGGCTGTCGCGGCTGCGCGGCTTCCTGATGGAACGCCGCACCGCGCTGCTCCCCGCTGGCGCCGCCCCGGAAGGAGAGGGCGAGGTGCAGCAGGTCGAGCTCCTCGAGGACTTCATGGCGGCCCACCCCATCCGCGCCGTGCTGCAGCCGGTCGTCAAGCTGCGCGACGGGGGATCTCCGCGGTTCGAGGTCTTCGGCGTCGAGAGCCTGGCGCGCGGGCCGGCCCGGTCGGTCCTGGGCAGCCCGGCGGTCTTCCTGGCCTACGCGGCGCAGAAGGAGCTGCTCTTCGAGGCGGACATGATCTGCGTCCGCGCCGCCCTGGTCGAGGTGAAGCAGCTCGGCAACGCGGTGACCACCTTCCTGAACGTCCAGCCCCGTTCGCTGACCAACCCCGACTTCGCCGCGCGGCTCTGCGACGAGGTCCGGTCGGCGGGCATGGACGAGAAGGACATGGTCCTGGAACTGACCGAGCAGCAGACGATCGTCAATCCCAGGGCCTTCGCTTCCACCCTGCAGCGGCTGCGCGAGCGGGGCTTCCGCATCGCGCTGGACGACTTTGGGGAAGGCTCTTCGAATCTCAACCTATTCCAAGATCTGCATCCGGATTTTCTCAAGATTTCCGGCACGTTCTGCCGCGGCCTTGCCCACGATCCCTTCAAGCAGATCATCGTCCAGAGCACGGCCGAGATGGCGGCGCGCGCCGGCACCGCGACCATCATGGAAGCCGTGGAGACGGCCGAGGACGCCGAGGTGCTCCGCCTGCTCGGCATCGATTACGCGCAGGGTTATTTCTTCCTCAAACCCTTGCCCGGCCGCGACCTGGCGCAACTCCTGCGGGCCAGCGACTCGCCCGCAGAAGGCTCCCGCGTGCTCGAGCCGCTCGGCGTCGCTCCCTCCGCTCCGTGACCGGACGCTCGTTCAGGAAATTTCGTTCGCGGGAGTTGTCACGGTTTCGATTGCGTGTCACACTATGGGGCCAGACGTGCGCACGTTCTGAAGTCTGTGATCGAATCTTCTATCTATTGCGAATGGGGGGAATCACCATGAAAAGCCACGCGACCTGAAGTCCTCGACGCGTCATCCGTCCGTCGCCGCTGTATTTTTTCTTAAATTTTAACAGTAGGGCCAACTGGAGGATGATCCCTCCGCAGGGGAGAACTACGCCTATGCAGATCCATGACTTTCACGCCAGGTTTGCTTCCACGAACGAACAGGGCGGCCTCATTCAGGCGCTCCGCAACCTGAGCCTGTTCGAGGACCTGAAGAGTATATTTGGAGGGGACCCGACAGGCCCCGATTCCATCGACTGGTCGCCCTGGTCGGCAATGGAAGTAGACGCGGCCTGCCCAAACCAGATATAGGGCGATAGAACGGCATGGGGATCCGGGAGACGTCACCGTCTCCCGGATCCCCATTTGCGCCGAGGCGCGAGACAGGAGAGGGGGAACGATGAGGTTCGAGAGATTGAAGGAGCGGATTCGCGGCATTGCTGAGATCTCCTCCTGGCCCCAGGCGCTCGACCTGGTCGAGCGGGCCGTCCATCGGGAGTGGATCTCGGTGTGGGAGTATCCGGTCGCCGCCTGCCGCGCGGTCGGCGCCACCGAGCAAGACGCCCTGCCGGGGGCCGCGGCGGTGTTCTGCTCGGTCCTGAGCATCCATCTGGTCGACGACATGCTCGACGACGACCCGCGCGGCGATTACCGGCGGCTGGGCGCGGGGCCGGTGGCCAACATCGCGCTGGCCTTCCAGGCCGCGGGCCACCGGCTGCTGGACGATGCCGCCGTGCGGCCCGAGGTCCGCGCCGCGCTCCAGGAGAGCTTCGCGGCGATGACGCTCGCCACCTGCTGGGGGCAGGAGCTCGATACGCGGGAGCTGCGCAGCGAGGAGGAGTACTGGCGCGTCGTCGAGTCGAAGACCCCGCCGCTGTTCGCGGCAGCGTTCCGCATCGGCGCCCTGCTCGGCGGCGCTGAGGCCGGGACGGCGGACGGGCTGGCGCGTCTCGGGGGTACCCTGGGCCGCTTCATCCAGGTCAACGACGACCTCGCCGACGCCTTGCAGGCCCCGGCCTGCGCGGACTGGAAGCGCCGCCACAACAACCTCCCGATCCTCTATGCGTTGACCGCCGGTCACGCCGAGCGCGAGGAGTTCGTGCGGCTCTCCGCGCTCGTCGAGGAGCCCGCGGCGCTCGCCGCAGCGCAGAAGATCCTCTTCAGGAGCGGCGCCGTCAGCTACTGCGCGCTCAAGCTGATCGAGCTGACGCGCGAGGTGCACGGCCTGTTTGCGCGCATTCCGCTCGTCGAGCCCGAGCCCGTCGCCAGGCTCCTCGATCTCCACCTGAAGCCGCTGCACAAGCTGCTCGCGAGGGTGGGCATCCAGGAGCCCGCCGCCCTCATGCTGGCGTGAAGGCGGGCGCCAAGGAGAAATCCGGTCATGTCGTAATTTCAGGAGACTTCGTTGTTTTAACTGAGCTATACTAAGGACATCCTCTGGTTCTGAATTCCGAGGACTCCTGAGAGGCTCTCGACATGCTCACGGGACGTTTCGATACGCTGAGCATTCCAGGACAGGCCGAGGGCTTCGCGCGCGGCCCTCCGCCTCCCGGGCTCCGATTCGAGTTCCTGAAGCAGCGACCGTCAATGGCGATGACCTCTCCGGCTTAGGAGGGACAAGACATGTTGATGCGAGAGTTCTATTCGAGATTCGTAGCGAGCGATGAAAAAAGTGTCCTCTTCGAGGCGTTGCGGCGGCTGAGCCAGCTTGATGACCTCGGCGTCTGGGCGGACGAGGAGCCGGAGCCGAGTTGGGCTGTGTGGGAAGATTCCGGTCCTGGCCTGGACCGGTGCCTGGCTTCGGGGGTCTCCCTGCTGGGGAGTTCGGCTCCGGCTTGAGCGGACTTCTCAGACCACCGCGTACCCTCCTGCGGCCCTGCCGTGAAGGGCCCTGACCCCGGATCCGCGGGAGCGCGGCGAGGCCGCCGCGCGCCCGCGGGTGGACCGGAGGTGCCAAAGCCTGCTATAACATGAGGCAGAGCCTTGACTTCTGAGGATGGCTTCGCGGGTGCTCCCGCCGCCGGCAGCGGTGGAGCGGGGGCCGCAGCTTCCGCCTGCATGAACATGGACGCCCGGCACCGCTCATCGTGGAAGACGGTGGATCTCCTCCTGATCCTCGTCTGCCTGTGTGTCCTGCTCCCCTGCCTGTACTACCCCTACGTCGGCGCCGGGCCCGAGCTGGGCTTCACTCTCGACTCCATCAATTGGAAAGTGGTCTCAGCCTACCCTTGCGAGGACCCCCAGGGCCGCTGCCTCACAGTGGGGGACCAGGTGCTCCGCGTCGGCGGCGTCGATTTCCAGGAGTTCTTGGACGATCGCCGCATCGCCATCCCCGATCTATTCAGGCCCGACGGCACCGCCGAAGTCGAGCTGATCCGCGACGGCAGGGTCCGGGTGCAGGAGGTGAAGATCCTCCGCCCCTACGTGGAGCTGTCGGTCATCGCCTTCTCCGTGGTTTCGCCCCTCATCTTCTGGCTGATGGGGACGATCGCCGCCATCTTCCTGCGGCCGCGTGACGAGCGGTGGCTGGTCTTCATCCTGTTCGGCTACGTGACCGCCCTGTGGCTCGCCGCCGGCCCCGCGCACCGCGAGGCGGGATCCTGCGTGGTCTTCCATGCCGTGATCTGGCTTTTCCTGCCGCTCGCGATCCACCTTCACCTGGTGCTGCCCGAGCCGCTCCTCGGACCCAGAAAGCGCGCGGCGCTGCTGGGTGGGCTCTATGGGCTGACCGTGGTGCTGACGGTGCTCGACGCCTTCCATCTGCTGGACCGGTTCGACTATCTGTACATCTGGTTCACGATCGCCGGAGTCCTCCTGTCGATCGGCCTGCTGCTACTGCGGCTCTTCCTGCCCGCCGCCGCCGCCGCCAAGGTCGCCGTCCGGATCATGCTCTTCGGCGTGACGCTCGGCCTGGTGCCGTTCCTGCTGTTCAACGGCGTGCTTCTCCTGGTGTTCCAGCACCTGGACCTGCAGAGCGGCCGGGACCTGCGCTGGTTCTATCCCACCATGCTGGGGATCTCGCTGGTGTCCATGCCCATCCTGCCGATGGGCTACATCTACGCGATCTACAAGCACCATCTGGGCGCCTTGGAGTTCCGGGCCAACCGGCTGCTCGGGGTCTACACGTTCCTGGTCCTGCTGCTCGCCTCCTACACGATGGTCTTCTTCTTTCTCAGCGGACGGTGGGAGACCATCCAGGGGGACTTCCTGACGGCCGTCCTGATCGTCTCGCTGCTCTTCGTGACGGCCACTCCCCTGCTGCGGGACCGGTTCCAGGCGCTGGTGGACCGGCACGTCTTCGGCGTCAAGCACGCGGCCGAGGAGGTCGTCGGTCTCGTCTCCGGGCGCATTCCGACCGCCTTCGACCGCGAGGTCCTGGCGCGGGTCATCGCCGAGGAGATCCTGCCCGCCCTGCTGATTCGCCAGTCGGCCCTCTACCTCTTCGGAGAGGAGGGCAGGGAGACGCTGTACGCGCAGGCCGTGCCGGCCGGCGAGGCGGAGCCGGGGACGGAGGACCTCCAGGCGATGCTGGAGACGAGCGGACGCTATCTGCCGCCCAGCCCGGCGGACGGCTCCCCGCGGAGCTGGGTGCGGCTGGTGATCCCGCTCGTCGTGCAGGCGAGGACCATCGGCGTCTGGCTGATCGGCCGGCGCGACCCGGACGACTACTTCCCGGCGAGCGACATCCACCTGCTGTCCACGGTGGCCAACCAGATCGCCCCCATGGCGGAGAACGTCCGCCTCTACGAGAAGGCGCAGCAGGAGATCGAGCAGCGCCGGGCCGCCGAGGAGGAGATCCGGCGCAGCGAGGAGCGCTTCCGCACTCTGTTCGAGGCCACGCTCGAGGGCATCGCCATCGTCCGCAACGGCGTCGTCCTGGAGGTCAACCACGCCCTGCTGGGGATCTTCGGCTACCAGCCGCAGGAGATCATCGGCTGCCGGCTGGCGGACCTCGTCGCGGGCGAGGTGGACCTCGAAGGGGTGACGCGGGAGAGCATCGGGTTCAAGCGGGACGGTGGCACGGTGGACATCGAGGTCGCGGGCAAGCGGTACCTCTTCCAGGGCGAGGAGGTCTCGGTGGTCGCCATCCGCGACATCGCCCAGCGCAAGCGGGACGAGGCCGAGAACAAGATGCTGCAGCGCCAGCTCCTGCACTCGCAGAAGATGGAAGCCATCGGCCGCCTCTCGGCGGGCGTGGCCCACGACTTCAACAACTGCCTGCTCGCCATCTTCGGCTACAGCGACCTGCTGCTCGAGCGCTTTGCCGGGGACGCGCTGCTCTCCCGCAACCTGACCGGCATCAAGGAGGCGGGCCAGCGGGCGGCGGCCCTCACCAAGCAGCTCCTCGCCTTCGCTCGCCGCCAGCCGATGGAGACGAAGGTGATGAACCTCAACACCGTCGTCTCGGGGGTGGAGAAGATGCTGCAACGGCTGCTGGGGGAGGACATCCACCTGTCGACCGGGCTCCACCCGGAGCTCGGCAAGGTGAAGATCGATCCCGGGCAGATCGAGCAGGTCATCGTCAACCTGGCCGTCAACGCCCGCCACGCCATGCCGAAGGGGGGCCGCCTCACCCTGCGCACCCTTCCCCTGCAGGTCACCGGCGAGGACCCCGCCCCCCACGCGGACGTGCCGCCGGGCTCCTACGTCCTGCTGACGGTGGCCGACACCGGGGTCGGCATGGACGCTGCCACGCAGGCGCGGGTCTTCGAGCCGTTCTTCAGCACCAAGGGCGAGGGGACGGGGCTGGGGCTCTCGACGGCCTACGGCATCGTGCGGCAGAGCGGCGGCCACATCTTCGTCAACAGCGCGCCGGGGCAGGGGGCGTGCTTCTCGGTCTACCTGCCCGTCACCCGCGAGGCCGAGGCGGTCCGGAGCGGCGCGTCGCCTGGCGCGTCCGACCGGGGCTCGGAGACCATCCTGCTGGTGGAGGACGAGGAGGAGGTGCGGACGGTGCTCTACCAGATCCTGGTCAGCAAGGGGTACCGGGTGCTCAAGGCGGGCTCGGGCGAGGAGGCGCTCGTCATCTCCCGGCTGCACCGCGGCCCCGTCCATCTGCTGCTGACCGACGTCACGATGCCAGAGATGAAGGGGCCGGAGCTGGCCCAGCGCCTGCGCGCCGAGCGTCCCTCGACCCGGGTCGTCTTCATGTCTGGCTACAACGACGAGCGGCTGTCCGACGGCGGGCTGGACTCCCCCATCTGTCTGCAGAAACCGTTCTCCCCGCAGCTCCTGGGCGAGATGGTCCGCTCCGTCCTCGACGAGGCCGAGGACCTCCAGGCCGTCGGCTAGGGGCCGCCGCGGGGCGCCTCCTGTGCGCCGGCCCGCTCATTCGGGATCGACCACGCCCCCCACGCCCGAGCCGCGGGGGTCCGAGACGGCCTCGACGCGGCCGTCCAGCAGCAGGTGGACGGCGTGGATCTTGGCCGTGGCGGGGTTGATCTGGATGGCGTGGCCGCGGCGCTCCAGCTCGGCGCGGGTCTCGGGCGCGAGGGCGTCGGGCTCGGCGTCCAGCCGGTCGGGCAGCCACTGGTGGTGGAAGCGCGGCCGGTCGACGGCGGCTTGGAGGGGATCGCCGTCCACCAGCAGGTTGAGCAGCACCTGCACCGTGCTGGTGGGGATGCGCGAGCCGCCGCGCCCGCCTAAGGCGTAGGCTTCCCTGCCCTTCCAGGCGAGGACCGGGCTCATCGAGGAGAGCATCCGCTTGCCGGGCGCGACCAAGTTGGCCTCGCCCTGGATGAGCCCGAAGAGGTTGGGCTTGCCGGGCGCGGTGGCGAAGTCGTCCATCTCATTGTTGAGGAAGAAGCCCGCCTCGGGCACCCAGAGGCCACAGCCGAACAGGCCGTTGAGGGTGGTGGTGAGGGCCACCAGGTTGCCGTCGCGGTCCACCACGGAGAGGTGGGTGGTCTCGCCGCTCGCGGCGGGTGCGGCGGCCGCTTCCGTCCCCGGCCAGGGCTTCACCTGGGCGGAGGGCGTGGCGTGCCGGGCGTCGATCTGCTCCGCCCGCCGGGCGATCCAGGCGGCATCGAGGAGCTGCGCCTCGGTGGCTCGGGTGGTCGCCGGATCGCCCAGGAGGAAGCGGTCGGCAAAGGAGCGACGGAGGGCCTCGGCGAGCAGGTGGTCACGGTCGGCTCCGAAGCGGGGGAGCTTGCCCCAGCCGAGCCGCTCCAGCATGCCGAGAGTCTGGCCCAGGATGACGCCTCCGGAGGAGGGGAGCGGCATGGAGGCGAGCTTCCAGCCGAAGGCCTCGAAGGTCAGGGGCGTGCGCCAGACCGGTCGGTAGGCCGCGAGGTCGGCGGCGGTGAGCACGCCGCCGTGGGCGTGCGACGTCTGCTCGATGGCGGCGGCCACAGGGCCGGTGGCGATTCCCGCCGGACCCTGCCGGGCGTAGCGGTCGAGGGTCGCCGCGAGATCGGGCAGGCGCAGGACGCTGCCGGCATCCGGCGGCTCGCCGTTGGGGAGCCACACCCGCGCGCTCTCGGGGAAGCGCAGGAGGAGCTTGCGGCTCTCCTCCTTGCCCAGTAGTTCGCGGAGGTAGCGGCTCACGCGGAAGCCCTCGGCGGCCAGGCGCCGGGCGGGGGCGACCACCCGCGCCCAGGGGAGCTTGCCGTACCGGCGGTGCAGCTCGTGGAGCCCGGCGGGGGAGCCGGGCACGCCGGCGGCGAGCGGGCCCACCAGCGAGGCGTTTTCCACCGGCTTGCCCGCGGAGTCCAGGTACATGTCGCGGCGGGCCCGGGCCGGCGCCGTCTCGCGGAAGTCGAGGGCCGACAGCTCGCCGCCCATCCGCACCACCGCGAAGCCGCCGCCCCCGAGATTGCCCGCCTCGGGATAGACCACCGCGAGCGCCAGGGCGGTGGCGACGGCGGCGTCCACGGCGTTTCCCTCCTGCCGCAGGATTTCGAGCCCCGCCGCGGTGGCCAGCGGATCGGCCGAGGCCACCGCGCCGCCGGAGCCGTTCGGCGCCGGCACCGAGGCGCCGCGGGCGGCGAGCGGCAGGAGAAGGAGGAGCGGCATGAGCTTCTTCATCGGGCCTCCGGAGGACGGCTCCCGGTCAGGAGGCGAGCCGGTCCAGCGCTTCCAGGTCCCGGCCGGGCCCGGGCCCCGGAGCCCCCTCGCCGGTCCGCCGCAGCTCGCGGATGGCGCCCACGCTCGAAAAGGTCGAGACCAGGTAGGGCACGATCAGCGTGAGCCCCATCCGCAACAGCCGAGCCGGCGAGAAGTCGCCGCGCAGGATGGCGTCGCCGTGATTGATTGCCAGCAGGGCCGCGCCCACGACGCCCGCGACGCGCCGGGCGCGCCGCCGGACGGATGCCGACCAGGCGATCCGGAACCATTCTTTCATGACTCCCCCCTTCAAGAGATAGGACCAGAATCCACACAGAAATCTGCAAGGCCCGCCGGATCCGGGCGGCTCATCGCCGGGCAGGCCCGGCGGGGGCCCCCTGGCGCAGGATGGCGTCCCTCTCGTCGCGCGCGCGCTCCTGGCGCTGGGCATCCCCGATCTCGCCGTACCGGGCCGCCGCCATCTTCAGCAGCGCGGCCGCCTCGTTGATCCGCCCCTGGCCGCGCCGCACGGCGGCCTCGAACTCCAGCAGGCGCGCTTCCACCAGGAGGTCGCCGGTGCCCTGAGCGAGGCGGGAGGCGGCGGAGCGGAGCGCATCCTCCGCGCCGGCCAGGTCGCCCTGGCACAGGCAGGCCTTGCCGGCTGCGGCCCAGGCCCGGGCCTCGAGGTCCGCCACCACCGCGGCGGCGTGCCGGTCCGGATCGAGCCGATCCGCGCCGGCGAGCGCCAGGGCGGCAAGGTGACGGGCCGCGGCGGGATCGTCCAGCACCTCGGCGCTCTTCGCCAACAGCAGCTCGCAGAGTCCCCAGGTATGGAAGCGGGAGTCCCCGCACAGCCGCTCCTCCCTGGCGTCTGGCGGCAGGGACAGCAGCTCGGCAGCCAGCCCCGGAGCGTCCGCCCGCTCGCGGTCGAGGGTGGAGCGCACCCGGACCAGGCGCTCGAGCAGCATGCCCGTGCCGCCGTCCTCCTCCAGCAGAGGCGCAGGCTCCGCGACCTCGAGGGTACGGACGCGGCGGTCGTCTTCAGCCATGGCGACTTCTTCGATCTCGCAGCAGTCCAACGAGACAACAGATCCTGAGAGCTATGAAACCCTATGTTCCACCAGTGCTCGCACCCTGCGCAACCGGGACGGCGGCCCTGGCCATCAGGCCGGGACTTCCTGGGGCTGGAGCTGCTCGGCGGTGGGCTTGTGGACCACCTGGCCGGCGTGCGTCAGTAGGGTCCCGGCGACGATCTCGTCGCCGAGGTCGGGCGCCAGGTTCCCCTCCTTGTCAAGCAGGATCTGGAGCAGGGCGAAGACGTTGCGCGCGTACAGCAGGCTCGCGTCGTGGGGCATGGCCGCCGGCAGGTTGGACGGCCCGAGGATCAGGACCCCGTTCTCCAGGACCTCGCGGTCGGGCTGCGACAGCTCGCAGTTGCCCCCCTGCTCGACGGCGAGGTCGACGACCACTGCGCCGGGCCGCATCGACCGCACCATATCCGCGGTGACGAGGCGCGGCGCGGGCTTGCCCGGCACCAGAGCGGTGGTGATCACGGCGTCGGCCGCCGCCAGGTGCCGCTGCACGATCTCCCGTTGCCGGCGCAGGAACTCCTCGCCCATCTCGCGGGCGTAGCCCCCCTGCCCCTCGCCGCTCTCGGCGAGCGGCAGCTCGATGAACCGGCCGCCCAGCGACTCGACCTGCTCCTTGACGGCCGGGCGGACGTCCGAGACCTCGACGACCGCGCCCAGACGCTTGGCGGTGGCGATGGCCTGCAGGCCGGCCACCCCCGCTCCCATGACCACCACCCGCGCCGGCTTGATCGTGCCTGCCGCCGTCATCAGCAGGGGGAAGTACTTGGGCAGCCGCCAGGCGGCGAGGAGCACGGCCTTGTAGCCGGCGATCGACGCCTGGGAGGAGAGGGCGTCCATGGGCTGCGCCCGGGTGACCCGGGGGATCAGCTCCATGGCGAAGGAGGTGACGTTGCCCGCGGCGAGGGTGCGCACCATGTCCAGGTTGCGGTGCGGCGCGAGCAGGCCGATCAGCACCGCGCCCGGCTTGAGCCCCTCGGCCTCGTGCCCCGGCAGCCCCTCGAAGGCGCCCGGCGGCGTCACCTTGAGCACGACATCGGCGCTCTCCCACGCCGCGGCAGGATCGGCTGCCAGGCGTGCCCCGGCGGCCTCGAAGTCGGCGTTGCGGAAGAGGGACGCCTCGCCGGCGCCGCGCTCGACCAGCACCTCGAGCCCCAGCTTCGCCATCCGGCGCACGGTTTCAGGAGTGGCGGCGACGCGGGACTCCCCGGGACGCCGCTCGCGTGGGATGAAGACCTTCACCATGAGAGCGAGCTCCAAATCGATTTTTCTGCTGCAGATCCTACTTCGGCCCCTGGAGGCGACGCAAACCGGCCCTACTCCTTGTACTCCAGCTTGCGCGCCGCCTCGGAGCGTTCGAAGTCTTCCACCGTGGTTTCCGTGGGATCGGGGAGCACCTCCTCCGGCGCCGGCGGGCGGAGCAGGGAAATGGCGATAGCCACCGCCAGGATGACGAGGACGACCCCGAGCGACAGCTCGATGGGGATGTCAATCCAGTCATGGAGCAGCATCTTGGCGCCGACGAAGACCAGCACCAGCCCCAAGCCGAAGCCCAGATAGCGGAACCTGTGCATCAGCCCCGCCAGGAGGAAGTACAGGGCGCGCAGGCCGAGGATGGCGAAGATATTGGAGGTGAAGACGATGAAGGCATTGGTGGTGACACCGAAGACCGCCGGAATGGAGTCCACGGCGAAGACCACGTCGGTGGCTTCCACCACCACCAGCACCAGCATCAGAGGGGTCGCCTTGAGGCGGCCGTCCTCACGGATGAAGAAGCGCTTGCCGTGGTACCGGGTCGTGAGGGGGACGAAGCGCTGGAACAGCCTGAGGACCGGGTTCCTCTCCGGATGGACTTCCGTCTCCTTCTGGACCAGGATCTTGATCCCGGTGTAGACCAGGAAGCCGCCGAAGACGAAGATCAGCCAGGCGAAGCGGGCCAGCAGGGCCGTGCCCATGGCGATGAAGAGGCCGCGGGAGATCAGCGCTCCGAGGATGCCCCAGAACAGCACCCGGTGCTGGTGCTCTGCCGGCACGGCGAAGTAGTTGAAGATGACAATGAAGACGAAGATGTTGTCGAAGCTGAGCGACCGCTCGATGATGTAGGCGGTGAGGAACTCGAGGCCGATCTTCTCGAGACCGGGCTCGGAACTGAAGCGGTAGTGGACCCACCCGTTGAAGAACAGGGCGATGACCGTCCAGACCACGCTCCAGAAGAACGCCTCGCGCAGCCCGATCCGGTGCTCCCGGCGGTTGAAGACCCCCAGGTCCAGCGCCAGCAGGCTGAGGATCAAAGCGAAGAAGAAACCCCACTGCAGGGGAGTACCGACGGTTTCCATCGACCTGTCCTCTTGCGACCGCCCGGCCGCCCCGAGCAGGCGGAGTTTACCTGAACGGCGCAGAACGCGCCGGAGGGAGTTCGGGCCGGGAGCCGGGTGCTGACCTGAGGTGTGCGACGTGCTGGGAGGCGTGCGGGAGCGCAGCATGGCCGCGCCCCCAGGGCCTCGGCTTGCGGTCAGCCCTTCTTCAGGTGGGCGTTGACCATCTTGGTCAGCTCGAACATCGTGACCGAGTCCTTGCCGTCGAAGACCTGCTTCAGCTTCGCGTCCGCCCGGATGGTCCGCTTGTCTTTCGGATCCTGGAGGTTGTTCTCGCGGATGTAGTCCCAGACCCGCTTGGTGACCTCGGTGCGCGGCAGGGGGTCCCTGCCCACCACGGCGGCCAGCTTGTCGTCCGGCTGCAGCGGAGCCATGAAGGCGCTGTTGCCCGCTCCGCCCCTGGAGCCTCCGCCCGATTTCGTGGCACTCGACTTTTTCGCTGCCATTGAATGCTCCTCCGATCTGAAGTTTAAAGGTGCCCGACGGCTCGAATCACGCGGTGACCCATGCAAATATCCCGCCGCCCGCGTGCGCTCCCCTCTCCAGCGAGGATCTCGCCGGCCCTATCGTATCCGGTTTCCGGGCCGCGTGCGCCCGGGCAAGCGCCTCCGGTGCTTCGTGGTACCTTTCCCCCGCCATGCCGCCTCTGTTCATCACCTTCGAGGGGCTCGACGGCAGCGGCAAGTCGACCCACCTGAGGCGGGCCTCCGCCTGGCTCACCGGACGGGGCGTCCCGCACGTGGTCACCCACGAGCCCGGCGGCACGCCGATGGGGGACGCCCTGCGCGCCGTCTTCCTCGATCCCAGGTGGGGAGCGGTCGACGGCGTGGTGGAACTGCTCCTGGTCTTCGCCAGCCGGCGCCAGCACCTGATCGAGGTGATCGAGCCGGCGCTCCGGCAGGGCAAGCACGTGCTCTGCGACCGCTTCACCGACTCGACGCGGGCCTATCAGGGCTACGGCCGGGGAGTGCCGCTTGCGGTGATCGACCAGGTGGACCGGCTCGCCACCGGCGGGCGGAAGCCGGACCGTACGCTCCTCTTCGACCTGCCGGCCCATGACGCCCGGGCCCGTGGGCACTCCCTGGCCCGTCGGGAGCGGGGCGCCGCGGACCGCCTGGACGCCGAGGCGCTGGAGTTCTACGAGCGGGTGCGCCAGGGGTTCCTGGAAATGGCCCGGAGGGACGCGCGTTTCTGCGTCATCCCTTCCCGGGGGCCTCTCCAGGCAACCGAGGAGCAGGTGCGCCAAGCCCTCGCGGACCTGCTGGAGGCGGAGGCATGAACCTGCCCGCGGCGCTCGCCTCGGCCCGCCAGGGCCGGCTCTACCCCTCGGTGATCCTCGATGGCGGGGACGCCGAGGCCCGCCGGCGCGCCGCCCTCGACCTCGCCCGCACGCTGCTCTGCGAGGCGCCGCCCGAGTCGCGGCCCTGCGGTGTCTGCCGGCACTGCCGGCGCATCGGCTGGCCCGGCCCGGGTCAGGCGGGGGAGGCGCCGTTCCACCCCGACTTCCAGGTGCTGGAGCGCGACCTCAAGGTCTCGACCTCGGTGGACGCCACCCGCGAGCTGCTGAGGACCGCCCAGGTCTCCCCGTTCGAGGCGCGAGGGCAGGTCTTCGTCATCGCCAGCGCCGAGAGCCTCACCGGGGAGGCGGCCAACGCCCTGCTCAAGAGCCTGGAGGAGCCGCACACCTCGGCGCCGCGCAACTTCTTCCTG
>DASWME010000338.1:0-10760 GCA_036399915.1 Thermoanaerobaculia bacterium
CCACGGTCAGGCGCTCCTCCTCGCAGGCGCGCTGGAACATCAGCAGGGCCACGATGGCCTCGCGGTGCACGTCGCGGGACTCGAAGATGGGCATCAGCTCCGACGCCAGCCGCTTGAGATCCTCGACGCAGCCCTCCTGCGCGTACAGCCGGGCGAGGTCGAGGGAGACCAAGGCCGCGTCGTAGCCCATGCCGCGTTGCAGGAACTCTCGCTGGACCTCCCGAAAGGCGGCCTCGGCGGGTCCGAGACGGCCGCGACCGAGATCGATCAGGCCCTCTGCCCAGCGGAGCCGGACGAGGTCGAGGGGCTGGGCCGATTCCCGGAAGAGATCTCGGATCTCGGGAAGCAGCTGCTCGGCCTCTTCATAGCGGTCCGCTGAGATCAGGCAACTGAGGAGATTGAACCGCCCGTAGGTGAACAACTGCGGCTCGCGGGAACGGTCTACCTCCTCCGCGAATCGACGGAGCAGATCGATCGCCTCTCCCAGATCTCCCTTGTCCTCAAGGATCTTCGCTTTCTGGAGGAGCGCTTTCCCGATCCCATGGACCTCTCCGGCCTCGCGATACAGGGACAGGGCTTCATCCACCAACTGCACGGCCTCGTCGAGCCGGCGTTGAGCCCGCCGCAGGGAGCTTTTCAGGTCCAGGATCTCGGCCTGGACCTCGACGTTGCCCGTCGTGCTCCGGGCCAGGCAGCTCTCCGCCTTGAGGAAAGCGTCCTCCGAACTCCGCAGCTCGCCCAGGACCCGGCGCGCATTGCCGAGATAGGCGAAGCAGCGCGCCCGCAGGTCCATCACCCAGTTCGGATCGTAGGTTACGCCGAGGTGACGCACGACCCGCAGCGCCAGGTTCGCCAGCTCCACCGCCTTGGCGGGATCGTTGAAGCTCGCCTCGCGGCTCTTCCGGAGGAGGAGCTGGCACAGCCCCCAGGCATGGAGATCCTCATCCTCCTCGATCTCGCGGATCTGCTCCGGATAGGGACGCTCCGCGAGCCGGGTCCAGAGCTCCGGGGCCTGCCGGCCCTCCACGACAGCGACCTCCTCGTCCCAGTGGCCCACCTCCTTCTGGAGCCGTAGGATCTCCTCGTGCCGTTCCCGGCAAACCGGGCACCTCGCCAGGAAGTGGGGAATCACGAGACGGAGCACCTCGTCGTGCTCCAGCACCCCCGCGAGCCACTTCGCCAGGATCTCCAGCGGCAGGTGAGCGTCTTCCGCTCCTTCCCCCTCCAGACGCGCCAGATTGTCCATTCCGGTACCTCCTCAAAGGACATAGTCACCGGAGAACGCTCTTTCGTGACACCTGGAAGGAACGGGACCGGGGAAACTCCCCGGTCCCGGATGCTCTCATTTCCGTCCGTCGGGATCGATCGACGTGCCCTCGTCGCTGGAAGCCCCGTCGGGGTCGACGGCGTGGGTGGGGGCTCCGTTGGGATCGATCGACACTCCTTCCTTTGTCGCCCCCTGCGTCCACAGGCCCGCCAGGAAGACCCGGACCCGGGCGAGCGCGCCCTCGCCGAGAACGGCAATCTTCCAGACGCCCGTCATGGGGCGGCGGGCCGGCTGGGCCTGGGCGGGAAGGGACGCAAGGACGAGGACTGTCAGCAGGATCAAGGCGGGAAACGCGCGGCGCAGTCTACGGTTCGGAGACATGGTTCGGCTCCTCTCAGGGTCGGGTCTCGGACGCGGCGGCATGCCGGCGGAGCCCATCCCCTAAAGAAAAAGGTTGCTCCGAACGGTAAAAACGCGCTAGGTCAGAGGGAGGTCCCGCCGGAAACCGATCGGAACCCTCCCGTCCCCTCTGCGATATGATCCGGCGAATCAAGCGGGAGGGCCCATGGCGACGGTCACAACCCTGTCGGAGCTATTCCTGAAGGCGGCGAGCTACAACAAGCCGGACCTCTTCCTCTCGAAGGTGGGGGGCACCTATCAGCCGATGTCGACGGCGGAGCTGGTGGACCGGGTCCGGAGGTTGTCGAAGACGCTCCTGGAGCTGGGCGTCGGCCACGGGGACCGGGTCGCTCTGATGTCGGAGAACGGTCCGCACTGGCCCACAGTGGACTTCGCCACCCTCTGCATCGGGGCCGTGCTGGTGCCGATCTACCCCACGCTGCTGCCGGACCAGGCTTCCTACATCGTGAACAACTGCGGCGCCAAAGTGGTGTTCGCGGAGACGACCGCCCACTTGGAGGGGTTGCTCGCGCACGCGGCCGAGCTGCCGGAGGTGCGCCGGTTCGTCCTCATCAAGGGGGAGTCGAGCGATCCGCGGGTGACCACCCTGGCGGCCCTCCTGGAGAAGGGGGGCGGCTACGACGCTGGGGAATTCGAGGAGCGGGCCCGCGCCGTCGGTCCGGAGGACCTCGCGACCCTCATCTACACCAGCGGCACCACGGGGACCCCCAAGGGCGTGATGCTGACTCACAGGAACATCGCCTCGAACGTCAGCTCCGGCCTTGAGGTGCTGAACCTCGACAGAGGGTACACGGCCCTGTCGTTCCTGCCCCTCTCCCACTCCTTCGAGCGGATGGTGGATTACTGCTACTTCCTGACCGGGTGCACCATCGCCTACGCCGAGTCGGTGGCGGCGGTCGCGCAGAACATGCAGGAGGTCAAGCCGCACGTCTTCGTCTCGGTGCCGCGCGTGTACGAGAAGTTCTACGCCCGGGTGCAGGAGGGCGTGGCGGCGGGCTCGCCAATCAAGCAGAAGCTGTTCGCCTGGGCGGTCGCCAAGGGCCGCGAGGCGCTCCCCTGGCGGCTCAAGGGGCAGAAGCCGCCGGGCCTGCTGGGCTTGCAGCTCGGCCTTGCGGACAAGCTGGTGTTCTCCAAGATCCACGAGCGCCTGGGCGGGCGCTTCGAGTTCGCCATCTCGGGCGGCGCGCCGCTGGCGCGGGACCTCGCCGAGTTCTTCTGGGGCGCCGGCGTGCCCATCTTCGAGGGCTACGGCCTGTCGGAGACCTCGCCCGTCATCTCGGTCAATACCCGCGAGGCCGTGAAGCTCGGCACCGTGGGCCGGCCGCTCCCCGGGGTAGAGGTGAAGATCGCCGCCGACGGCGAGATCCTGGCCCGCGGGCCCAACATCATGAAGGGCTACTGGGGCATGGAGAAGGAGACGGCGGAGGTGATCGACGCCGACGGCTGGTTCCACACCGGCGACATCGGCGAGCTCGACGAGGAAGGGTTCCTGCGGATCACCGACCGCAAGAAGGAGCTGATCATCAACGCCTACGGCAAGAACGTGGCGCCAGCGCCGATCGAGAACTCGCTGAAGAGCAGCCGCTACATCGGCCAGGCGGTGGTGATCGGCGATCGCCGCAAGTTCCTCTCCGCCCTGCTGGTGCCCGACTTCGACGCGCTGAAGGGCTGGGCCGAGCGCAACGGGCTCGGCACCGCGAGCCCCGCGGACCTGATCGCCAACTCCAAGGTGCGGGAGCTGATCGGCGGGGAGGTGGAGGCGGTCAACGCCGGCCTCGCCGGCTTCGAGAAGATCGTCGCCTGGGAGCTGCTCCCCGACGAGTTCACGCTGGAGACGGGCGAGCTGACGCCGACGCAGAAGGTCAAGCGCCGGGTGATCAACCAGAAGTACGGCGCGGCGATCGACCGCCTCTACGCCGAGGCGGACAGGGCCGGGGGGTAGGAGTGCCATCCATCTTCCATCTCGAGGTCGGCGCCGACCGCCTGGCGACGCTCACCTTCGATTCGCCGGACAGGAAGGTCAACGTCTTCACCCGGGCCGCGTTCGAGGAGCTCGAGCGGGTCATCGAGGAGGTCGCCACGCGGCAGGACATCGGCTGCCTGATCCTGCTGTCGGGCAAGGCGGGGAGCTTCATCGCCGGCGCGGACGTGGACGAGATCGCCCGGGTGATGGACCCGATGGAGGCGGAAGCCGGCTCGCGCGCGGGCCACCGGCTGTTCTCGGCCTGGGAGTCGCTGCCGTTCCCCACCGTGGCCGCCATCCGCGGCGTCTGCCTGGGCGGCGGCCTCGAGATCTCCCTCGCCTCCACCTACCGTGTGGCGAGCGACCGGGAGGACACGAAGATGGGCCTTCCCGAGGTGCGGCTGGGCATCCTCCCCGGCTGGGGCGGCTCGACGCGGCTCCCCCGCCTGATCGGCATCGCCGCGGCTCTGGACCTGATCCTCACCGGCAGGACGGCGGCGGGCCGGAAGGCCCTGGCGCTCGGCCTGGTCGATGCCCTGCTGCCCGACGCCCGCTTCCTCGACGGGGTGCGGGACTTCGCCCTGGCGCGCCTCGACAAGTGCCGTCGAGAGGAGGGCGGCCTCGACCTCAAGGAGATCCTCCTCGAGAGGAACCCGGTGGGGCGGAAGATCCTCTTCGACCAGGCGAGGAAGAAGACCCTGGAGCAGTCGCAGGGGCACTATCCCGCGCCCCTGCGCGCCATCGAGGTGGTGCGGGTAGGCATCGAGGACGGTGTGCGGGCCGGCTTCGACGCCGAGGCCCGCGCCGTGGCCGAGCTGGCCACCTCGAGGACCTCGAAGAACCTGGTCCACGTCTTCCGGCTGACCGAGGACGCCAAGAAGGAGACCGGGCTGCCCGGTGCCGAGCCGCGGCCGGTCCGCTCCACGGCGGTGCTGGGCGCGGGCGTGATGGGGGGCGGCATCGCCCAGCTCATCGCCGCCAAGACGGATCTGCCCGTGCGCATGAAGGACGTGCGCGAAGAGGCGCTCGCCAGCGGCCTGCAGCACGCGGCCGAGCTGTTCGACAAACAGGTCCAGCGGCGGCGCCTGCCGGCGCCCGAGGCGCGGCGCAAAATGGCCCTGCTCCATCCCACCCTGGACTACTCGGGCTTCGGACGGGTGGACCTGGTGGTCGAGGCCATCGTCGAGAACATGGGCGTCAAACAGGGGGTCTTCGCCGAGACGGCGAAGCACGTCCCGGAGGACGCCGTCCTCGCCTCCAACACGTCGTCGCTCTCCATCGCCGGCATCGGCTCAAAGACGCCGCACCGCGATCGGGTGGTGGGCATGCACTTCTTCAACCCTGTCCACAAGATGCCGCTGGTCGAGGTGATCGCCCCGGAGGGGAGCGATGCCGCGGCGGTCAACACCGTCTTCGCCTTCACCCGGCGGCTCGGCAAGACGCCGGTCCTGGTCAAGGACACCCCGGGCTTCCTGGTCAACCGGCTGCTGATGTTCTACTCGACCGAGGCGCTCTGGCTGCTCGACGAGGGCTACCGCATCGAGGACCTCGACCGCGCCATGACCGACTGGGGAATGCCCGTGGGGCCGATGGCGCTCACCGACGAGGTGGGCATCGACGTGGCAACCAAGGTGGCCCACATCCTCCACGAGGCCTTCGCCGACCGCCTGCCCCTGCCCGCGTGGCTGGACAAGGTGCCACAGGCCGGCCGCCTGGGAACGAAGAACGGCCAGGGCTTCTATCGCTACGAGGGAAAGAAGCGTAAGGAGCCGGACCCCACGGTCTATGCCCTGCTGGGGATCCAACCGCGGGTGGAGAACCCCGACCCGGGCGCCATCGCCGACCGCATGGTGCTGCCGATGGTCAACGAGGCGGCCCGCTGCCTGGAGGAGGAGGTGGTGCGCAGCGCCGCCGACCTCGACCTGGCGCTGATCTTCGGCACCGGCTTCCCGCCCTTCCGCGGCGGCCTCTGCCGCTGGGCGGACCAGGAGGGGCCCGGCCAGATCATCGCCACGCTGGAGCGCCTGGAGAGCGCCGTGGGCAGCCGCTTGCGCCCGTCCGACGCCCTGCGCGCCACGGCCGCCGCGGGCGGGTTCTACGCACGGTTCCCGTAATCCCGCGGACGCAGGTCGTCCCCTGAGGAGGACGTTTCCAGGCCCTTCCTCTCGGAATTTTCCTGGCTCAACCCTTGCTCTCCCTAGAGGACCGGACGTAAAAATAGGGTTGTAGTCCGGACCAGCAAAGGAGAGAACCCATGTCTCGAACCATACGGATGAAGGCTCTTGCCCTCATCGCGCTCTGCGGGCTGGGGAGCGCCGCGATGGCCCAGGAGGAGAAGCCCCAGGACCAGTTCAAGGGCGAAGTGAACGTCAACGAGGTCCTCCTCGACGTCCTGGTCACCGACGCCAGGGGCAACGTCATCGTGGGCCTCGGCAAGGACGACTTCATCGTGACGGAGAACGGCAGGCCGATCGATCTGACCAGCGTGACCTTCTACAGCAACCGCCGCCTGCTCGAATCGTCGCCCGGCCTCGCCAAGAAAGGCGTCAGCACCGAGCAGGTGCCGGAAGACCGCTACTTCATCCTGTTCTTCGAGGACCAGAAGGACACCGCCCAGGAGGCCCCCCGCCTGCTCTCGCAGCAGATGGAGGCCGCCAAGCGGGCCCGCGGCTGGATCGACGGCGAGCTGCTGCCCAACGACTACGTGGCGGTGGTGAGCTACGACACCCGGCTCAAGGTGCAGCAGGACTTCACGCGCGACCGCAAAGCGCTGATCGAGGCGATCGGCGACGCCATGAAGGGCAAGGACCGCGAGGGCAACTACCCCTCCCGGGTGGACGCCAGCAAGGGGCCCTCGCTGCTGGCGGGCCTGCCGAAAGGCGACGCCCTGCGCGACAAGACGCCCACCCTCTACGAGGCCCTGCAGGTCCTCGCCGATGCCGCCGGCAACGTCCGCGGCCGCAAGAACCTGCTGCTCTTCACCTTCGGCCTCCCCGGACGGGTGAACACGTTCGGGAGCTTCGTCCCGGACAAGCGCTACTTCGAGCCGACGGTCGAGACCCTCAACGACAACAACGTCGCGACCTACACGATCGATCTGACGCCCCCGGGCACGGAGCACACGCTGAGCGATGCGCTCAACAAGCTGGCGGACGACACCGGCGGCCGCTACTTCTTCAACGTCACCAACTTCTCGACGCCGCTCGACCAGGTGGCGCAGGAGAACAACGGCTACTACCTGCTCAGCTACACGAGCGAGCAGCCGGACGGCAGGTCAGGCTTTCAGGAGGTCCAGGTAAAGACCACCAATCCCGAGTTCAGGGTCAAGGCCCGCCGCGGCTACGAGTACGGGAAGTAAAGAAACCTCACCCCCTGGCCCCCTCTCCTAAAGGAGAGGGGGAAACGACACCCTCAAAGCCCCTCTCTTTAGGAGAGGGGTTGGGGTGAGGTTGCAGGCCGCAGCCCCACCGCTGCTCTCAACAGCCGCCTCTTCAGCCCCGTGTACGGTTGCCGGCAGGCGAGCAGATCGGAAAAGACCTGGCGGATGCCGGGGTGGAGCCGTGCGAAGGGCACCATCCACTGGCCGATGGAGCCTTCGAAGAAGAGGTCGCGGGCACGGCCGGCCCGCTCCAGGTCTCCGCTCAGTTCGGTCAGCCGCCGGAGATAGGACTCGGGATCGCCGGCGAGCAGGCTCTCGGCCGCCCAGAGGCCGGAGAGCATCCCGTAACGGATCCCCTCGCGGGTGAGCGGGTCGGCCAGAGCCGCCGCGTCGCCCGCCAAGAGCACGCGGCGGGCGAGCCCGCGGCGGACCCCCTCCAGCGTCCAGTCCCCATAAACCGGGATGGGATAGCGGTAGCGCGGCCCCGGCAGGTCCCGCCAGCCGCGCGGAAGGTGGCGATCGAGAAACCCGTCGAGCGCCAGGCGGGCGGCACGATCGGAGAGCCTCCCGTCCGAGTAGGCGATGCCCACCGAGGCGCCCCCGGGGCGTGGAAAGATCCAGAGATAGGCGTCGGCGAGGTCGGAGATGGCCACGACGAGCCGGTCCCACGCGAAGCCGGAGAGCGATCCTCCGAGGCCGATGCTGTCCCCCTGGGGAGCGAGCTTCAGGCTTCGCCGCGATAGCCCACGGGCCCCGTCCGCTCCCACGATCCAGTCGTAGCCCCGGGTCTCGCCGCCGGCGGTGACCCGGACGCCCTGCAGCCCCCACTCCAGGCGCTCGGCCTTGCGCGAGCGCGGGACCGCTCCCGCCGCCACGGCCGCCTCGACGATCGCCCGGTCGAGGTCTTTACGCCGGAAGATGCGGAGGCCGCGGAGATCCATGGCGATCTGGGCTCCCCGGGCGTTCTCGAACAGCGCGGAAGGGCTCACTACGGCCGGCACCGGCGAGGGGTCGAAGCCGGCGAGGCGGGGCAGCACGTGCTCCGGCACGCCGCCGCCGCACGGCTTCTCGCCAGGGCGCTCCGGCAGGTAGAGGTCCACCTCGGCGCCGCCCCGGGCCAGGGCCAGCGCAGCCGAGCCGCCAGCGGGGCCGCCGCCGAGAACCGCAAAGCGCGCCATGGCGCGATTGTAGTCCCAGGAAGAGGGGCCCTTCTATAGACCTCGCGCATGCTTCCTGATACGATCTCGCGAAATTCCTTGATCTGCCCGCGGGGTGGGGAAAGGGGAGGTAACCTATGCAGTCATCACAGGCTGTGGGCGTTGTCTCTCGTCTGGCCGCAACCGGCGCCTTGGTCGTCGCCGCACTGAGCTTCGCCAACGCCGCGAAGCCGCCGCTGAAGCCGCCTCCGAAGCCGGCTTTCGAGATCACCGAGGACCGGCCTCGGTGCAACAACTACACCCCGAAGCGCCAGGCCCTCTTCGGCACCACGCACCTGCACACCGGCCTCTCCTTCGACGCCAGCATCCGCTTCGTCGACTACGCGAGCGGCAACGACCCCCGCGGCGCCTACCGCTTCGCCCAGGGCAAGGCGCCGATCAGCATTCCCGAGCCTTCGGGCCTGCAGCCCAGGCGGCGCGCCTCCTGCAACGACCCGGCGTCCGAGCCCGCCGGCGGCGGCCCGAGCCGCACGCCCTGCATCGACCAGCCGCTCGACTGGGGCGCCGTGACCGACCACTCCGAGCACTTCGGAGTGATGGGTTTCTGCAAGGGCTTCCTCGGTAAAGACCTGCCCGAGAGCCTGTCGATGGAGTGCCGGATGATCAACGGCTTCTTCTACGAGCCGCTGCGGGCCTTGAACCCGGTCCTGGGGAAGAGCATGGCGTCGAACGCGTTCACCCAACTCACCCTCACGAACCTCGGCGCGGTTAGCAAGAACACCAACCTCCCGGTGTGCAACAACCATAAGGAGCTGTGCGCCAAGGCCGAGATGGAGGTGTGGAACGAGATCCAGAATGCCGCCGAGGAGGCCTACGACCGCACCAGCGAATGCAGCTTCACCAGCTTCGTGGCCTACGAGAACACCTCGACGCCGCTGCTCAACAACTGGCACCGCAACGTGATCTTCCGCAACGACCGCGTGGTCAAGAAGCCGGTCAACGCCATCGACATGGCGGTGGTAGTCAACACCGACCCCACCAAGGAGCCGGTCGATACCCTGTTCGCCACCGTGCCCGACGAGCCGCGGGTGTGGCCGGTGAAGCCGGGCACCAAGGTCAACTATCCGCTGCCGCAGCCCTTCTGGAACAAGCTCGAGGAGGACTGCACGAAGGGCAAGAACGTCACCGCGGGCAAGGCCCGCCGCTGCGACTTCATCACCATCCCGCACAACTCGAACCTGGGCGGCGGGAGCGTCAAGGACGGGAAGACGCTCTTCCCGCCCATGTTCCTCGACCCCTTCAATACCGAGGACGCCAAGCGGCACCTGCAGATGGAGCCCCTGGTCGAGATCTACCAGGACAAGGGCGCCAGCGAATGCCGCTACGATCCGCGCTTCCTCGCCGGTACGAAGACCATCGACGAGTTCTGCGCCTTCGAGATCCTCGACGGCAAGACCTTGGGCTCGGCCTCGGGCGTCGGCACGGGGGGCGGCGGCGGTCCCCAGCCGCCCGATACCTGGGGCGACCGCGCCTATGTGCGCAACGTGTGGAAGGACGGCATCAAGTACGCCGCGCAGAAAACCTACGATGGCATCAACCCCTTCAAGATGGGGGTGGTCTCTGCTTCCGACTCGCACACCGGCGTGATGGGCTGGCATCCGGAGAACGAGCAGTGGCCGGGACACCTCGGCATCGACGACGCCTATCCCATGGCGGAGGCCTCGACGATCCAGAACGGCACCGGCGGCCCTTCGGTGGTCTGGGCCGAGGAGAACACCCGCGACTCGATCTTCGAAGCGCTGAAGCGCAAGGAGACCTACGGCACGAGCGGGCCGCGGATGAAGGTCCGCTTCTTCGGCGGCTGGAACTATCCGGCTGACGCCTGCGGCAAGGACTTCGTCGACATCGGCTACAAGGGGGGCGTGCCGATGGGCGGCGACCTGCCCGCCCGCACCGCCAGCAACGGCTCCCCCACCTTCATCACCGCCGCCATCTGGGACGATCACATCAGGACCAAGCTGCAGCAGATCCAGATCGTCAAGGGCTGGGTCGAGAAGCGCGGCGGCGACAAAAAGCCGGCCTACATCCAACACGAGCGGGTCTACACCGTGGTCGGCGACCCCGGCAGCCCGCTCAACCCCCAGGCAGGGCTCGACCCCTTGACCTGCAAGGCCCGGCCGAACCTCGGCAGCGAGCGCCTCTGCGCGGTCTGGAAGGACCCCGACTTCGACCCGAGCCAGCACGCGTTCTACTACGTGCGGGTGCTCGAGGAGCCGGTCTGCCGCTACAGCACCCTGTGGTGCCGCAAGTGGATCGGCGTCGATCCGCTCGACACCGACAAGTGCAACTCCCAGCTCGCGGCGCTCCAGAACGGCAAGCCCGAGGAGAAGCTCAAGGCGAGCCAGGGCGCCATGTGCTGCTCGAACCAGACCACCGACACTTTCGTGCAGCCGGTGATCCAGGAACGCGCCTGGACCTCGCCGATCTGGTACGAGCCGGCGTCCGGCGGCAGCCTGGCGAAGATACCCGTTAGCGGCCAGGCGAAGAAATCCGGCAGCAGCCTGGCGAAGAAAT
>DASWME010000339.1:0-3153 GCA_036399915.1 Thermoanaerobaculia bacterium
AGCCGAGCCGCCGCAGGGCGCCGAGCCCCGCCTCCAGCCGCACTGGATCGGCGGGCCCGGACAGGGCGGCCACCCCCACCCGGTCGCCGGGGCCGGCAGGGGGCGGGAGATGGGCCGGAGGGATCAAGACGCCGGAGAGCTCCGTAAGCCGAATTCTGTGTCCCGGCGCCGCAGCGCCGGGCAGCGGTCATTCCTCTGGGACCGGCGTTGCCGCCGGCCTCGAGCAACCTACCCGGAAGCGGCCCCGCGCCCGGCGGACCGGACGCGGGGGCGGGACGGGCGGCCCGCGTTCCACTTCCCTATTTGGTCTTGCTCCGCATGGGGTTTGCCGTGCCTCCACCGTTACCGGTGGAGCGGTGCGCTCTTACCGCACCGTTTCACCCTTACCGGACCCCCGAAGGGGCCCGGCGGTCTGCTCTCTGTTGCACTTTCCGTCGCGTCGCCGCGCCTCGCCGTTAGCGAGCATGCTGCCCGTCGGAGGTCGGACTTTCCTCTCCGCAACGGCCCGCAAGCCGCGCGGAGCGACCGCCTGGAGATCTCCGGCGTGGGGAATTGTACCCCGAAGGGAAAACAACGAGGGGGAGGAAAGGCTTCCCGGACCCTACCGCTTCCGCGGCCCCCGCGGCTTTGGCAGCGGCACGTCGAGTTCCTCGCCGTCGGGATCGAGGACCTCCACCTCGGGCTCCTCCCTGCTCGCCCGGGCCGTCGCTACGGCGGCCGGGCTCTCCGCTTCACCGGACTCCAGCCGCCGCAGGACCTCGACGAGGGCTTCCGGCAGCTCCAGGTCCCTGGCCCCCAGTTCCATCGCCCGCCGCAGGTTCTCCGCCGCGGCGCGCAGCCAGCGGGGGTTCCTTGCCTGCAGCTTGCCGAGCAGGGCGTGGTACTCGGGCCGGGGATCGACGCGCACCGCCTGCCGGAGCAGCTCGATGGCGAAGTGGAACTCGTCGGCCGCGGCCAGCTCCATCGCCCGCTCGTAGTAGCTCTGGGCGACCTCCCGGCGCCGGCCCGGCGCAGGGGCCCAGGCGGCGGTCCAGGCGGCCGGCGCGAGGTCCCGGTCGTAGGCCTTGCGCCGCTCCGGCTGGAAGAGGGTCAGATAGGCCTGGGTGACCCGCTCGAAGAGCATCTCGAGCACCCCCTCCCGTCCGGTCAGTCCCAGGCGCCGGGCGTTCACGGGATGGACCAGCCGGGCGATCTGATCGTAGGCTTCGTGGACCTCCTGGGCCGTCGCGGTGGGCACGACGCCGAGGAGCTGGTAGAAGCTCTCCTCGCCGGCCTGCCGCAGCAGCTCGGCCACCCGCCGCTTGTGGTGCGCGGGGTCGAGGTCCAGCGGGCGCTCGGAGAGACGCTGGGCGATTCTCTCGGAGAAGAGCCGCAGCTCCTCTGCGGTCGGACGTGGAACGGCGGTGTCCATGGCGAAGCTGTCCGCATTGTAACCTCAGTTCGACCTCCGCTCCGCCTCGCCCGCCTTTTTCTCATACCATAGCCCGCCGATGAAACGGCTGCGGACCCTCGCTCCGGGACTCGCGGTCCTGCTCGTGGCCGCCGCGGTGCGCCTGCCGGCGCTCACCGCCGGGCTGCCGTACATGAGCTACGTCGACGAGGGGCACGTCCTGCACCGCGCCCTCCACCTCCTCGCCGCGGACACCTGGGAGCCGGACACCTACAGCTACCCCTCTCTTCCCTTCTATCTCGTGGCGGCGGCGGCCCTGGCCTGGTCGCCCGTCTACGGCGCCGTCCACGGCCGGCCGCTCCGGCAGGACCTCTCGCCCGACCCGCCCCGGCACTACGACGTCGTGGAGCCCGAGGAGCTGATCGTCCTCGCCCGCCTGATTACCCTGGCGTTCTCGCTCGGCGTCGTGGTCCTGACCGGCCTGCTCGCGCGGCGCCTCGCGGGCTCCGCCGCCGGCCTGTTCGCGGCCTGGCTCGCGGCGCTCGTCCCCGCCCTGGTGGCGCGCGGCACGATCGCCAACGTCAATCCCATGATGGCCTTCTTCGTCCTCGCTGCCCTCCTGTTCTCCGAGGGGGCCCGCGACGGCGACCGGCCCCGGCGCGACGCGGTGCTGGCCGGGGCCATGACCGGGCTGGCCACGGCCACCAAGTACCCGGCGGTGCTCGTCTGCCTGCCAGTGGCCCTGGCGGTGCTCCTCTCCCAGGCTCCGTGGACCGAGCGGCTGCGCCGCCTCCTCCTGGCCGGCGGCGCCGCGGCCGCGGCCCTCCTCCTCGCCATGCCGGCGCTCGTCCTGCGGACAGGGAAGGTCCTCGCCGCCCTGCGGGAGATGTCCGGGGTCTACGCCAGCCAGGAGATCGGCTCCTACTGGGACCAGGCTGTCCGCCGCGCGGAATGGGACCTGCCGCTGGAGCACCCGGAGGTGGGGATCGTCTTCCTGGCCCTCGCCGCCGCCGGGCTGATCGTGGCCCTCCGGGACCGCCGCTGGTCGCGGCCGGTCTGGGGATGGCTGCTCTTCGCCGCCGCCACCGCCCTGCTCGTGGCGCCCTATAAGTTCCGGGCGTTCCGCAACCTGCTCGCGCTCGTCCCCCTGGCCTGCGTGCTGGCGGCCCTGCTCTATGCCCGGGTCCGCCAGGCGGTCTCCCGCCACGCCGTCTGGGTGGACCTCGCCGCCGCCGCGCTGCCCGCCGTCCTCTTCGCGCCCGCGCTCCACCAGTACGTCGGCTTCCAGCTCAGGCTGGAGGATTCCCGCGAGCAGGCGAGCCGCTGGCTCGACGAGCATACGGGCCCGCGGGACAGGGTGCTGTTCGTCGGGGAGCTGTCGTTCGTGCGCGCCCGGGTCGCCTCCTTGAAGGCCGCCGAGGTCGACGTCAAGCCCTGGGACCGGGCCTGGGACCGCATCCTCAAGCGCCGTTTCCACTACGTCGTCCTGGGCGAGCTGACCCGTGAGGACGGAACGCTGCGAATCCCGCCCGACGTGCGGAGCTGGATCTTCCAGAATTACGCGACTGCAGCGAAGTTCGGAGGCTACCCGACCCACCCCTACGGGATCACGTTCAAGGGGAACGGACAGATCGTCTATATCCTGAAGCGGGTGCCGAGGAAGGACAGAGCGCGAGAGCGGAGGGAGAGAGCGGGGCGGGCTGCCCGTTCACGACCTCACCCCAACTCCTCTCCTCAAGGAGAGGGGCCTTAGGTTTGTCGTT
>DASWME010000340.1:0-4416 GCA_036399915.1 Thermoanaerobaculia bacterium
GCCGGGACGCCAGCAGAGCGCTTCCGAGGCTGCTGAACGCACTCCGCGGAGCCGCCGAAGGGTTCTGGGGACCGTCGTGAGCGGCCCGTGGCGGTCTGCAAGCGAGCCGCCGGGCTTTGCGAGGACTCTGGAGAGGGTCCAGATCGTTCCGCCTCTCTCTGTGGACGTGGCACGGAGCTCTTTGACAACTGAATCCTGCCAGGGGAGCAGACGACCGGCTGCTCGCCTGGCCCTGCCTCCGTGGCGGCGTCTCAGAAGCGCCCACGATGCCTGCCGCCTGCCTGGTCCCCAGGCGGCAGGCCCCTCCACGGCTGCCGATGTTGGGCGAGATCCACGGATCCCTAGGGGAAGGCCGCCTCGCGTGAGAACCTGAACGGCATGGAGGGGGTGTAGTCCCAGACGAACGGCTTTCGTTGCCCACTCTGCGGGCGAATGATGGCCGGCCCGCGGGAGGGTGCCGGTCCGGCTCAGACGGCGATCGAGGGCACGATTGAGGTCCCGGGAAAGGTGCTGCATCCAGGACTGCCTCAAAGTCGCCGTGCGGGCTGCGAATTCCGGGCAGACCTGGCGCCAATCCGAGCTCGGACTGGCAGTCCAACGACCAAACTCGAAGCTGGAAGTCCCCGGACGACATCGATATCTGATGCCGTAATGGGCAGACCGACATGAGGATTGCTCAGAGCAGACCGTGCTCCTCGGCGTAGGTCACCAGCTCGACGCGGCTGGAGAGCCCGAGCTTACCCATCAGGTTGGCGCGGTGGCTCTCGACGGTGCGGATGGAAAGGGCGAGCAGCTCGGCGATCTGGCGGTTGGTGTTCCCCCTGGCGAGGAGGCGCAGGACGTCGATCTCACGGTGGGTCAGCGGCTCGACAGGCTCTGGAGGGCGTTCGGCGGTCTCGGCCTGGCTCAGGAGGGCGCGGGTCATCGCGGGGTGGACGTAGACGTCGCCACGCCGCACCACGCGGATGGCTTGGACGATCTCCGCCTCGTCGGCCCGTTTGATGAGGTACCCGTCGCCGCCGGCGTTCAGAGCTTCCAGCAGCATGCCCTCCTCCTCGTGCATGGTGAGGAACAGCACCTTCGACGCGGGGAGCTTCGCCTTGAGGCGGCGGACGGTCTCGATGCCGCTTTCGCCGGGCATGCCGATGTCGAGCAGGACCACGTCAGGGCGAAGCTCCTCGGCGAGGCGCAACGCCTCCTCCCCGGTCCCCGCCTCGCCGACCACCTCGAGGTCGGGGGCGGCCGCGAGCAGCACCCGCAGGCCGGAACGGAGGACGGGGTGGTCGTCAGCGATCAGGATGCGGGTCGCCACAGGCCACCTCCACTGCGATCGTCGTGCCCTCTCCCGGCGCGCTCTCGATGGTCAGGGTCCCCCCCAGAGCCTCGGCCCGCTCCCGCATCCCGATCAGCCCGAGACACTCCGCTCCCCCGGCCGTGGCGGACGCGAAGCCTTTCCCATCGTCCTCCACCATGACCACGACGCGGCCGTCCCGGCGCTCGACCAGCACGTCGATCCGGGTCGCGGCAGCGTGCCGCACGACGTTGGTGACCGCCTCCTGGACCACGCGGTAGAGCGCGGTCTCGACGGCGGCCGGCAGGCGCTCGTCCTTGAGCCCGCGGGCCTTGAAGCGGACGGTGAGGCCCCACTTCGATTCGGTCGAATGCAGGTACTGGCGCAAGGCGGCCTCGAGCCCGACGAGATCGAGACTGGCGGGCCGCAGGGCGCCGGCCAGGCGGTGGAGGCTGTCGATGACGCTATCGGTCGTCTGCTTGAGCTCGGCCACGCGGGCGGCAATACCCTCGCCGCCGGTCTCCCGCTCCAGGAGCTGAAGGCCGTAGCGCAGCGATACCAGCGCCTGACCGGCCTCGTCGTGGAGCTCCCGGGCGACGGTGCGCCGCTCGGTCTCCTGGACCTCGACGAGGCGGCGCGAGAGCGTCTGCATCCGCTCGGTCGCCGCCTGCATCTGCTCGAAGAGGATCGCGTTCTCCACCGCCACCGAGGCCTGGGACGAGAGCGCCTCGGCCACCCTCACGTGCTCGTCGTTGAAGTAGCGCGCCTCCTGCTTGGCGACCGAGAACAGGCCGGCGACGCTGCCGCGTGCGAACAGCGGCACTCCCAGCCACGACTCGTTGGCGGAGCCGACGGGCAGCGTCCAATCGGCCACGGCCCCGATGTCGGGGATCAGCACGGGAGCCCCGGTGGTGAGGATCCTGTGCACGATCGGGTGATCCGTGGCGAGGAACTCCGGACGATCCGCCGGCGGCAGGGGCAGGACGCGCCGCCCGTCGAAGACGGCGCGCACCGAGACTCGCCACGCCTCCTCGAGCAGCATGACGCTGGCACTGTCGAACGGGATGAGCCGGCGGAGGTGGTCGAGCAGCGTCGCCAGGACAGTTTCGCGGTCGAGGCTGCGGGTGAGCGCGACCGTCGCCTCGCGCAAGGCGTCGGCGGTGGAGCGAGCCCGCTGTTCGGCCTCGTGCGCGAGCTTCCGCTCGGCGGCCAGCGCGGCTCGGGCCTGTTGCAGCTCCGCGGTCCGCTCGCGCAGCGCCGCGGCCACCGCGCTCTCGGCTTTGCGGGGTGGAGGTGACTTTTTCATCATAAAGGGAGGCCGGGTCGGGCGCGTGCCGGGGCTATCTTAGCGGATCATCGGCGGATTGGGCGTCGGCGCCCGGCACGGCCCGTAGTTCCTACGTGCGGCTCCGGCTCGCGCCTGTGTAGAAACTGCGGCTCCCGGGCAGGTAGCAAGCACGCTTCACGGCCACGGTGATCGAAGCTACAGTGAAGCAGTCAGCAAAGGAGTCAGGCACCGCGACGTGCGAGGCCGACAACGGCCTGACAGATCAACAGAGAAAAGGAGACATCCAATGGCCAACACCCCTCCGCCCCCGGGCAGCTACACCCTCACGTCCAGAAACATTACCTTCACCGAAGATTCGGACAAAAAGGGGACGCTGTCCGCCGAATGCCAGCAGCGTGACGGGTCCTGGGTGAAGAGCGCCCTCAAGTACGACATCGCGAACAACAACGGCGTGCTGATGTGGGCCCCGGCGGGAATCAATTAGACCGTCGGAGACTTGCCCGCCCGGCCCTACCGGAGGAGGGAAGAGCCGGCGGCGGGCGAGGACCAGGAACGGTATCGAGCAGGACTGGGGGCGGCCACGGGGCCGCCCTCTCATTTTTTATGTCAGGCTGCGGCGACTGGTCAAGCGAGCCCGTACTTTCTACGTACGGCCTGGCTCGCACCTGGGTAGAAACTGCGGCTCTCAGGCAGGTAGCAAGCACGCTTCACGGCCGGCGAAATAAGGGCTACATTTGGGGGGCGTTCATTGACGGACGCCAGAAGGGAACCTCTCTCATGAAACGACTTATGATCAATTCTTTGCTGTGCGCCGCGCTACTGGCGCTCGCCGGCTGCTCCTCGACCATGATCCCCGAGAGCACGCGGGATATGGATTCCGCCATCTCCTCGAAGATCGATGAATCGCTCGAAGCCAGCACGGCCGTGAAGGCGCGGCAGGTGAACGTCCAGACCCGCGAAGCCGTGGTCTACCTGACCGGCATCGTCGACTCCGAGGACTCCCGCCGCGAGGCCGGGCGTATCGCATGGCGCACGGCCGGCGTGGACGGCGTGGTGAACGACCTGACCGTCGGCGAGCGGACCGTCGGGGACTGGGTGGACGACACGCTGATCAGCTCGCGTCTCAAGGCGATGCTCATCGCCGACACCGGCGTGCGGGCCTCGGACATCGACGTGAGCTCCTCGCAAGGCGTGGTGACGCTGATCGGGCGGGTCCGTACCAGTGCGATGAAGCAGGACGCGGAGCGCATCGCGCGCGGCATCCCGGGTGTCACCGATGTCCACAACGAGCTGGTGGTCGGCAGGGTGACAGGTTGAGTGGGATCGATAACCAGGAGAAAGAAATGACCGAGTCAGGCTCGACGATCGATCAGGTCAAGGACGGAATCGCCGCGGTGGTGGACAGGATTCGCGAAGCCCTCGATCGCTTCTACCGCAGCGGCGCCATGACCGGCAACGTAGTTACTACCCGGCTCTCCCCCGCGCCGGTCCGTAGAAAACACGCTTCACGGCCCGGCGGAAAAGGGCTAGATTAGGGAGGCGTCCACTGGGAAAAGGAGAGGGAATGAGCGCTGCAGAGCCAAGGCCTGACGGCCAAGCGAGCCTCGGCGCCTCGACCGCGGCGCGGTAGGCCTCGACGAACTCGGCGTAGAGCTTGTAGAGGTAGAGGCGCGCAGCCTTGCACGCCGCATGGACGAACGGAGCCGGAGACCTCTTGATCCGCTCCGGCCGGGTATGGGGATGCTGGGCCAGAATGGCTTCCCGGCCGAGCAGCTTGGCTCGCGTCCGCCTCCTCGCTGCGGCGGCGTCCTCTTCAATGGCCGTCACCATCCCGGCG
>DASWME010000341.1:0-27094 GCA_036399915.1 Thermoanaerobaculia bacterium
ATCCAAGGCGACAGCTACCGGCTGCGCCAGAAGAAACGGGCCGGATTGCTCTCCGGCACCAACACCAAGGCCCAATGAACAACCCAGCCAGGGGGGCCAGTTTTACTGTCGTTCGGGGGTCAATTCTCCTGTCGCTTGACAGCGCTGGCCACGCGGTGCCAGCGCGCCCGAGACCCGCAAGGGTCGCCGCCGGGTCCGGGGTGTAGGCGCCGGCCAGCGAAAGGCGAGCGCATCGTGCGGCGAACGAGGGCGCGCAGGCGGCGGCGCAGACCCGCAGGGGTCGCTGCCAGGTCCGGGGAGCCGTAGGCGCTGACCAGCGAGAGGCGAGCGCATCGTGCGGCGCACGAGAGAGCGCAGGTGACGGCGCGAACCCGCAGGGTCGCCGCCGGGTCCGGGGAGCCGTAGGCGCTGACCAGCGAAGCGGCGCACGAGAGCGCGCAGCTGGCGGCGCAGCCCCGCAGGGTCGCCGCCGAGTCCGGGGAGCCGTAGGTGCCGGCCGGCGAAGTGGCGAGCGCATCGTGCGGCGCACGAGAGCGCAGGCGGTGCGGGCTCTGGAGAGCGCCCGCCGGGCGGCTGGCGCAACGAATTAGGCCGCCTCTTCTCTCTGGGTGGACTCCCTCTGTGGCTGGCCCGGCCGTGACCGACCTGCTGCGCAAGGACGACCACTTCGCCTACGTCTCGCGGCGCGACTTCCCGCCGTCCGGAGCCTCGTCCAACCGTGTTAAGAAGCGGACTTTGAAAATAGCAAGATCACCCTCCCCTCAGGAGCCACATAACCCACATTTGGGTCTTCTTCTGGCTCGGGATCTTGGTCGTAATAGCTGTACCCGAAGAACTCGGCTCGACCAGATGGGACATCATCAGATGTGAATTGAAGCCGCGCATGAATCTCGACAGGGCTCCTGGTGGCCACGAGAGACAGGAACTCCGCAACGCGTAAGCCGCTCGCGTAGATCTCCTTAAATCCGTTCATATCCTTGTGTTCGGGCTTTAGGATTCGAATATAGATGCCGATTGTGTTCCCGTATTCCAAGTTGAACGCCTTGCAGAGTGCCCGTGTGGCAGGAAACGCCTGGAAGATGGGCTGTATTATCAACCGGATCTCGCGACCGCTCACTGCCCTTGGTACGAGGCTAAAACGCCGCACGAGTTTGAGGGTTGATTCGAACTCCGACTCTGGAGTCCCGCTCTTATCGACCACGGGTTGGAAGCGTTTAGCAAAGTCGGTCCTGAGCTTCTTCGCCAAGTCCTCCGGCGTGGAGAACGTATTGACTCGGCATCAAAGTCTTTTTTGCGAAAACGCGCCTCTTCGTCCGCGAGGTAGATTAAAATCTCCTTGTCCAGCCGGGATGCATGTTCGTACTCAAGTTGGGTGAATGACTTGCCCGATTGCGGATCTATTGAACCGAGTCGGAAAGCGACGATGCCGACGTATACATCGCATTGTTCAACCTCAGCTAGGCATGTCTCCTTTGGCGACTCCGACCTGGCGCCAAATTGCTCCATTCCCCTAACCGCAACTTTGAACTGTTCAAGCACTTGCCAGACTTCGCGCCGGTGCTCCGCCAAGTCCTCAAAGGTTGAAGAGATGAATACGCTCTTGGCCGTGGGGACTACATCCAATGGCGCTCGGCGGCCACGCTCGGGCGAACGGGAGAACGAGGCAAATTCTTCATGGACATGCGCATCACTTCTTCTTAGGCAGCGTTCATAAGGGGATTCTAGCAGAGGCGCCGTCCTTGCGGGGGGAAGCGTTCTCTATCGACAAGCCCTAGGCCCGTAAAACGCCAGGCGCCCTTCTGTAGGTCGAGCGCGAAGCTCCATCTCGCGGGCGATTGGGCTTGCTTGAGCGGAGCGATGCAGGTAGGGAACGGGGCTGGAGACAGGCCCGCAGGGCCGCACCGACTTACTTTCGGGGGGTGGACGGGACGCCGCCGCCCGCGGGGCACCCTGCGGGTTCCCCGCCACCCCTCGCGTGCAGGCGGGCATCTGCGGTGCTGTCTCTCCCGTCGTTTGGATGGAGCTGACGCCGGCGGCCGGGGTATGCCGCCGCGACCGGCTCAGCGATGCAGGTAGGGAACGGGGCTGGAGACGCCGAGCCGGAACGGAAGACGACGGGGGGAAGGTGCCCGCCCGCGCGAAGCAGCTCGGGGCCGGCTTCCTGGGCCGGCCGGCGGGCTCAGGGCGTGGCGAGGGAGCGAAGCGCCCGCGGGCCGCTGGCGGGTGGCTCGGAGGAAAGGGGTTGGGACTTGAGAGGGGGAGCAGTTTGGCGGAGCCCTGCGGAGCCAATCTGCGGGGGATGTGGTTGCCGTCACCCTGGCGACTGGGTCGCCGGAGGAGCTCCAGCTGGTCGGCGGGCAGGCGTGGCGGGAGCTGCTCCGGCAGGCTACGCCGGCTGCGGAGGGAGTCGGAGCAACGCCGTTGCGGGGCGCTCAGAATGGCGCACGGCGGCGGGATCGAGCGCATAGGCGGTGCGATGGCTTAAGCGCGACTGGCGCTAGTTTCGCTAGATAGAGGGCGCCCGAGACATCCTGAGAAACAGCCCGTTGGCAGCGAAGGAACAGCGCGCTCGTGCGCGTTCAGAGCGCGCTCAAGCGACGCTCAAGCGCGCAGGCGGTGTGATTGCTCGCGTTGGAATGGCGCTCGGTGCGCTAGCGAGAGAGCGCCCGAGAGAATTCCTTTGTCCCGCGAGCTTCTCATCATGGAGCTGCATCGCTGTAGTCGTCCCGAGGCGTCCCGGGATGTACCGCAACGTCCCAACGTTGATTAGCCGATCCGTTAGAACCCGGTCCCCAGGGCGGTCCTGACGGACAGCTTGTCATA
The DNA here is from genome assembly GCA_036399915.1 of Thermoanaerobaculia bacterium. GTDB lineage: Bacteria > Acidobacteriota > Thermoanaerobaculia > Multivoradales > UBA5704 > DATARR01. The sequence goes on from DASWME010000341.1 coordinate 2,824, forward strand.
AGCTCTGTACTCTCTTCGCATGCGGCGAAGGCAGTACCCACCGATCGTGATCAACGCAAGCGATCCTAGGATAATGCGCAGCATCGCGCTTTAGTTTAGGGGAGAAGACGGCGTACGGATGCGAGGGCTCATGCGATACTCGTAGTGCCAGACGGCTAGGAGCGACCGATGACGACCCGCAAGAGCCCCGGTTTTTGTCTCTTCCTCGCCCTCGTCGGCGGACCTGCGCTCGCACTCGTATGCGCAGCTCAGAGCGCTCCGTCTCCGGGCCTCGACACCGCCCTAATCGAGCGCCTGACGGGTGCCAAGGGTTCTCTCGATGCGGCATCTGCCGTGTTCAAGGTGAGCGTCCCCCGCAACGATCTCGATGTCCGCGTAAGGGGTGTCCGGCTCCAGCCGCGTCTCGGCCTCACCTCCTGGGCGGCCTTTCAAGAGGTGACGAACGGCGCCATGGTCATGGGCGACATGGTGCTGCTGGAGCCCCAGGTCAATGCGGTGATGTCGGCAGCTCTCGACAGTGGCCTCGAGGTGACCGCTCTCCACAATCACTTCTTCGGCGACGAGCCCAAGGTGATGTTCATGCACATCGGCGGCCACGGTTCCGTCGAGCACCTCGCGACCGCCGTGGGCAAGGTCTTCCGCGCCGCCGCTGAGAAGCCGCCTGCCGCGCCGCGCGCCGAGATCGATCCCGGCAAGACCTCCCTCGACGCCGCGAAGGTCGAAGCGTTCCTCGGCGCCAAGGGAGAGCTGAAGGACGGCGTCCTCCGCTTCACCATCGGCAAGGTGACCCGGATGCACGGCGAGACGGCCGGCGCGGCGATGGGGATCAACACCTGGGCCGCCTTCGCCGGCACTGACAGCCAGGCGGTGGTGGACGGCGACTTCGCCATGGAGGAGCGCGAGCTGCAGGCCGTGCTCAAGGCGCTGCGCAAGGGCGGTATCGACATCGTGGCGATCCACAACCACATGACGGGCGAGGAACCCCGGATCGTCTTCCTCCACTACTGGGGCGTGGGTCCGGCAACCCGCTTGGCCGAGGTCCTCCGGTCGGCGCTGGACGCTCAGGCCGCGGTCTCCCGGTAGACCGCACGCGTTATCTCGGTGGTCCGGCTCCCCAGCCACGTCCGTCGGACCTCCGCGGCGGGAGCCTGGGCGGGAGGCCGCCCGGCCGCCAGGCCTCCCGAGGAGGAACGATGAGCGAATTGCCGGCGGCTCCCGCCGCTTCCGAGCCCGCCCCGTACCGCGACCCGGTGCCCCTCGGGGAAGCTCTGCGAGCCTGGATCTCAGTCGCGCTCCAGAGCTTCGGCGGACCTGCCGGACAGATCGCGGTCATGCACCGCATCCTCGTCGAAGAGAAGCAGTGGATCAGTGAGCCACGCTTCCTGCATGCCCTCAATTACTGCATGCTGCTGCCGGGTCCTGAGGCGCAGCAGCTCGCCATCTACATCGGCTGGCTTCTCAACCGAACTCCCGGGGGGCTTGCGGCAGGCATCCTCTTCGTAGTCCCTGGGTTCCTCGCTATCCTGGTGCTCTCCATCCTCTACGCCAGCCTGCGGGACACGGCGCTCGTCTCCGCCCTGTTCTTCGGTTTGAAGCCCGCGGTCATGGCGGTCGTCGTCGAAGCGGTGGTCCGCATCGGCCGGCGGGCGCTCAAGACTCGTGCCCTGGTGGGGATCGCCGCCGCTGCGTACGCCGCGATCTTCTTCCTGGAGGTTCCCTTCCCCGCGATCGTCGCCGCGGCGGGCGTGCTCGGATGGTTGGGCGGGAAGATCGTGCCCGAGCAGTTTCCGGTCGCCCAGCCGCACACTTCCAGCGGCTCCCAAAGGGTTAGAGACATCGCTGTGGCGGACGCCCAGGTGGATCGCGTCCGGCCTTCCCTGGCGCGTTCGCTCCGCGTCCTTGCGGTAGGCCTGACGCTCTGGTTCGTGCCACTGCTCGGCTTGATCGCCCTCTTCGGCCGCGAGCACGTTCTAGTCCAGGAAGGGATCTTCTTCAGTAAAGCCGCGGTGGTGACCTTCGGCGGCGCTTACGCCGTGCTGGCCTACGTTGGACAGCAGGCGGTCGAGACTCATGGTTGGCTGCGGCCGGGCGAGATGCTGGACGGCCTAGGCCTGGCCGAGACGACGCCAGGCCCCCTCATCATGGTTCTCCAGTTCGTCGGCTTCCTGGGGGCCTACCGCCTGGCGGGAGGGATGGATCCGCTCCTGGCCGGCATCCTGGGGTCGGTCGTGACGGTGTGGGTGACCTTCGTCCCCTGCTTCCTGTGGATCTTTCTCGGCGCTCCCTATATCGAGCTCCTGCGCGGCAACCGCTCGCTGAGCACCGCCCTGACCGGACTTACTGCGGCGGTGGTAGGGGTCATTTTCAACCTCGCCGTTTGGTTCTCCGTCCACACACTCTTCAGACACGTTGGAGAAAGCCGGCGGATGGGGGTGCGCCTGCTGGTTCCGGACTGGAGCACGATGGATCCGGGTGCGGTGGTCATCGCCGTCGGTGCTTTCTTCGCGCTCTTCCGCTGGAAGCTGGGGATGCTCAAGACGCTGGCCCTGAGCGCCGCAGCGGGCTTCATCTGGTTTTTGGGAGTCCGGAGAGTTCTGGGATTGTGAACGCGGTTATCCGGAGAGCCAGCTTCGGCGAACTCGTTGGTAGCAGTCGTGGCGAGGCGTCGGCGCAGCTTCGGGTTTGTGCTGAGACGCAGCAGAGCGGCGTTGACAGGCGAGGAGTCTCGGATCGTCTTCCTCCACTATTGGGGTCTGGGCGCGGCGGGTCGCTTGGCGGAGATCTTCCGTTCGGCGCTGGACGCCCAAGCGAACGTCTCCCGATAGACGGCCCGCATCCTCTCGGCGATCCGGGTCCAAAGCCACATCTCGCGGACCTCCTCGGCGGCCGCAGCTCCCAGGCGTAAGCGGAGCTTTGTGTCCTTGACAAGCCGCAGAAGAGCCCCTGCGAGAGCCTCGGGATGGAAAGGAGGCACTAGGAGGCCGGTGCGACTGTCCTCAAGGATGGCCGTCGGCCCCCCGACATGGGTGGCGACGATCGGCAGGCCGTGCAGCATCCCCTCGAGGACGACCATCCCGAAGGGCTCGTAGCGGCTCGGGACCACCTGGACATCGGCCCGGCGGTACCACTCCTCGATCTCCTGCATCGTAAGCCAGCCCGTGAAATGAATACTGTCCACGTACGGAAGGCACGTAGGAGGGAGCCAATGCTGGGCCAGTTCCTCTCCGCTATACCCCGGAGGGCCGCCGGCGAGCACGAAGCGCGTGTCCGGTGCCTGCTCTAACACAGTCGGGATGGCGGCCAACAGGTCCTGGATTCCCTTCCGCTCCACCAGCCGGCCGCTGTAGAGAACCAGCAGCGGCCCGCCGCTCCGGCTCCGTTGCGCTGCCCGCCAAGCCTCCTCGGAGTCATCGATCCCGTTTCCCACAACGCGGATGCGTTCCCGGGAGTCAGGGTAGTAATGGTTCAGGAGCTCCGCCTCGTCCCGGGTCAGGGCGATCAGACGGTCTGCACCGGCGACGGCGCGGCCCTGATCATCGGCATGGTCCAGGATGTGTCCGGGCTCCCTCCCGAATTCGTACTCGGCGCGGTCCACGGAGTGGGCGGTATAAACGACAGGGATACCGGCCTGCAGGACGGTTTCCGCGAATGTCCAGATCCAAGCCGTGTGCAGGTGCACCAGGTCGGCACGCCATTCCCGGGCGATCCGCGCGGCCTCGGCGACGGGCCCCGTCCACGGGATCTGAAAGAAGGAGGGACCGGACTCGCTACCGGCGGGGAGATCGGCCGCTCCCGCCGTGGGCCTGCCGTAGCCCGCCGCGGCCATACCCCCTCCGACGAGCAGCACGCCCAGTTCGTCCCCGGCGCGAGTAAGCGCATGGACCAGACCGCCGACTGCCGTTCCGAGCCCTCCAAAGACCACCGGAGGGAACTCCGTCGTCATGTGGAGGATCCGCATCGGGCTCTCCCTTGCTCCTACGGGAGGCTCTCCGATCAGGTCTCCTTGATCCGAACGTTGCGGAACGCCGTCAGCCCCGTGTGCGATTGGAGGCCGAGGAAGCCAAAGAAGCGATCCTCCGAGGCCGGCCGGCCGCGTTTCGGATCGGTGTTCGTGAAGGTCGACGTGGGCTGCCCGTTTAACCTGACTCTATAAAGCTCCCCCGTGACCTCAATCTCATAGTCGTGCCAGACATCCGGTGGCAGGGGAGCAGGGCGCTGGTACTGCTGCTGCCCCGCTCCGGCTCCGATCTCGACGTCGTAGATCGCGCCCGTGCGGTGCTTGTCCGCGCCGTCCGGCGTTGCGAGGTCGTCGATCTGCGCCTCGTATCCCGTGACCTCCGCCACCCGGCCTCGGTTGTTCTGGACCGCTTGATTTCCCGCCAGATCGGGCCAGCTCTTGAAGGGGTACCGGAAGCGGACGAACACCCCGGAGTTGTCGTTGGGTGCGTCCAGACGGAACTGGAGGCGCAGGATGAAGTTGCTGAATCCCTTCGGGGCATAGACGAGCACCGCGTATTCGCCGGAGGGGTAGGCCACGATCGCTCCATCGGCGAGGATGAACGTGCTCGTCGTGCCCGCCCGCTGCCACTGCTTGAACGTGTCCACCGTACCGTCGAAAAGGTAGCTGAAGCCCGGCTCCGGCGGCGGTGCCACCGGGTGCGGCATGAGCGCGAGGAGCTTGTCCGCCGTGCGCCGCGCCAGGGCCGTGCCGGTGAGCATGGGATTGGGGGAGCCGACGGTCGGGAACAGGGCCGGGCCGGCCACATAGGCGTTGTCAACGAAGTGGAAGCGCCCGTCCGGATTGGTCACCGATTTCGCCGGATCTTCTCCCATCCAGAGCGGGCCCGCCTCGTGATGGGTCGTCCCCATGCCATCGCGCGCGTTGCTCAGAACCTCGGGCATGGTGCCGCCGTTGAACACCTTCGCTACCTCTTCCGCCGCCTTGTCCATCGCATTCCAGAGGTCCCGGTCGTTCTTCGTCTGCTGCGAGTCCGTGGGCTTCTCGGGCTCCCGTGCGTCGCCGATCTCCACGAAGGCGCGCGGCACGCCCGCCTCGTCGATTGCGTCGAGCTTGAGGGTGATCCGGCTCTGCGGGTTCTGCGGCTGCGTCTCGCCGATGCTGCGAAGCGTGATTACAACGTGGTTGAGGTCCGCCGCTCGGAACGGCCTCTGAAGGTCAATGTCGGGGACCTTCTGGAACAGCTCGGCATCGCTGTTGGCGCCCAGACCGCCACCGCCGCTCGACGCCGTGATCTGCAGGTGGAAGTGGCCGACCGATCCATCCGGGTGCGGGTGGCGCCCCTTCAGGAACAGGGCGGACTGCTCGAGATCCTTCTCGCTCGCCTTGAGGAACTTCAGGGCGGTGCGTGGCACGCGGATCGCCATGTTCGAACGCAGGTGCGCCATCAGGTTGGTTCCGATCAGGGGATAGTTCGCGATGCCGCCGAAGGAAAGCAGAGCGACCCGGGAGCTCTCGATCGTTCCCAAAGCGATCACCGCGACCCCGTGAGACGGCAGAGGGATGAAGCCCTGGCTCGTCAGCACGCCGGTGACGTGTGACTTCCCGCCGGCAACGTCCGTGATCAGCCGGACGACGTGGCAGTTGGGGACGACCATCAGACGCTTCCGCACGTCGGCTCCGTCGCCGGAGGGAAAGCCCTGCACCGACTCCTCCCGGGCGGCCCGCGACGCCTGCGCGAGCAACGGGGTGGTGCTGAACTTGTTGATGGGGAAGAAGCCCGATCGCGGTGGCCTTGCCTCGACCGCAAGCGGCGCCTCCAGCTTGAAGAGGTCCTCCTTGCCTGCCGGTACCTTGTCCAGGAGCTGCGGGATCTCCGCGAAAGGCACCGCTTCCGTCACCAAGCCGTTCTTGACGCCTTCGAAGAGCTGCCGGCGGAGCGCTGTGTGCAAAGGACCATGGATGAAGTCGTTCGTCTGGGTGGTGCCGATCTGCTCGGCCGCCTGCCGGAAATAGCCGGGATCCCCGTTCGGCAGCGGCTTCTCCAACTCGTTGACCACCTGGGCGGGCCAGGGGTTCGGATGGTGCGGACCCGCCGTGGTCGGCCTCTCCGCGGGCAGGAGCTGGGGCGACCATCCGCCCCAGAACACCGACCGCCCGCCGAGACAATAGGCCAAGCCCGGAAAACCTGCCTTGACGCTGGTCTGCCAGGCCAGGCCCCACACGAATTCGCGCACCACCCCGGGATCGTTCTGCACCGGGGGCGGAGCCGCGATCCCCATCATCGGCAGGTTCTGGACATGCTCAGGGAGCAGGAGAGGACCACCATCCAGCACCAGTACCCGCCGGCTGTGCGTCTTGTCGTTGTTGAAGACGTGAGCGGCGAAGATGGCGCCAAAAGAGCCTCCCCCGGCGACGACGACATCGAAGGGCCGGGCATCGGGATACTGGCCGGTATCCGTGCTCTTCATAGCCTCGTCGAGCCCGTTGCAGAGAAAGCGTCCGAGGACGTCCAGAGTGAAGTCGGTCCGCTGGGGTTGAGGGCTGGTGGGCATGGCAGTATTCCTTTCTCAACAGATCCTTGGCACAGACGACCTCTCTTGGTGCCAGCTCTGATGACGTGCCAGCACGTCGTTACGCAAGAGGCAAACTTTCAGCATAACTCACTCTTAGCGTTGGAGCAATCTTATAGACAGCTCGAAACCTCCCCATGCGGTATAAGAGCTGCAGGCGCTCCTGGGAAGACTGCGCATGTCCTAAAGGCGTGGAACCCAACCGATTTGTTACGGTGGATCTCGCAACGCTTCCTGTGCTCGAATACCGCTGACTCGCACCGGATCGGTTACTCCCATGCATCGAGCATCCCTGGCCATGGTCGCGCTCTTCTTCCTGCCCTCTCTGTCAGGCGACGCCCAGGCACCACCGGTTGCCTTGACGGTTACCGCCGCGCCGTCCACAGCCGCCATCGTCCTCGACGGCGCGCTCAACGAGCCAGCCTGGGTGGAGGCGGGCACGATCGCCGGCCTTACTCAGCAGGAGCCAGAGCCCGGCCGAGCCACGCCGTTCGATGGCACCCGGATCTCCATCCTCTCCGACAGCGGGACGCTGTACTTCGGCGTCACCTGCCCCGATCCGGAGCCGGAGAAGATTGCGATTCACACTCTCCAGCGCGACGCGGATCTGGAAGGAGACGACACGGTTGCACTCGTGCTCGACACCTTCGGCGACGGACGCACCGGCTATCTTTTCCGGATCAACGCCGGTGGCGCCCGGCAGGACGGCTTGATCTCCGGCAAGGAAGACGTCTCGCTCGATTGGGACGGCCTCTGGGACGCCCGCGTCCGCCGGACCGCCGAAGGCTGGACGGCCGAGATCGCCCTCTCGGCGCGCAGCCTCCGCTTCCGCCCCGGCCTCGCACAATGGGGATTCAACGTCGAGAGATACGTCGCCCGCGAGCGGCGCGCTGGGGCGCTCACCGGCGTCGTAGCTCTACGGCAGGGGCTCGGCCTCGCCGCTGCCCCCTACGCCCTCGGGCGCGCCGATGACCAACGCGACCTCGCAGGAACTCGTCGCAAAGGCGAAGCAGGTCTCGACCTCTCCTACAACCTGACGCCAGGGCTTGGAGCTGTCCTCACGGTCAACACGAACTTCGCCGAGATCGAGGTGGACACGCGACAGATCAACCTCACCCGCTTTCCTCTCTTCTTCCCGGAGAAGCGGCCGTTCTTCCTCGAAGGCTCTACCTCTTCGCGTTCGGCTCCGGTCTTGAGGAGGACTTCATCCCTTTCTACTCCCGGCGCGTGGGACTCCTCCGCGGCCGCGTGGTTCCGATCGACGCCGGTCTCAAGCTTCTCGGCCGCGCCGGTCCCTGGTCGGTCGCGGCCCTCGACCTCGAAACCGGCGAGGCGCCCGTGGCCGTCTCGGCGAACCTCTTCGCCGGGCGAACGACCTACGACGTGGACGAGCATCTGCGCGTTGGCGCGCTCGCCCACCCGGGGTGACCCTGCCGGCCGGCGCGACAACGCCTTGATTGGTGCCGACGCCGTCTGGCAGACCTCAGACTTCCGAGGAGACAAGAACCTCTCCTTCGGAGCCTGGGCGGCGCGGAGTGACGGCGACCTCGCGGCCGGGAAGCGCAGCGGCTGGGGCTTCAAGGCCGACTATCCGAACGATCTCTGGGACTTGTTCCTGGTGTACCGGGAGTTCGGGGATGCCCTGGAGCCCGCTCTGGGCTTCCTGCCGCGTCCAGGCACCCGCCAAGCTGAAGGCGGAGGCGCGTTCCAACCCCGGCCGCGCGAGGACGGATCCTTTGCCTGGGTGCGCCAGTTCTTCTTCGAGCTGTTCCTCTCGCAGGTGGATCGTCTGGACGGTACGACCGAGAGCTGGCGCGTCTTCACCGCCCCGTTCAATGCGGTGACCCGCTCGGGCGAGCACCTGGAGGCCAACTGGGCGCCGCAGTTCGAGCGCTTGGACGAGCCTTTCGGGGTGGCCGCAGGGGTGGTGATCCCGCCCGGCGAATACCAGTTCACGCGCTGGCGGGTCGAGGGGCAGTCGTCGAGCTCGCGTCCTTGGCGGGTGGGCTCCACCGTCTGGTTCGGAGACTTCTTCGACGGGCGCCTCACTCAATGGGAATCCTTCATCTACTGGACGTTCGGGCCGGGGCGCCTGCGCCTGGAGCTCGACGCGGAGAACAACTTCGGCGACCTGCCGCAGGGGAACTTCATCCAGCGCCTCTGGCAGCTCAAGACCGTCTACGCGGCGAGCCCCGATCTGGTGGTCTCTCTCTTTACGCAATACGACTCGGAGTCGCGCGACCTCGGCCTCAACTCCCGACTGCGCTGGACGATTCAGCCCGGCCGGGACCTCTTCCTGGTCTGGAACCGCAACTGGCAGCGCACGCTCGATCCAGGCTATCGGTTGAAGCTGGATTTGGATCAGGTGGTGGTGAAGCTCCGCTGGACGACGCTCTGGTAGGTTCAGGGATCAGCGAAATCCCCCGCCTGGCTGCAGACTGGTCGCGAAACGCCCGAAGCAGCTCCGAGCGCGGCGCCTGGATGAGCGCGAGCGGGCCGGCCTCCTCGATCGCTCCCTCCCGCAGCACCACGGCCCGTGACAAGGAGAGAATCCCTAGAGAAAGCGACCGCTCCTATCTGCTCGTGGACTCCTCCTGGATGACAGCGCTGCGATCGCCGGGGACGCTGAACTTGGGAGGGGGAGCAGTTTGGCGGAGCCTGCGGAGCCAATCTGCGGGGGAAGCTTGCCGTCACCGGGACAGTCTGAGGCGCCGGAGGAGTTCCGGGCGGTGGGCGGCGGGCGGGAACTGCTCCGGCGTCACACCCGCGCGGACAGGGGCCTGCGAGGCGCTACTCGCTGCCTGCAGCCCGATGACAGCGAAAGAGCAGCGCGCCGGGCCGCAGGCTGACAGGTGCTACGCGCTCGGCGCGGGAACGGCGTGGCTGCTTGGCCTAGGGCTTGTCGATGAGGAAGGCTTCAAGGAGGGCCCGCTGCTGCTCGGCGGGGCTCATCTGCAGGAGGTCGGGTTTTTCTGCCAGGGCCGTGGCGGCGGAATTCTGGAGCACGGTGAGAATGATGGTTCGGGCGAGGACACCCGGCTGCTCGCCGCGTTCGCGGGCCACCTTCTCGAGCATGGCGAGTTCGGCGGGAGTGAAGGAGAGGTTGAGCCGGCAGGTGCGGTTGGATTCGGGCGGGGGTAGGTCCTCCAGGGTGATGTCGATCCTGGGCAGTGGTCGTTGGCGTCGAGGGGGCATGTTGGGGTCTCCGTTGCAAGCGGCTTCGCTGCGTCCGGGGAGTTGCGAAGCGGTCTGCCCTAGTGTACAGTAACGTTCAGAGTAACGGAATAGGAGATCACAGCAGAGGCGGGAAATAGGTCCCGTCGATGCCGGTATCCCCGCCAGGGATCGAAGGAAGGGAAGGCCATGTCACGAGAGAGCGAGCGAAGAAACAAGAGCCTGCGGCATTTCTATTCGGTGGGCGAGGTGGAGGCGATCACGAGCTTATCGCGGGCGACGATTTACCGGATGATGGGTCAGGGGACGTTCCCGGGTTCGGTGCGGATCTCCGCGGGTCGGGTGGGCTGGGAGAGGGGAGCGGTGGATGAGTGGTGCGCGGCGCGGCTTTCGGCGGGTTTGGCGAAGCCAAGATGAACCGCCGAGGTTCGGTATCGCCGGTGGTTGCGTTGCAGTACCGGGCTCGCCCCGGGGGCGGGGGCCGTCCCCGCCGGGCGCGAAGCGCACGGCCCGGACTAACTTACCGCCGGCAGCGGGCTCAGGGCTTGGCAAGGGAGCGCAGCGACCGAGGGCCGCTGCGGCGGCACCCCGGGTGTCACGGCCGGCTCCCGATCATCCGTCGTTCTTAGGCCGCCTCCGCAAAGAATGGGCCTTGCTTGACCACGGCTGAGATCACAGCATTGGCCCACAGTTCCAGCGCCTCCTGTTTCTCCCGGTCGTACTCGTACAGGTTGTACACGCCGCGGAGTCCTCGCTTCCTGTGGTTCAAGACCGCCTCTCGAACCTCCTCCCGGACCCCGAGGCGGGCCAGATGCGTTGAAGCCGTCCGGCGCAGGTCATGGGGGTTGAAGCTAAACCCGACGTCTTCCCGCACAGCGGCGTTGTGCTTCCACAGGAACCGCAGGGGCTCGCCCTGCGTGGAGTCGCTGGTAAAGACGTAGGGGCTCGCACCGGCTGCCAGCCGGCGCCGGTCGAGGAGTTCCCGCGCGGCGGGCGTCAGAAACATCCGGTGCGCCATGCCGTTCTTGGTCCGCTCCTCGGGCAGGGTCCACACGGTGCCATCTTCCGAGATCTCCTCCCACCTCAGGCCCAGCGCCTCCCCGGGCCGGCAGGCGGTGAGAAGGATGAGCTTGTAGACATCGCTTGACGGATGGGACCGGCCGTCCAGGACGTGCCAGAGCTGGCCGATCTCCTTTTCCGAGAGAAACCGCGTCCGGGCTCCCCGCGTCGCCAGGGGCTTCATCCCGGCCACAGGGTTCGTCGTCGCGAGGCCCTGCTCCATCCCCCAGTTGTACATCGCGCACAGGCGGCTCCGCAGGTTGTTGGCGAGTTTGGGGGCGCCCCGTTCGACGATCTCGCCCAGGAGGGCGGCCGCCTCCCGCCGTCCGATCTCCGACAGCGGCGTATCCTTCCACCGCGGCAGGAGGTCGCACTTCAGGTCGGTCTCGTAATGGCGAGGAGCCTTGGAATGCAGCCAGACATATTGACTTATGTAGGCGGCGGCGAGCTCGCCGAAGGTCCCCGGGAAGTAGCCTTCGGGTAGGATGCTCCGGAGCTTGGGGTGGGCCGGGGCGCGCCCGGCGCGATGGGTGGACCGCCGGTGCACGTACTGGCGGGCGGTGCCAGCGGTGGGGTCCTTGCCGGCGCCGACCTCGAGGAGGATCGCCTTGGCGCGTTCGCGGGGCGTCGGCGAGGCTCACGTACGGATAGGAGCCGAAGGTGACCCGGCGGAGCCTGCGGCTGGCGTCGACGGCTCGCCGGGCGCGGTAGAAGAGGAAGAAGCTCTTGCGCCCCTTGTTGGTGATCCGCACCCCGAAGCCGGGGATGGAGCCGTCGTAGACCTCGATCTGGGGCTGGTCCGTGCGCAGGCTTTTGACTTGGCGGTCGGTCAGCATGGGTTCTCCGGGAGGTCTCTTAGGTGACAGTTAGGAGACAGAATGCCTCTGATAAGGAGCGACCGGTTGAGACCTCATGACGCCGCTAAGTCTACTATTTTTCAGCGGGTTAAGTCAAGTACCGGGGTCCGTGAGAAGCGGTGAAAATCGGTGGAAAAAGCCCGTTGCGCTATGGTGCGCACAGCGCACCCTACAGGGTTCGTGGTCTCGGCCAGGATTCCCCCTCTCCCGTCAGGGAGAGGGGGCCAGGGGGTGAGGCCTCGAAGGGCAGACCGCTCCGATTGCAACGCCCGCCGCGAATTTTCAACAAAGTTGACACGCCCGGTCCCCGGCGCCATGATGGGACGGCCAGCCGTTTCGACGTTGAAAGGAGAGGTCCGGGACCGGGCTCCAACCGTGACGCGAAACCACGCTTTTCCCACGATCACCGGCCGGGGGATGTACGTCCCCGACGACGTCCTCACCAATCAGGACGTCGCGGCCGTGGCCGAGCCGGCGCGGCTCGGCGCCTGGATCCGGGACAACAAGTGGTGCCAGAAGCGGTGGCAGGAGCTGCGGGCCGATCCCGCCTCCGCCTCCCTGGAGGACGCCGAGGCCCACCGGCTGCTGTTCCGCGCGTACGTCGACGACCGGATCGGCATCCACAGCCGGCGCGTCGTGGACCGGCGGGCCATCCTCGAGGGGCGGTGTCCCGAGGCGGGCCTCTACGGAGCGGACCTCGGCTTGCGCGCCGCCGAGCGGGCACTCGCCGAGGCGGGAGTCGACGCCGCGGATCTCGACGTCGTCATCTGCGGTACCTCGAGCCCCGACCGCATCTATCCCGCGACCGCGGTCGAGATCCAGGAGCGGCTCGGCGCCCGCGCCGCTTATGCCTACGACCTGCTCGCCGCCTGCTCGAGCTTCGTCTACGGCCTGGAGATGGCGCGCGGGCTGATCCTCGCCGGCCTCTGCCGGCGGGCCCTGATCGTGGCCGCCGAGTACTTCTCCTGCGGCGTCGACTACGGCGATCCCCACAACTCCTTCTTCTGGGGGGACGCCGGAGCGGCGGCGGTCGTGGAGTCGGCCGGGCTCGCTCGGGGCAGGGGAGGCTACGAGCTACTCGACAGCCACTGCCGCTCGCATTTCTCGGACAACATCCGCACCGGCCTGGGAGGGACGCGGCCGTTCATGGCCCTGTCGCGCAACGGCCAGGGCCCGCCGGGCGACCACGAGCCGGGCGGCGCCGCCTACCGCTTCTTCTACCAGAACGGCCCCATGGTCTACCGGGAGGTGATCCCGCTGGCGGCGCGCGCCACGGACGCCATCCTCCAGCGCAACGGGCTGGCGGTGGACGACGTGCGCCTCTTCATGTTCCATCAGGCGAGCGCGCTGGTGATCGACGGCTTGAAGCGGCGGCTGTTCCGCGAGGAGCCTGCGCCGGACCGCGTGCCGCTCAACCTGGCCCGCTACGGCAACACGAGCAGTTGCGGCGTGGCGATCTGCCTGGCCGAGGAGGAGGTGATGCGGCCCGGGGAGATCGCCTGCATGACGGCGTTCGGGGCGGGCTACACCGTGGGGGCCGCCCTGCTGCGCAAGGCCGGGCTCGCGGAGTGATCCTGGTGGGGGAGGTGGGCGCCGAGCGGACGAGCGTCGCCCTGTTCGAGGCGGCGGGAGAGGACCTGCGGCTGCTGCGCGCCGCGAGCGTCGCCAACGAGGAGTATCCGGGCTTGCGCGGCATCGTCCGGAGGTTCGCGGCGGAGGACCTGCCGCGGCTCTCGCGCGCCTGCTTCGTGGTGGCCGGCCGGCCGCCCTGGCCCGTGGACGGCGCCGAGCTGGCCGCGGCCACCGGCCTGCCAGAGGTGGAGGTGGTCCGCGAGGCCATAGCACCCGCCGCCGGCTCCGCCCGCGGCCGCCTCTCGGAGCTGGCGCGCCGGGCGCTGGGGAAGGGAGCGGAGCAGGCGTGAGCCGGGAGGAGCATCGCCGGCGCCTGGAGCGCATGTACGTGGGCGCGCCGTGCAACGAGTACTATGCCCCGAGGATCGCGATTGGGGAGGGGGTCTGCGACGTGGTGATCCCGGTGCAGGAGAAGTTCTTCCACTCGGGCGGCGCCGTCCACGGCTCGGTCTACTTCAAGGTCATGGACGACGCGGCGTTCTTCGCCGCCAACTCGCTCGTCGAGGAGGTGCTGGTGCTGACCGCGACCTTCACCGTGAGCTTCCTGCGGCCCATCTCCCGCGGCGAGCTGCGGGCGCGCGGCACGGTGGTGCACGCGGCGGACCGCCTGCTCTTTGCCGAGTCGGTGGTCTCCGACTCCGAGGGAAAGGTGATCGGCCGCGGCAACGGCGGCTTCGTGCGCAGCCGCATCGCGCTCACGCCGGAGATCGGCTATGCCTGAGAGGGTTGAGGCCGCGCGGGGTTGCCGCCGATCTGCACCAGGCCCTCGCCGCCTTCCGGCACGTGGCCGGGCTGGTAGACCGTCCAGTCGCAGTGGTCGCCGCCCGCCGGGAGCTGCAGGTCGATCCGTCCCGCGCCGCCCGTGCGGGGCTCGATCTCGGCGAACCAGCCGGGAGCGACCCGCCGGCACAGCTCGCGGCAGTCGTGGTCCTTGTCGCGGCCGGCGCGCTTCAGGTTCTCGTAGATGCCGCAGCGGTGGAGGCGCATGGTGACCGCGCCGCCGTCGGTGGAGATCTCGTAGCGATGGCCGAAGAGGTAGGCGTGCGACTGGAAGACCCCGGCCTTGTCCTCGAGGCTCTGGCCATCGAGCCCCCCGAACTGGCGCCACAGGCGGGCGGCGATCTTGAGATGCCGCCCGATGATCTCGATGTCCATCTGAAGCGTGCGCTCGGGGCCCAGCTCCTCGAGCACGCTCATGAACCAGAGCCCGTCGAGCGCGATCAGGGCGCGCGACATGAACTCGGTCATCCGCTTCCAGTCGACCGGCGTCTCGTGGGTCGCCAGCACCTCGTGGCGCTCCGGCGCGTCGGGGAGATCGGCCATGATGACTCTCGACTGTACCGCAGTTTCCCAATGCCCGCCAGAAGGAGGTCCCGGTCATGAGCACTGAGCCGCGTCAGATTCCGATGGTGCCCGCCACCCGCGCCCGCGAGGCCCGCCCGGCCGCCGGCATGAGCAAGGTCAAGCGCCGGGTGCTCGACCTCTTCGAGAGCGCCGGGATCACGGTGGACGGCCCCGAGCCGTGGGACCCCAAGGTGCATCACGAGGGCTTCTACGAGCAGGTCTGGGCGTCCGCCAACCTCGGGCTCGGCGAGACCTACATGGACGGCTGGTGGGACTGCGACGCCCTCGACGAGCTGATCTGCCGGGTGCTCAAGGCCGAGGTCAAGAAGTACTTGACCGACCTGTGGAAGGCCTTCCTCATCCCCTACAGCCGCGAGGTGCTGTTCAACCTGCAGACGGGCGAGGGCGTCTTCAAGGTGGCCGACGTCCACTACAACCTGGGCAACGAGCTGTTCCGGCGCACCTTGGACCGGCGGGTGACCTATAGCTGCGCCTGGTGGAAGGACGCGGCGACCCTCGACCAGGCCCAGGAGAACAAGCTCGAGATGCTCTGCCGCAAGCTGCAGCTCCGGCCCGGCATGCGGGTGCTCGACGTCGGCTGCGGCTGGGGGGCGTTCGCCGGCTATGCGGCCGAGAAGCACGGCGTCGAGGTCGTCGGCGTGACGATCGCGAAGAAGCAGGTCGAGTTCTGCCGCGAGGCCCTCAAAGGCCTGCCGGTCGAGATCCGGCTCCAGGACTTCCGCGAGGTCGAGGGCAGCTTCGACGCCATCGTCTCGGTCGAGGCCTTCGAGCACTTCGGCCCCAAGAACTACCAGGCCTACTTCGACATGGTGGACCGGTGCCTGTCGCCGGAGGGCGTCATGGTGCTCCACACCATGGGTCAGAACACCACCCGTCCCGGCACGGGAGACCTCTGGATCACGCGCTACATCTTCCCCAACAGCAAGCTCCCGTCGGTCGCCCAGATCGCGCGGGCGAGCGAGAAGGACTTCGTCATCGAGGACCTGCACAACCTGGGGCCCGACTACGACCGCACCTACATGGTGTGGAACGACAACTTCGAGGCGGCCTGGCCGGAGTTGAAGAAGGACTACGACGAGCGCTTCTATCGCATGTTCCGCTACTACCTGCTGAGCTTCGCCGGCGGCTACCGCGCCCGCCGCATCCAGCTCTGGCAGCTCGTCTTCTCGCGGCGGGGCAACCCGCAGCCGGCGGACGGGAGGATTTGAGCTTCAGCCGGCGCCGCGCTCTCCGAGCAAGGCGCGCAAGCGGGCCAGCTCGGCTTCCGCCTGCTCGGCCCGTCGGCGTTCCGCCTCGGCTTGCTGCCGCTCGGCCTCGGCTTGCTGTCGCTCGGCCTCGGCTTGCTGCTCTGCGGCTTCGTACCTGGTCGGCACCAGGCTGCCATCGGGACGGAACAGGCGGACCCAATCGTCCTCCCGCTCCTCCCAGATCCCGTGCCAGAGGCCGAGGAACACGCCGAGCTGCTCGCTCCAGAGCCGGCCCTGAATGTCGGGCGCCAGAGGACGGTAGGCTCCCGGCGCTGCCAGGCGGAAACCCTCCAGCTTGCGGTGCCGGGGGTCGTAGAGGAAGTACTCCGACGTGCCGAAGACCCGGGCGTAGAGGTCCTTCTTGACCGTGCGGTCGTTCCTGGCGGTCTTGGGGGAGAGCAGCTCGAGGATGAAGTCCGGCAAGCGGCCGTCCTCCTCCCAGGCGATCCAGACCTCGCGCTTGCGCGTGGGGTCGACTCCACCCACCCAGTAGACGTCCGGGCCGCGGAAGGCCCGCTTCTTTCCGCCCTGCTCCTCCTCCAGCGCCACCTCCCGAGCCTGCTCGACGGAGTAGTACACGAAGTTGTTGCCGCTGACGAAGAAATCGGCGCGTCCCTGCTCCTTCATGGCTTGACGGATCAGGTGCGTCATCAGGGGGATCTGCTGAGCGTGCCAGTTCGTCTCCAAGGGCTCCCCGTCGTCGAAGACGAGCTCGAAGGGCAGTGGCGCGAGCGCCCGGACCGGCTGGCTCATGGCATGCTCCCTTGCGGAGTCGTTCTTTTGGGCATCCTATGACGCATCCACGCTACCATCAAAGGCTCGGGGCCCGTCCCCGTTCTCCTCCAGGACGACAGGATAGCACGGAGGTCAGATCCCTGGCTGGACCGGCGCGGGCGCGGAAGCGTCCACGCCGGAGCGCATCTCGAGGAAGATCTCCCGCGCCCGGGCGCGGCGGATCTTGCCGCTGGTGGTGACCGGGATGGTGCCGGCCGGCACGATCTCGACGTCGGAGACCACGAGGCCGGTCTCCTCGCGCACGCGGCGGCGGATCTCGACGGCCAGCGCGCCGTCGCCGGAGCCCTCGCGGCCGCGGCGGTCGGACTCGGCCAGGATGCAGAGCCGCTCGGTGCCCAGCGCGGGATCGGCCACGCCGAAGGCCGCCACCCGCGTGGTGCGGACGCCGTCGACCCCCGCGGCGGCCCACTCGATCTCGGCCGGGTGGTGGTTCTCGCCCGAGAGGATGATCAGCTCCTTCCGGCGCCCGGTGATGAACAGCTCGCCCTGGTCGAGGAAGCCCAAATCGCCGGTGCGGAAGCCGCGCGCGATCTCCTCCGGGCCCGGCTCGGCCATTCCGAAGTAGCCGGCGAAGAGGGACGGACCGCTGAGCGCGATCTCGCCGAGTTGCCCCTCAGGCAGCTCGCGCCCCTCCTCATCGAGAATGGCGACCCGCATCCCCTCAAGCGGCCGGCCGCAGGAGACGAGGACCAGCTCGTCTCCGGCGTCGTCCGGCGCCGCCGCCCGCCCTTCGCGCGCCAGGGCCCGGCGGCTGACCGGCCGGGTGCGGTAGCGCTCCTGCCAGGGCTTGAAGGTGATGGCGAGCGTCGCCTCGGCCATGCCGTAGCAGGGCAGGAGCGTGGTCGCGGAGAGCCCGCAGGGCGCCAGGCGCTGCTCGAAGAGCTCCAGCACCTCGCGGTGGACCGGCTCGGCGCCGATGTAGGCCACGCGCCAGCTCGCGAGGTCGAGCCCCGCGAGGTCGCGGTCGGTCAGCCGCTCGGCGAGCTGGCGGAAGGCGAAGGTCGGGGCGAGCGAGTGGGTGCCGCGCCAGCGGTGGATGGCCTGCACCCAGTGGGCGGGCCGGCGCAGGAAGCTGAACGGGTTGGAAAGCACGAGGTCCATCTCGTGGCCGAGGGCGAGGAGCACGGCGCCCACGAGGCCCATGTCGTGGAAGAGGGGGAGCCAGCTCACCATCACGTCCCCCGCGGAGATCCCCGAGGCGAGGCCGATCTGCCGCAGGTTGGCCACGGCGGCGGCGTGGGTGATCATCACCCCCTTGGGGAGCGCCGTCGAGCCGGAGGTGAGCTGCAGGAAGGCGACGTCGGCCGGCTCCGGCGCGCGGTCGGGCGCGGCCTCGCCGTTGCCGGCGAGGCGATCGGGGGTGAGCGCCAGGACGTCCGGGCCGAGCTCCGCGGCGGCGCCTTCGGCGACCTCGGGCAGGGCCAGGACGCCGCGCATCTTAAGGTGGCGGACGAGCTGGGCGAGCTTCGCCTGAAAGACCGAGGGGGGCTGGGCCCCCTGCGGTGGGCTCAAGGGGCAGGGGACGATCCCGGCGAGCAGGCTGCCGAAGAAGGCGGCCAGGAAGTCCTCTCCCGTGGGCAGGACGAGGAAGAGCCGGTCCCCCGGGCCGAGCCCCGCGTCGAGCAGGGCAGAGGCGGCGGCGCGCGAGCGCGCGAGGAGCTCGTCGTAGCCCAAGCGCCGGCCCTGGAGGTCCGAGCCGGTGAGGACGATCCCCCGCACCGTCGCGGCTGCCGCCGCCGCCCGCAGGGCGTCAGGGATGGTTCGCACGTCGGACCGCATTCCCGCCTCCCAATGCTTTGAAGGGGTCTGTAATTGCGCCAAGGGTGCAGCGCCTCTAGAATATCACCTCTTTCCCGGAGGGAGCCGATGCGCCGGATCGGCGTGGTCAATGCCTACACCTTGCCGAAGACGCCCGGCCGGCAGACCCTGCGCATGCGCGCCTTCGTGGACGCCCTGGCGGCGAACGGCTGGCGCGAAGGGCGCGAGGTGGCGATCGACCTGGTGGACGCCGAGAGCGACGCCGAGGCGCGCTCGGCCGCCCGCCGCTTCGCCGACGAGCGGGTGGACCTGATCCACTCTTTCGGCACCCCGGTCACCGTGGCGGTGGCGGAGACGACCTCCGAGATCCCCATCGTCTACTACGGCGCCCACCCGGAGGGGATCGGCGATGCGGCCTGCAGCGCGCCGAACGTCACCGGCCAGGTCATCCGCATCCCCTTCACGTCGAGCTACAAGAGCTTCCGCTTCCTGCGCCGGATGGTGCCCCGGGCCCGCGTCGTCTGGGTGGCCTTCTACGAGGGGACGATGTTCGTGCCGCCGGCCATGCGCGCGGCCCACCGGGCGGCGCGCGAGCGCGCCGGCCGGCGCGTGTGGATCCCCGGCAGCTCGGAGGAGGTTGGGTTCCGCACCCACGCCGCGCTCGCCTACATCGTCGGCGTGGAGTACCGCGAGCTGGTCTACTCGGACACCGCCGAGCTGGCCGCGGCCCTCGAGGAGATCGATCCCGCGGACGGCGTCCTCATGCTCTACAACGAGCCGTTCTACAGCTCCGGGGCCACCGATCTCTTCCTCGAGGTCTGCCGCCGGCGGGACATCCCCCTGATCTGGAACAACAACCCGCAGGTCGCCGCGCTGGGCGGGCTGTGCGGCATCGGCGCCGACTTCGTCGAGCTGGGGCGGGTCTCCGGCGAGCTGGCGGCGGCGGTCCTCGCCGGCGCCCGCCCTTCCGACCTGCCGCGACGCGTGCACGACCGCCGGATGGCGTGGATCAACCTCGACACGGCGGAGCGGCTCGGGCTCCACCTCGAGAGTGACGTGCTAAACTACTTCGACCGTCACATCCGGGGATGCCCTGGCGATCCATGCATGTGACGCCGGAGCGCGCTCAAGCCGACGGAGAGAGAGGGATATGCGCCGGATCGCGGTCCTCAACTCGTACAACCTGCCCGGGGTGGCCGGCCGCGACACGCTGCGGGTGCGGACCTTCCTCGAAGGGCTCGCGGCGGCGGGGTGGCGCGAGGGGAGCGACTTCGAGCTCGTGCTGGTGGACGAGGAGGACCGCCCGCGGATGGAGGGGGAAGCCCGCCGCCTCGCCGCCGACGGGGTGGACCTCTTCCACGCCATCGGCACGCCCAACGCCGTGGCCGCCGCCCGCGCCAGCGCCACGATCCCCGTCGTCTACTACGGCGCGCACCCGGAGGGGGTCGCCGACGAGGTCTGCGGCGCCCCGAACGTCACCGGCCGCATCTTCGCCCTGCCGTTCACGGCGAGCTACAAGAACTTCCGCTTCGTGCGCCGGTTCCTGCCGCGGGTGCGGACGGTGTGGACGCCGTTCTTCGAAGGCACGGTCTTCGTGCGGCCCGAGATGCGCGAGCTGCACCGGGCGGCGCGCGACCGCGCCGGCCGCCGGGTGTGGCTCTCCGGCAGCGCGGGCCCGGTGGGCTTCCGCACCTTGGCCGGCCTCGCCTACATCGTCGGCGTCGAGTACCGGGAGCTGGTCTACGCGGACGCGGAGGAGCTCGAGCGCGCTCTCGCGGAAGCCGATCCCGCGGACGGCATGCTCATGCCCTACAACGAGTCGTTCCACTGCCCGGGCGCCGTCGACACCGTGCTGCGGGTCAGCCGCGAGCGGGGGCTGCCCGTCATCTGGAACAACAACGCCCAGATCGCCGCCTGCGGGGTGCTCGCGGGCATCGGCGCCGACTGGGCGCTGCTCGGCCGGCAGTCCGGCGAGGCCGCGGCCCGCATCCTCGACGGTACGCCGCCGGCGGCGCTGCCGCGTACCCCGCATCCGAACCAGGTCGGCTGGCTCAACCTCGACGTCGCGCAGCGCCTTGGGCTCGACTTCGACGACGAGGTGCTGAGCTACTTCGAGCGCCGGATCACCGGCCCCACGAGCGCGATGTGCATGTGAGAGCGTGACCCAGGAAGGGAGGAGACGATGGACCCGATGATCGCCCAGGAGGTGAGGACGCGGTTCGCCAGCATCATGAACCTCGACCCTGAAGGGCTCGACTTCGAGGCGCGGCTCGACGACGCCTACGGCGTGACCTCGATGAACTCGATGCGGCTGGTCTCCGAGCTGGAGGTGGAGCTGGGGATCGAGATCCCGGAGGAGGAGATCAAGACCATGTGCACGCTCGCCGACGTGGTCCGCCTCTGCGAGCGCCACTCGCCGCCCCAAGCGCGCGCCGCCGACGGGAGGGCCTGAGAGATGGCCGGCCGCAAGAAGGTCCTCCTGAGCACCGTCTTCCGCCCCTACGCCGCCCAGAACAGCAAGTACAACAAGGACGGCGACGAGGAGTGGCTCGACTACCTCTCCTCCCGCCTCACCCGCGAGCCCGGGCCCTTCACCATGAGCGCCTACCTCTCGGGGACCACCCTGGCGCTGATCGGGGCCAACCTGGACGCGGACGTCACCGTGCTCGGCCATCCCAGCATGGAGGAGTTCATCGCCGAGCTCAAGAAGGGGCCCGACTTCGTCGGCCTCTCCTTCCTGATCAAGGGCCTGGGCAAGCTCTTCCCGATGATCGCCGCGGCCCGCAAGTACGCCCCCAACGCCAAGATCGTCGTCGGCGGCTTCGGCACCATGCTGCACAACCTGGGCGCGGTGGGCGCCGACTACCTCTGCAAGGGCGAGGGGATCTCCTTCTTCCGCAACCTGATCGGCCAGGACCCGGCCGACCCGGTGCGGCAGCCGCTGGTCACCGGCGACGTGACCCTCAAGTGCTTCCGCAGCTACCCCTTCCTGCCGCGGGCCCGCTACGCCGAGCTGACCCACGGCTTCGGCTGCCCCCACAAGTGCGAGTTCTGCACCACCTCGGCCTACTTCGGCTTCCTCCACATCCCCTTCGCCGTGGGCCGCTCGATGTACGACGCCATGGTGGACATCCACGACCGTCTGGGGATCAGCTACTTCTACCTCTATGAAGAGGACATGTGCCTCTACAAGAAGAGCCTCCAGGAGTGGGGCGGCCTGATCCGCGACGACGCCGAGCGCACGCTCTCCTGGACCTGCTTCTCGACCATCAAATCGCTCACCTCGTGGGACCTCGAGGAGCTGGTCTCGATGGGCTTCAGCCACGTCTGGATCGGCGTCGAGTCGATCAACTCGCCGTTCTCGAAGAGCGTCGGGCGGGACAACCTGAGCCTCTTCCGCGACCTCCAGAGCTTCGGGGTGACCACCACCGGATCGCTCATCTTCGGCCTCGACCATCACGCGCCGGAGAACTTGAAGGACGAGGTCGACCACCTGGTCGAGCTCTACCCGGCCACGGCCCAGATGGGGACGCTGATGCCGGCCGACGGCACGGCCCTGCGGGCGCGGCTCGAAGCGGAGGGCCGGGTGCGCAAGGGCAACTACTGGGACTCGGACCTCTACTCGGAGCTGATCATCCATCCGGCCTTCCAGCCGGGGCAGCTCAGCGAGGCCGTCTTCTGGGGCTACGATGAGTTCTACCGGCGCACCGGGCCGGCCATCCACCGCCTGGCGCGCACCTGGCTCCAGGGGGCGCGCCGGATGAAACACAGCCCCAATGCCGCCCTGCGCCGGAGAGCCGCCGTCCTGGCCGAGCGCGCCCGGACGGTGCGGCCGATCCTGCTCGAGACCGGGGCCTACCTGCCCACGGACGAGATCCGCGAGGCCGTGCGCGAGACCCTCTCCTGGATGAAGGAGGAGTTCGGGCCGCCCACCGCGGCCGAGGAGGCGCAGGCCCGGCTCGTCGAGCGGATCTTCGCCCTCGAGACGGCGAAGCGGGAGGTCTTCCCGCCCGAGCCGATCGAGCCCGACCTCAGGTACCGCCGCTGGATCTCGGGGCAGGAGGTCCCCGCGCGCTTCCAGCTCCCGACGGCGGCGTGACGTAAGTGAACCTGACTGAGCCCCTCCGCCGGGTCGCGCGGGAGCGGCCTGCCGACCCGGCGATCGTGGACGGCGCGCGCGTCCACACCTACCGCGACTTCTGGTCGGCCGTCGGCCGCACGGCCGAGCTGCTCCGCGCTCGCGGCCTCAGGGCCGGCGACCGGGTCCTCGTCTGGCTGCCGAACGGCGCGCCGTTCCTCGCCGCCCACCTGGGGGCGATGGCGGCGGGCATCCTCTCGATCCCCGTCAAGGCCGAGAACGGGCCGGTCGAGCTCGAAGCCGCGGTCGCGGACGGCAAGCCGCGCCTGCTCATCGCCGACCGCGGGCTCCTCGACCGCCTGCCTGCCGGCCCGCCGCCCGGGCTCGACCTCCTCGCCGCGGACGACCTCCCCCTGGACGGCCCGCCGGTCGACGTGCCGCCCGAGGACGTGCCGGACGAGCACCCGGGGAGCGTCATCTACTCCTACTTCTTCGGCGAGGGGCGGGCCTGGGGCGCCGTGCTCACCCACGGCAACCACCTCTTCGCCGCCACCCACTGCGCCCGCTTCCATCACATCGAGGCCGGCGACCGGGTGCTGATCGTGCTGCCCATGCTGCACGTCTTCTCGATGGGCATGGGCATCCTCACCAGCTTCTACCGCGGGGCGGCCGTCCACGTCGGGCGGTCGCTGCGCCCGCGGACCATCCTCGAGACCCTGTCGGCCGAGCGGATCACCCATCTGCCGGGCATCCCGCAGATCGTCGAGCAGCTCGCCCGCTTCCACGATCCCGCCCGCTACGACCTCGGGGCCGTCAAGCACCTGACGAGCGGCGCCGACTACCTCCCCGAGCCGATCCACCGCCGCATCCAGGAGACGCTCGGGGTGACCCTCATCCAGGGCTACGGTCTGACCGAGTGCTTCCCCACGGTGTGCAACCCGCCGGACGAGGGCAACCGCCCGGGGACGCTCGGCATCGGCGGCGATCCGCGGATCAGCTATCGCGTGGTGGACCGCGACGGGCGCGAGCTGGCGCCGGGCGAGGTGGGGGAGATCGAGATCCGCAGCCCCGGCGTCATGGCCGGCTACCTGGACGCGCCGGAGACGACCGCCCGCGTCCTGCGCGGCGGCTGGCTGCGCTCCGGCGACCTCGGCTGGGTGGACGAGCGCGGCTACCTCCACTTCCACCGCCTGCTCAAGCCGATCATCAACGTGGCCGGCAACAAGGTGGACCCCGTCGAGGTGGCGCGGGTCCTCGAGCGGTGCGCGGGGGTGGCCGCGGCGCGGGTCTCCGCCCTGGTGACGCCGGACGACGGCCACCTGCCGGGCGTGGCCCTCAAGGCCGAGGTGGACCTGGAGCCGGGCGCCGCCGTGACCGAGGCGGACGTCCGCGCCCACTGCCGCCGCTGGATGGCCCCCTACAAGGTGCCGCAGAAGGTGGAGCTGCGCCCCGCCTAATACGACCGCGGCAACCCCAAGGCGCTCTCGGCCACCTGGTTGAGGATCAGCGCCTCGCTGATCGGCGCCACCTGCAGCAGCGCCACGAACTCCAATAGGTGGACCACCCCGCAACGCTCGTCGAACCCCTTGCCGCCGAGGGTCTTGAAGGCCGCGTCGAGCGCCTTCGCGGCGAGCTCGGCCGCGAGGAGCTTGGCGGCGTTGCCGTGCAGGCTGACCTCCTTCGGAGGGGCGCCGCCGTCGAACGCCACCGCAGCCCGCCACGCCATCAGCCGCACCGCCTCCAGGCGGACGCTCGCCTCGGCGAGCGGGTGCTGG
>DASWME010000342.1:0-18908 GCA_036399915.1 Thermoanaerobaculia bacterium
GGGCACGTAGGCGCCGCCGGCCTTGAGGACGCCGAGCAGAGAGATCACCAGCCGCTCGGTGCGCCGGAGGAAGACGCCGACCCGCGTCTCGGCTCCTACGCCCACAGCCCGCAGCCGGCGGGCCATGCGGTCCGCCCGCTCATCCAGCTCGCGATAGCGCAGCCGCTCGGTGCCCGCAATCAGCGCGGTCGCCCTAGGCGTCCGCCGCGCCTGGGTCTCGAAGAACTCGTGCAGCAGCACGTCCTCGGGCCAGTCTGCCTGGTCCCGGCTCCAATCCGCCAGCAGCTGGCGGCTCTCCTCGGGCGTCAGCAGCGGCAGATCCGAGAGCGACGCGCCAGGATCGGCCAGGGCTCCTTCCAGCAACGTGCGGTAGTGCCCGGCCAGGCGCTCCATCGTGGCGCCGTCGAACAGATCGGAGTTGAAGCGCAGCAAGGCGCCCAGCCCGTCCTCCACCTCGGCGATCATGAAATCGAGGCTGAACGGCGCCCCTGCCGGCGCGAGGGTCAGCGACTCGACCTCGATCCCTCCCAAGGGGAGGCGGGCTCCGGCCGTTCCCAGCGCGAAGCCCCCCAGCTCCGCGCTGGCGCCGTGGGCCTTCTGGAAGGTGAAGACCACGTCGAAGAGCGGTGGACGGCTGGGATCGCGCTGCGGCTGCAGCCGCTCAGCCAAGGCGGTGAAGGGGAAGTCCTGATGCTCGAAGGCGCCGACGACCGTTCGCCGGACCTCGTCGAGGAGGGAGGTGAAGGGCGGATCCTCGGGCAGGGCGAGCCGCAACGCCACCGGGTTCACGAAGTAGCCCACCAGGTCAGCCGCTGCGCCGGAGGACCGGCCGGTGGTGGGCGAGCCGATCAGCAGATCGCGTTGGCCGGTGTAGCGGGCGAGCACGGCCTCGAAAGCCGCCAGCAGGACCATGTAGAGGGTCGCGCCACGCCGGCGGGCAAGGGCCTGGAGGTCCGCCACCAGCCCGGCGCCCAGGTCGAAGATGCGGGTGTCACCGGACCACGTCTGAACGGCCGGCCGCGGACGGTCGGAGGCCAGGTCGAGCCATGGCGGCTCGCTGTCGCCCGGAGCCAGGACCTCCCGCCAGTACGACCAGAGCCGCTCGCCCTGCGGCCCGGCGAGCCACTCCTCCTGCCAACGGGCATGGTCGGTGTAGCGCAGGTCGAGAGGCGCGAGGGCCGGCGCGGGACGGCCGGTCTCCAGGGCATAGAGCGCCCCGAGGTCCCGGGCGATCACCGCCAGCGATCCGAAGTCGCAGACCATGTGGTGGATGGCCAGGAAGAGGACGGGATCGCCGCCCGCGGGGCGGAGGACCCCCAGCCGGACGAGCGGCCCCCGCTCCAGGTCGAAGGGACGCCAGACCTCGGCGCGCAGCCGCTTTTCGAGATCCTCCCCCTCCTGGAGATCGAGGATGAGGAATCCGGGCGCCAGCTCCTCGTGAACCCGCTGGACCGGCCCCCGCGCGGTCTCGCCGAAGGTGGTGCGCAGGGATGGGTGCCGCTTCACGAGGGCGGCGAAGGCGCGGGCCAGCGCGTGCGGATCGAGGTGGCCGCGCACCCGGCCTGCCCCGGCTAGGTGGTAGGCGAGGCTCTCCGGCGCCAGCCGGTGGAGGTACCACAGGCCCCGCTGACCGTAGGAGAGGGGGAACTCGCCGGTCTCCTCACCCCGCGGGGCCAGCTCCGGCAGCGCCGCGCCCGGCTCGGGGGGCTCGGCGAGCCGCTCGAGGACCTCCACCACGAGACCAGCGAGGGAGGCGCCCTCCAGCAGGGCGCCGAGGGAGACCGGCACGCCCAGGGCTGCTTCGGCCCGGGTCTTGACCTCCACCGCGCTCAGCGAGTCGAGGCCGAGAGCGGTCAGCGGGCGGGCCGGATCGACGCGGGAGGACGGCAGGCCCAGGGCCCGTCCCGCCTCCGCACGCAGCCAGGATTCCAGGGCTGCGCGGCGCTCGGCGGGCGCGAGGGACGCCAGCAGGCTCCGGTCCAGCGCGGCCTGCTCCACCTCCCCGGTCTCCTCCAGCGGGAGGGCGCTGTGCCCTACCACTTCCAGGCTCCCGGACAGGTAGCCGGCCCTGCAGGCGTGGCGCTGGATCTTGCCGCTCGAGGTCTTGGGCACGGAACCCATCCGCACCAGGACCACGTCGTGGACCTGGGCCTCGTGCTCCTCCGCCACCGCTCTCCGCACGGCCTCGGCGGCGGCTTCCGCCTCCCCCTCGCGGCGGCGCTCCAGCTCATAGACGATCGCCAGCCGCTCCTCGCCGGCGATGTCCACGGAGAAGACCGCGCCGCAGCCGGGCCGCAACGCGGGATGGCTCCTCTCCGCGGTCAGCTCGAGGTCCTGCGGGTAGAGGTTGCGCCCGCGCAGGATGATCAGGTCCTTGAGCCGGCCGGTGACGAACAGCTCTCCGTCGCGCAGGAAGCCCAGATCTCCGGTGCGCAGGAACGGACCCTCTCCGTCCCCCAGGCAGGCCTGGAAGACCCGCTCGCTCTCCTCGTCCCTTTCCCAGTAGCCCTGGGCCACGCTCGGCCCCGCGATCCAGATCTCGCCCACCCGGTCCGGCGGACAGCGGCGAGCGGTCTCGGGATCGACGATGGCGATCGCCTGCTCGCTCCAGGCCACGCCGCAGCCGACCAGCCGGCGGCCCGCCGGATCGAGAGACGGCAGCGGGGACACCCGGTCGCGCTCCAGGTCTTCCGCGCGGAAGCTCTCCACCACCGGCGGCTCGCCTACCGCGCCGCCGGAGACGAACAGCGTCGCCTCGGCCAGGCCGTAGCACGGATAGAACGCCTCACGGCGGAAGCCGAACGGCGCGAAGGCCTCGGCGAAGCGCTCCATCGTCTCGGCGCGCACCGGCTCGGCGCCGTTGAAGGCCACCTCCCACGAGGAGAGGTCGAGGCCGTGACGCTCCACAGGGGAGATCCTCTTGACGCACAGGTCGTAGGCGAAGTTGGGGCCGCCGCTCGTCGTCGCCCGATAGTGGGAGACCGCCCGCAGCCAGCGCAGGGGCCGCTGCAGGAACGCCACCGGCGACATCAGCACACAGGGGGCGCCCACGTACAGGGGCTGCAGCACGTTGCCGATCAGCCCCATGTCGTGGTACAGCGGCAGCCAGCCCACGATCACCGACTCCTCGGACTGCTGGAAGGCCGCCTGGATCATCTCCTCGTTGTGGAGGAGATTGCCGTGGGTGATCATCACCCCCTTGGGCAGGGCCGTCGATCCGGAGGTGTACTGGAGGAAGGCGAGGGCGTCGCCGCTCAGTTCGGGCTCGAACCACTCGTCCGCCAGCCCCGCGATGTCGAGGTCGTCGGTCGTCACCCAGCGCACGTCCGCCAGCTCCGGCAGCCGGCCTCCCAGGGCTTCGACATCGGCGAGGAGGCCCGAGGTCGTCAGGGCGACCATGGGCCGGGCGTCCCGCGCGATGGCCCGCAGGCGCGGCAGCATGCGGGCCGAGCGGGGTGGATAGGCGGGCACGGCCACCACGCCCGCATAGAGGCAGCCGAGGAATCCCGCGATGAAGTCGAGCCCCGGGGGGTAGAGAAGCAGGGCCCGCTCACCGGCCGCCACGCCGAGCCTCTGGAGGCACGCTGCCAGGGCCCGGGCGCGGGCGTCCAGCTCCGCGTAGGTCAGGCTCCCGGCCTCTTCCTCGCCGTCGGCCAGGAACGTGTAGGCGCGCGCGCCGGGCCGCTCCGCAGCCCTCGTCTGCAAGACTTCGATCCAGGTGGAGGCTATCCGCTCCGCTTTCCCGGCCCAGACGCTCATTCAGATTTCGTCCCCGCTGTAAACGACTGTGGGCCAACGGGCCCTATGCAGGGGGTAAACCGGCGTGACCTTCGCTCGCATGCTTTCCCCTGCTATGGGGTGCAGCATGACCCTCAATGCGGGACGCAGCGGAAAACGGGATCTAGCAGTCCAGCCGAGGTGAGTTATTGCAGAAAAAAAGAAATACGGGGCGCTGGATTCGCGCCAGGGAGGTGGATGGTGCGGCTGGGAGGACTCGAACCCCCGACCAAAGGTTTAGGAAACCTCTGCTCTTTCCACCTGAGCTACAGCCGCAGGCCGGAGGATTATAACGCAGCGCCTCCGGCCACCGATTCCGTGTCTCAGTATCGGATCAGCGACTCCACCTCGTAGCCCTGGAGCTTCTTGCGGCCGTCCAGGAACGTCAGCTCGATGATGAAGCCGAAGCCGGACACGGTGCCGCCCAGCGACTCCACCATCCGGGCGGCCGCGAGCGCAGTACCGCCGGTGGCGACCAGGTCGTCCACGACCAGCACGTGCTCGCCGGGTTTGATGGCGTCGTCGTGCATCTCGACGGTGTCGGTGCCGTACTCCAGCTCGTAGCTCTGCCGGACCTTCTGGTACGGGAGCTTGCCAGGCTTGCGCACGGGCACGAAGCCGGCGTTCAGGTCGTAGGCCACGATCGGCCCGAACATGAAGCCGCGCGACTCGATGCCGACCACCTTGTCGATGCGTTTGCGGGCGAAGAGCCACACGAAGCGGTCCACGGTCATGCGCAGGGCCAGCGGTTCCTGCAGCAGAGTGGTGATGTCGTAGAAGAGGATGCCCGGCTTGGGGAAGTCGGGCACCTCGCGGATGTACGCTTTCAGGTCGTCCATCTCTCTCCTCCAGCTAGTGGTCGATGACGAACCCGTCCCAGGCCGGGACGGTGGCAAGCTCCTGCTCCGTCAGGTCAGTCACCCTTGATCCCGGCGGCCCTTGCCGCAGTCGCTCGCGGAAGGCGTCGAGCCGCTCGGGATCGCCCGCCACCTCGACCTCCACCCGGCCGTCCGGCAGGTTGCGGACCCTTCCCGTGAGGCCCAGCTCTTGCGCCGCCCTCCGGGTGAACCAGCGGAAGCCCACCCCCTGGACGCGGCCGCTCAACCGGATGCGAAACGCCTTCGCGCTCATCTCTGCGGCTTCCAGCCGTGGCGGCCGAGGAGGGGCACGAAGGTGACCTCCTCGCCCTCCTTGCGCCGGATCTCGCCGCGCGGCGACTTGCGGTAGAGCACCAGGCGCTGCATGTTGAGGTTCCCCTCGGGGATCAGCAGGGCGCCGCCCGGCGCGAGCTGCCCCAGGAGGGGCTCCGGCACTTTCGGCGCGCCAGCGGCGACCAGGATGCGGTCGTAGGGGGCCCACTCGCTCCAGCCCACGGTGCCGTCGAACACCTGGATCTTGACATTGTCGAAGCCGAGCTGCCGCATGCGCGGGATGGCCGCCTGGGCCAGCTCGGGGATGCGCTCCAGGCTGTAGACCCGCCGCGCCAGCAGGGCCAGCACCGCCGTCTGGTAGCCCGAGCCGGTGCCGATCTCCAGCACCGAATGCTCGGGCCCCACCTCCAGCAGCTCGGTCATGCGCGCCACGACGTAGGGCTGCGAGATGGTCTGCGACGCGCCGATGGGCAGCGCGTGGTCGCCGTAGGCCTGGCTGCGCAGGTGGTCCTTCACGAACAGGTGCCGCGGGATCTGGCGCAGGGCCGCCAGCACTCGCTCGTCCCGCACCCCGCGGGCGGCGACCAGATCGCGGACCATCCGCTCGCGCTGGACGGCGTAGTCGGTCATCCCCGGACGGGCGCGGAGCGCGGGAAGGAGAGGGCGGCGAGCTTCTCGCGCAGGGACGTGAAGCTCTCCAGCCCCGGGTAGTAGGTCAGGTCCAGATGGAGCGGCGTCACCGAGATCCGCCCCAGGGACACCGCCTCGAAGTCGGTGCCGCTGGCGCGCTCCCACTGCGGAGTGCCTGCGATCCAGTAGTACTTGCGCCCGCGGGGATCCAGCTTCTCGACGACCGACTGCTTGTAGACCCGCCGGCCCAGCCGGGTGAAGCTCACCCCCTGGACCGGCCCGGCCGGCACGTTGACGTTGAGCAGCAGGTCCCGCGGCAGCTCCTCGGTGAGCAGGATTTCCACCAGCACGCGGGCGAAGTCGGCGGCGGCGGCGAAGGAGAAGCCCTCCCCCACCTCCTGGCTGAAGGCGACCGAGGGGATGCCCAGCAGGGTCCCCTCGAAGGTGGCGCTCACCGTGCCGGAGTAGGTCACGTCGTCGCCCAGGTTGAGGCCGAAGTTGATGCCCGAGCAGACCAGGTCCGGGGGACGGTCCTTGAGCAGCGAGAGCACCCCCAGGTTGACGCAGTCGGTGGGCGTGCCGTCCACGGCGTACCAGTTCTCCTCCACCTTCTGCATCCGCAGCGGCCGGGAGAGGGTGAGGGCGTGGCCGGTGGCGCTCTGCTCGCGGTCCGGAGCCACCACCACCACCTCCGCGAGGACGGAGAGGGCGGAGGCGAGGAGCCGGATTCCCTGCGAGAAGATGCCGTCGTCGTTGGTGATCAGGATCCGCGTCATTCCGCCTTGATGTACCTCCCCACGATCGGCGCGAGCGCCTTGAGCGTCGCGGCCGGGATCAGGGAGCGCTCCGTGATCAGCGAGTACTTCAGCGCGTCGGCGCAGAGACAGTCGCGGCCGTGCGGCTCCCCCAGCCGGCGGAGCATCTGGCGCACCACCTCCTGCGACATCTTGACGTTCTGGCGGACGACCTCCATCACGGCTTCGCCCGAGACCGCCTCCTCCGTCTCGTGCCAGCAGTCGTAGTCGGTGACCATGGCGAGGGAGACGTAGCAGATCTCCGCCTCGCGGGCGAGCTTCGCCTCCTGGAGGTTGGTCATACCGATGACGTCCATCCCCAGACGGCGGTAGACCTCGGACTCGGCGCGGGTCGAGAACTGCGGTCCCTCCATGCAGATGTAGGTCCCGCCGCGGTGGACCACGGCGCCCGCCGCCCGCGCGGCCTCGACCGCCACGTCGATCAGCCGCGGGCAGACCGGCTTGGCCAGCGAGACGTGGGCCACCAGACCGTTACCGAAGAAGGTGTCGGGGCGGTGGCGGGTGCGGTCGAAGAACTGGTCGGGCACCAGGATGTCGGTCGGCTTGTACTCGATCTTCATCGAGCCCACGGCCGAGACCGAGACGATCTCCTCGACCCCGAGGACTTTGAAGCCGTAGAGATTAGCGCGGTAGTTCAGCTCGGTGGGCAGCAGCCGGTGGCCGCGGCCGTGGCGGGGCAGGAAGGCCACGAGCTGGCCGTCCAGCTCGCCGATGAGGTAGGCGTCCGAAGGATCGCCGAACGGTGTCTCGATCCGGCGCTCCTCGCGGACCGTCATCCCCTCCATCTGGTACAGCCCGCTGCCGCCGATCACACCGATACGGATGTCGCTCATCAGAAAACTCCTCCTTGAAAAGGGAAGTCCCATGTTGCCAACCTCTGGAGCCGGCAGAGTCTAGCAGGGCTACCCGATCGCCTCCACCACCGCCAGGGCCGTCTCGAGGGCGCGGCGGCCCTGGTCCCCGTCCACCCGCGGCGCGTCCTCTCCACGGCAGGCGGCGAGGAAAGCTTCGAGCTCGCGTTTCAGGGGCTCGGCGCGCTCGACCGGCAGGTCGTCCGGCAGGATGCGCCGCTCTCCTTCATGGTCTTCCAGACGGTAGCCCTTGATCTCCTGGGCCTGGTAATCCAGCGAGTAGTAGCGGTTCGGCAGGAAGGCCCGGATCTTCCGCACCCGCTCGGAGGAGACGCGCGAAGCGGTCAAGTTGGCCACGCAGCCGGACTCGAGCTCGATGCGCACGTTGGCGATGTCGGTGCGCGGCGAGAGCACGGCGATGCCGGTGGCGCGCACCTCGGCCACCGGGGTGGGATCGAGGGCGTGCAGGATCTGCAGGTCGTGGATCATCAGGTCGAGGATCACGTCCACGTCCAGGCTGCGCGGGGAGAAGACCCCCAGGCGCTGCACCTCGACGTAGCGCGGCGCGGTGCCGAGCGCGAGCAGCGCCTGGACCGCCGGGTTGAAGAACTCGACGTGCCCCACGGCGAGCACCCTCCCCCCGGCCCGCTCCAGCAGGCGGTCCGCCTCCTCCAGCGAGGCCGCCATCGGCTTCTCGACCAGCACGTGGAGCCCGCGGTCGAGCAGGATGCATCCCATCTCTGCGTGGGCCACGGTGGGCGCGGCCACCACCGCCGCCTCGATCTCCCCCGCCAGGTCCTCCAGGCGCGGGAAGACCCGGGCGCCGTAATCGCGGGCGGCCCCTTTGGCCGCTTCCGGCCGCGGGTCGTACACCCCCACCAGCTCGGCGCCCGGGAGCGAGGAGAGCAGGCGGACGTGGTTGCGGCCCATGGCGCCGGTGCCGAACACCCCGACACGCAGGGGCGGCTGCGGCGGGCTACTCAGTCTCTCCTCCTCCCCTGCCGCCGCCGCGCGGGGGCGACTTGTGGAGCCCGCGCTGGGAGCTCTCGACGAAGGCGATCAGGTAATCGACGTCCGGGTCGCCGGCCAGCTCGGCGCGGAGCCGCTCCAGGGCTTTCGGCGTGGGGAGCCGCGAGCGGACCAGGATGCGGTAGGCGGCTTCCAGCCGGCGGATCGTCTCCGTCCCGATCCCCTTGCGCTTCAGGCCAATGGTATTGAGGCCATAGCAGGCCGGCTTCTGGCCGACGGTCTTGACGAACGGCAGGGCGTCCTGGATGATGACGCTGTACCCCCCGATGTAGGCGTGCCGTCCCACCCGGCAGAACTGGTGCACCGCCGAGAAGGCGCTGATGTTGGCGTCGTCGTGGACCTCGACGTGCCCGGCGAGCGTCGCGTTGTTGGCGAAGACGATGCGGCTCCCCACCTGGCAGTCGTGGGCTACGTGGGAGTAGACCATGAAGAGGTTGTCGCTGCCGATCCGGGTGACGCCTCCCCCCTTGGCCGTGCCGCGGTGGATCGTGCAGAACTCGCGGAACTGGTTGCGGTCCCCGACCTCGAGCCGCACCTCTTCGCCCCGGTATTTGAGGTCCTGGGGCTCGAAGCCGATGGCGGCCTGGGGATGGATCCGGTTCTCCCGGCCGAGGCGGGCCGGGCCATGGACCTGGGCGCCGGCCCCCACCTCGGTGCCGTCGCCGATCTCGACGCCGGCGCCGATGACCGCGAAGGGCCCCACGCGGACGCCGTCGCCCAGCTTCGCGCCCGGGTCCACGAACGCGAGCGGGTGGATGGCCGCCTTCACCGGTCCACCATGACCGAGGAGAGCACGGCGTCGGCGGCGACCTGGCCGTCCACCAGCACCTTGCCGGCCAGCTTGCAGTAGGTGCTGCGCAGGCGGAGCACCTCGATCTCGTAGCGGATCTGATCGCCGGGTACCACCGGGCGGCGGAACCTGGCCTCCTCGATGGCGGCGAAGTAGAGGAGCTTCCCGGCACGGTCCGGGCGATCGCCCAGGAGGAGCAGGCCGCCGGCCTGGGCCATGCCTTCGATCAGCAGCACTCCCGGGACCACGGGCCGGCCCGGGAAGTGGCCCGCGAAGTAGGGCTCGTTGATGGTGACGTTCTTGATCGCCGTGATCCGCTTGCCGGGCTCCATCTCCAGCACCCGGTCGACCAGCAGGATCGGGTAGCGATGAGGCAGCACCGACAGGATCCACTCGACGTCCCACTTCGCGCTCGGCTCGCTCAACTCACTCCTCCTCTCCGCCACGGATCCCGAACCGTTTCTCGAGGGCCCGGAGGCGCCGGCTCATCGCTTCCAGACGCGACAGCAGGACGGTCTGGCGCCGCCACTTCCTCATCTCGACCGCGGGAATCCCGGCCACCGCCGTCCGCGGCCCGACCGCGGCCAGGGCCGCCGACTTGGCCGCCACCTGGACGCCGTCGCCGAGCTCGATGTGGCCCGCGACCCCGGCCTGGCCCGCCAGCACCACGCCGTCTCCCAGGCGGGCGCTCCCGGCGATGCCGGCCTGGCCGCACAGGATACAGCGCCGGCCGACCTGGACGTTGTGCCCGACCTGGACGAGGTTGTCGATCTTGGTCCCGGCGCCGATCCGGGTATCGCCGAGGGTCGCGCGGTCGATCGTGCTGTTGGCGCCGACCTCGACCTCTTCCTCTAGGACCACCCGCCCGGTCTGCGGCACCTTGTGATGGACGCCGCCGCGGGTGGCGTAGCCGAAGCCGTCGGCCCCCAGCACCACTCCGGCGTGCACGACGCTCCCCGCTCCCACCTCGGTGCCGTCGTAGAGCACGGCGTGGGGATGGAGCACCGCCCCCTCCGCCACCGCGCAGCCCCGGCCGACCGCGACGAAGGCATGGACGACCGCGCCCGGCCCGATCCGGCTCCCCTCCCCGATCACGGCGTACGGGCCGACGTGAGCGTACGGATCCACGGAGCAGCCCGGCTCCAGGATGGCCGTGGGATGGATCCCCGGCTCCCGGCGGCCGGCGGGATGGAGCACCGCGAGCAGGAGCGCCAGGGCATGGTCCGGGTCCTCCACCACCAGGAGGTCCCGGCCCGGCACCGCGCCGGCCAGGCCCAAGCCCACCAGCAGGGCGCCGGCCCGGCTGGCTGCCGCCTGCGCGCGGTAGCGGGGGCTCTTCAGGAACGAGAGGTCGCCGGGGCCGGCGGCCTCGAGAGTGCGGATCGCCTCGACGGACCGGTCCGGGTCACCCTCGACCCGGCCCGCCACCAGCTCGGCGAGCTCGGCGAGCCGGTAGCCCACGCCCTTACTTGCCCTGGTTCGCGGCGTCCAACCGCTGGATGATGACGTTGGTGATGTCCACCGCGTCGTCGGCGTAGATCAGGCCGCTCTCGAACTTGCGGAAGATCAACGTGTAGCCGAGGTCCTTGCCGGCCTGGTTGATGACGGGCATCACGCGCTGGTCGATCGATGCCAGCATCTCGTCGCGCTTCTTGTTCAGCTCGCGGGTGGCGTCGTCCTGCTGGCGGCGTAGGGCGATCTCCTTCTCCTCGTACTGCTTGGAGAGGTCGGCGAGCTTGTCCTGGGCGAGCGAGAGGCGCCCCTCGGTGATCTTGCTCTGCAGGTCCTTCAGCTCCTGGGCCTTGGCGCGCAGCTCGTTCTCCTTCTGCTCTTGGAGCTTCTTCAAATCCGCCAGGGCCTTCTTGCCGGCCTGCGATGAGAGCAGGATCTTCTCGGTGTCGATCACCGCGATCTTGACCGGACCAGCCGGGGCCGGCGCCGCCTGCTGAGCCACGGCCGGAGCCGCCAGCGCGAAGGTCAGCAGGCCCGCCGCGGCAAGCCGGGTGAGGTGGTTGTGGAACGGCATGGTCTGTTCTCCTTGCGTATGTTTCTAGAAACTCGTACCGATGCTGAACTGGAAATCCTCGAAGCTGTCTTGCGGCAGCGGGTCGAGGTTCCTGGCATAGATGAAGCGTAGCGGCGCGCCGAACACCGGCAGGAAGACTCGCAGCTCCACTCCGGCGGTGGTGCGCAGGTTCGACAGGTCGAACTTCTGGCTCTCGCCGAAGACGTTGCCCGCGTCGGCGAACAGCAGCAGGCGGAACGGCCCGCCGAGCAGGAAATGGTACTCCAGGTTGAGCTGGACGAAGCTGTCGCCGCCCAGCACGATCCCGCTCAGGTCCCGCAGCGGGTTCCCTTGGGCGTCGCGCAGGAAGATCGAGCGGAACCGGTGGCCCCGGATGCTGTTCTCGCCTCCCAGGAAGAAGCGTTCGAGCGGCGAGATCCCCAGCCCGCCCAAGGGATTGACCCATCCCGCCTCGGCGTTGAGGGCGAAGACCGTGTGGGTGGGGTAGTTGCTCACTGGCTGGAAGAGGCTGAACGTCGCCTCCGGGCGGATGAAGTGGTTGTCGCCCCCCAGGAACCCGCCGGCGTACTCCATCGCCAGCGAGAACCGCCGGCCGCGGGTGGTCTCGAAGGGGTTGTCCCGGCTGTCGAAGACGTAGGCTGGCCGCAGCGACGAGTTGCTGATGCGGATCGTCTGGTTGATGATGTCGCCCGGATTGATACCCGGCGGCAGGGGAAACCCGCTGATGGCCGGGTCCTGGGCCACGATCTGGGTCTCGTCGTGGTACCTGGAATTGTTGTAGCTGATGCTCGCCGACTGGAAGAGGCGGAAGTTCCGCCCGTAGGTCAGCACCCCGCCCTTGCTGTCGCGCATGTAGCGTTCCTGCGAGGAGAGCAGGCCGTACTCGAAGCTCTGGTCGAACGCCCGGATGCCGATGCTCTGGGGGCGGTCGAGGAACCAGGGCACGTAATAGGAGAGATCGAAGTAGTCGCGCAGCTTGCCGGTCTGCAGCGACACGCCCACCTGCTCGCCGCGGCCGAGGAAGTTCTTGGTGTTGATGGCGAACTGGCCGAAGAAGCCATCCAGCTCGCTCCAGCCGCCGCCGAACTGCAGCTCGGTGCGGTCCGCCTCCTCGCCCTTGAAGACCAGGTTGACCTTCTTCTTCTCCGTATCGGTGTCGATCTCGACCGGGTCCTCCTCGTTGAGCTTGAAATAGCCGAGCTGGTTGACCTTGAGGACGCTGTTGCGGATCGCCGTGATGTTGACCAGGCCGCCCTCGTAGAGCCGCAGCTCGCGCCGCAGCACCTTGTCCTTGGTGCGGTCGTTGCCCTGGAACTCGATGCGGCCGACCTTGAA
Organism: Thermoanaerobaculia bacterium; assembly: GCA_036399915.1. Classification (GTDB taxonomy): domain Bacteria; phylum Acidobacteriota; class Thermoanaerobaculia; order Multivoradales; family UBA5704; genus DATARR01. The sequence goes on from DASWME010000342.1 coordinate 12,405, forward strand.
CTGTTCCCCCTCGCGGACATGGACCACCACGTCGGCGACGCGCCCCTCGCGCTCCACCAGCTCGGGCTCGACGCGGGCGAAGATGTAGCCGGTGTTGTGATAGAGGTCGTTGATCGCCTTGACGCTGTCGTCGACCACCTTGGAGCGCAGCCAGCCGCCGGTCTTGTGCTGGAAGGCCCGTAGGAGCTGCTGGTCGGTGTAGATCTGGTTGCCCTCGATCGACACCTGTCCAAACTTCCAGCGCTCCCCCTCCTCGATGGGCACGGTGATGAACATCCGGCGCTTCTGGTCCTTGGTCTCGGCGGCGCCGGGATGGAGCGCCCGCACCTCGACCTTGGGATCGCCGATGACCACGTTCTTGTAGCCGGTGCCGTGGTAGAGGTCACGCACCTTGTCGAGATCCTCCTGGAGCTTGGCCGGATCGTAGATGTCCTTCTTGTTCAGCCGCGAGAGCGGACCCGTCTCCTTGGTCTTCTTCATCGCCAGGCGCAGGCGGAGGTCGTTGAAGACCGTATTGCCCTCGAAGTCGATGTCGGAGATGCGGACCCGGTTGCCCTCGTCCACCGTGAAGACCACCCGCTTCTCGTTGGGCCCGACGTCCTCGACGGTGTACTGCGCCGTGGCGAAGCGGTACCCCTTCTCGCCGTACATCTCCTCGATCAGGGTCTTGACCCGCTGCAACTCTCCCAGCGAGAGCGGCTCGCCCTCGCGCACCCGGATGCGCTGGGTGGTGAGCTTGTCCTGCAGGTCGGTCTTGGAGATCCGCTTCAGCCCCTCGTAATCGAGCGAGCGCAGGATGGGGCGCTCCTGGATGCTGACCACCAGGCGGACCCCGGCGGGCGTGGGGACGCTCTCCACCCCTATGTCATCCACCAGTCCGCGGTCCCAGAGCTGCTTGATGTTGCGGTTCAAGGCTTCCTCGTCCAGTGGCTGACCCGGCTCGAGCCCCAGGTAGTAGCGGAGCGTCTCCTCGGAGAGGGCTTTCAAGCCGCGGAACTCGATGGACTCGATGGTCCGGCCGTCGACGGGCTGCTGGGGCCCCTGGGCGCGGGCGGGAAGGCCCCCCGAGAGGAGCAGAGGCAGCAGCAGCACCGTCAGCAGGCGGCGCGTGATCCTCCAGCGACGCGATCCGCGCCGGCCCACGATGAGATCAGGCATCGTCTCGTCCTTTCATGCCCCGGCGGCCTGGCGCCCCCGGGGGTAACTGCCCTCGTCTTGCTGGGAGCCGCCGGCCGGCGGTTCAGCGCCTGGGAATGACGATCTCCTGGGCGCCGGCCTGGAACGTCAGCTCACCGCCCTCCAGATCCACCTCGATACGATCGATCGTCTCGCCATGCTGATTGATGAGAATCTCCGAAACCGCGTCCTGGATGTGGCGCTGGATGGTCCGGCGCAACGGGCGCGCCCCGGTCGCGGGCTCCACACCCGCCTTGGCCAGGAGCCACTCCTTGGCCGCGTCCGAGACCTCCAGCCGCAGCCCCCGCTCGGCGAGTGTATTGTTCACATCCTCGATGAGGATGTCCACGACCGACCGCAGCTCCCGCTCGCCGAGCGGGTTGAAGACGATCACCTCGTCGATGCGGTTGATGAACTCGGGGCTGAAGGTGCGCCGCAGCTCGGCCAAGATCTCCTCCTCCAGGCGCTGGAAGCTCGCCTCCTCGTTGCCCTCGCCGAAGCCCATGCGGCCCCCTCTCAGCACCAGCTTGCTGCCGATGTTGGAGGTCATCAGCACCAGCGTGTTGCGGAAGTCGACCTGGTTGCCGTAGGCGTCGGTGAGCTGGCCGTCCTCCAGGATCTGGAGCAGCAGGTTCGCCACGTCCGGGTGCGCCTTCTCGATCTCGTCGAACAGGATCAGCGAGTAGGGCTGGCGCCGCACGCGCTCGGTGAGCTGGCCCCCCTCCTCGTGGCCCACGTAGCCCGGCGGCGAGCCGATCAGCTTGGAGACGGCGTGCTTCTCCATGTACTCGCTCATGTCGAACCGCACCAGGGCCCGCTGGCTGCCGAACAGGAACTCCGAGAGCTGGCGGGCCACCTCCGTCTTGCCCACGCCCGAGGGGCCCAGGAAGATGAACGAGCCCATCGGCCGCTGCGGGTTGGCCACTCCCAGGCGGGAGCGGCGGATCGCCCGGCTGATGGCGTTGATGGAGCGGTCCTGCCCCACCACGCGGCGCTTCAAGATCTCCTCCATCTTTAGCAGCCGCTCGGCCTCCTCGCTCTGCAGGGCCGCCACCGGGATGCCGGTCCACGAGGAGATGACCTCCTCGACATCGTGCCGGGTCACCTCCAGGGTGCCGGTCTCGTCGGTCGCCACGCTCATCCGCTCCAGGTCCTCGCGCAGCTCGATCTCCCGCTCGCGCAGGTAGACGGCGCGCTCGAAGTCCTTGTCGGAGATCGCCACCTTCATCTCCTTGACGACTTGGCGGATCTCCTGCTCCAGCCGGCGCAGGTTCTGGGTGTCGCGCACCCGGCGCAGCTTGACTCGGGCGCCCGCCTCGTCGATGACGTCGATCGCCTTGTCGGGCAGGTGGCGGTCCGGGATGTAGCGGCTCGACTGGTAGATGGCCGTGCGCAGCGCCTCCGGCCGGTAGCGCACCTTGTGGAACGACTCGTAGCGGTCCTTGACCCCCTCGAGGATCTCCTGGGTCTGCTCCGGCGTCGGCGGATTGACCTGGATGGCCTGGAAGCGCCGCAGCAGGGACCGGTCCTTCTCGATGTACTTGCGGTATTCCTTGAGCGTCGTCGCGCCGATGCAGGAGATCTCGCCGCGCGACAGGGCCGGCTTCAGGATGTTGGCGGCGTCGAGCGAGCCCTCGGCCGAGCCGGCGCCGATCAGCGAGTGGATCTCGTCGATGAAGACGATCAGCTCCTTGCTCTCCTTGAGCTCCTTCAGGATCCCTTTGAGCCGCTCCTCGAACTGGCCGCGGTACTTGGTGCCGGCCACGATCAGCGACAGGTCGAGCGCCATGATCCGCTTGTTGGCCAGGAAGATCGGCACCCGGCCCTCGACGATGCGCTGCGCCAGGCCCTCGACGATGGCCGTCTTGCCCACGCCCGGCTCGCCGAGCAGGATGGGGTTGTTCTTGGTGCGGCGGGAGAGGATCTGGATAATGCGGTCCACCTCCTCGTCACGGCCGATCAGGGGATCGAACGACTGCTCGGCGGCGAGCGATGTCAGGTCGCGTCCGTACTCGGAGAGGAAGGGCAGCTCCTTCTTCTGCTGCGAGGCCTCGCGCTCCTTGGCGATGGCCAGCACCTCCTCGCGCACCGTGTAGACGTCGAACCCGTGCTGGGCGAGGATGCGCATGGCGGTGCACCCCTCGACGCGCAGGATGCCGATGAGCAGGTGCTCGGAGCCGACGGTGGCGTGCAGCATGCTCTCCGCCTCGTGCGAGGCGTATGCCAGGATTTTTTTGGACTCTTCGGAAAGGGGCAGCTCGGCGGTGGAGGAGATGCGCTCGACGAAGACCCGCTCGCCCTCGATCTCCCGGCGGATGTCCTCCGGCTTGACCTGGAAGCGCCGGAAGATCTCGCTGACCGTCTCCTCGCCCTCGCGCAGGATCCCCAGCAGGATGTGCTCGGACTCGATGACCCGGCTACCCAGCTTGCTGGCTTCGTAGCGGGCGAAGAAGAGCGCGCGGCGGGCCTTCTCGTTGTACTTCTCAAACATGCGGTTTCCTCGATCCTCGATGCGCTACACCACGCCCCGGCATGAGGCGAAGTGGGAGCGGCCTTCCAACATCTACAATGTTCAAGGATTCTAGCACGCCATCCCCTCCCGGGTCACCGCAAAGACCACGCGAGCGGCACGCCGATTCCTACCTGCGTGAAGCGGCCGAGCCGGCTGCAAAATTCCCGCCCCGGTGTCTGGTTTTCAGTACGGGTGTAGCACTCCCCCATCCAGCCGCAGGATGCGCGCGCACCGCCGGGCGATCTCCGGGTTGTGGGTGACCAGGACACCCGTGGTTCGGTGCCGGGCCTGGAGGTCGAGAAGGAGCTGGAAGACCGTCTCGCCGCTCTCCGGGTCCAGGTTGCCCGTCGGCTCGTCGGCGAGCAGCAGCGGCGGCTCCAGCACCAGGGCCCGGCAGAGCGCCACCCGCTGGCGCTCGCCGCCGGAGAGCTGGTTGGGAAAGTGGTCCAGCCGCTCCGCGAGGCCGACCTCGAGGAGCAGCCGGCGGGCGCTCTCCAGTACTCCTCGCGGATCGTGCCCGGCGATCCGGCCCGGCAGCATGACGTTCTCCAGGGCGGTGAAGTCCGGCAGGAGCTGGTGGAACTGGAAGACGAAGCCGATCGTGCGGTTGCGGAAGGTGGCCAGGTCCGCCCCGGAGAGCCTCGCCAGGGGCTGCGCCCCGATCTCCATCGTCCCGGAGTCCGGCCGGTCGAGCGCCCCGAGCAGGTGGAGCAGCGTCGACTTGCCCGATCCGGACGGGCCGACGATGGCAACCATCTCCCCGGGCTCGACCGTCAGGTCCACCCCTTTGAGCACCTCCACCCGCCGGACGCCGTCCTGGTAGGTCTTGGTGAGCCCGCTGGCACGGACGGCGACGCTCACCGCCGCAGCGCCTCCACCGGGTCCAGGGCCGCGGCCCGCTGCGCGGCGTAGAGCGAGGCGGCCAGGGCGAGGGCCAGGGTGAGCAGCAGCACGAGGACGAGGTCCTCCGGCTGCACCAGGAACGGCACGTAGTCGAGGAAGTAGACCCGCCCGGGAACCTGGATGACACGGTAATGGTCGAGGAGCCAGGCGCCGCCCACCCCCAGCGCCGCCCCGACCAGAATCCCGAAGCCCGCCACCAGCCCCCCCAGCAGCACGAAAGCCCGGCGCAGCGCCGCCGGAGTGGCGCCCATGGTGCCCAGCATGCCGATCTCCGGCCGCTTGCTGGAGATGATCAGCGCCAGGTCGGCCACCAGGGCCAGCGACGCCACCAGCACGATCAGGGAGACAGCGACGAACATCACCAGCTTCTCCAGGCGCAGGGCGAAGAACAGCGGCCGGTTCAGCTCCTTCCAGGTGCGCACCTTGCTGCCCGGCGGCAGCGCCGCCGGCAGCCGGTCCGCCACGTCGAGCGCGGCGTCGAGGCCGGCGGCTTCCACGTCCAGGCGCCGGTCCGCCGTGCCGAGCAGGCTCTCGGCCACTCCCAGCGGCAGGGCCACCCGTTCCTTCTCCTCCTGGGTGCGCCCGCCCTCGTAGGTCCCGGCGAACGGCACGCTGCGGACGCGCGGCTGGGGCCCGAAGGGGGTGAGCGTGGGGCGGGGGGAGACGACCTCCAGGGCCTGCCCCGGCTCAAGCCCCCAGCGCGCGGCGAGCGTCGCGGGCAGGTAGAGCCCCTCCGGCTTGCCCGCCGCGCCGGGGAACGACCGGGGGACCCGGCCCTCGAAGCCCACCAGCTCGACCGTCTGCACCTTCCCCTCGTCCACCAACCAGCCGCCCCCCCGCACCTGGACCTGGACCGCGATCACCCCGGCGACCTTGCGCACGGCCTCCCGGGCGGCTGCCGCGTCCGCGCCGGGCGGCAGCTCCACCTCGATCTGCGGCGTGCGGCCGAGCAGCTCCGAGCGCAGCGCCGCCTGGAACCCCGAGATCACGGCGAGCGACACGATCAGGGCCGCCACTCCCAGCGCGATCCCGCCGGCCGCCACCGCCGAGAGGAAGCTGGCGAAGGCGTCCCGCCGCGTGCTGCGCAGATAGCGCAAGGCGAGGATCGCCGGGAAGGGAAGGTTGCGCAGGAGAAGGCGGCTCATTGCCAGCCCAACCGGATCTACTCGCTCTCCGCCTCCGGACGCATCAGCGGGAACAGGATCACGTCGCGGATCGACTGCCGGTCGGTCATCAGCATGGTCAGCCGGTCGATGCCGACGCCGATGCCGGCGGCCGGCGGCATGGCGTGCTCCAGCGCCCGCACGTAATCGGCGTCGTAGAGGTGGGCTTCCGCGTCGCCCGTCTCGCGCGCCGCCACCTGCTGGCGGAAGCGCTCGGCCTGCACGTCCGGGTCGTTCAGCTCGCTGAAGCCGTTCGCGATCTCCGTGCCGGCGATGTACAGCTCGAAGCGCTCGGTGAAGCGGGGATCGTCCGGCTGCTGCTTGGCGAGCGGCGAGACGTCCGTGGGGTGGCCGGTGATGAAGACGGGATCGAACAGGTGCTCCTCCACGGTATCCTCGAAGAGGCCCATGAGGAGGTGGCCGTAGGTGCCGCCCGGCGGGATGTCGAGCCCCTTCTCCTCCAGCACGGCGCGCACCGACTCCGCCGTCTCCAGCCGCTCGGCCGGCACGCCCGCGAAACGGGTGATGGCCTCGCGCAGGGAGAGCCGCGGCCAGGGTCGGGAGAGCTTCACCGGCCGCCCGTCCCAGGTGATCTGGTCCTTGCCCTGGATCCGCCGCGCCACCTCCGCTAAGGCGGTCAGCATCTCCTCGGTGAGGTCCATCATGTCCTGGTAGTCCGCGTAGGCCCAGTAGAACTCCGGCATGGTGAACTCGGGATTGTGCCGGGTGGAGATCCCCTCGTTGCGGAAG
>DASWME010000343.1:0-3335 GCA_036399915.1 Thermoanaerobaculia bacterium
GCCGCCTATGAGCGGGCTGTCAAGGAGCAGCCAGACCGCTGGGAGGGCACCTGGAAGCTGCTGCGGGCCCTCCACTACAAGGGGGACTTCGCCACCCCGTCGCGCGAGGGCAAGCAGCAGGTCTTCGCCCGCGGCAAGCAGGTCGCCGAGGCGGGGATCGACCGGCTGGCCCGGCGGGTCGGCGGCCGGCAGAAGCTCGACGCCATGACCCCGGCCCAGGCGGCCAAGGCCGTAGCGGACGTCCCGGAGGCCAAACCCCTCTTCCTCTGGGCCGCGGTCCACTGGGGTCTCTGGGGCGACGTCTTCGGCCGGCTGGCCGCGGCGCGTCAGGGCGTGGGAGACCGCGTCCGGCGCTACTCGGAGATCCTGATCGCCCTCGACGAGCGCTACGAGGACGCCGCCGGCCACCGCGTCCTGGGCCGGCTCCACACGCTGGCACCCAAGGTACCCTTCTTCACCGGCTGGGTGGACCGCGACAAGGCCGTCGCGGAGCTGCGGCGGGCCGTGGCCTTGGGGCCCGGCAACCTCGACAACCACCTGTTCCTGGCGGAAGCCCTGCTCGAGCATCAGCCGGCCAGGGCCGCCGAGGCGCGCGAGATCCTGCGCCGCCTCCTGGCCCGCAAGCCGGTGCCCGCGCTGGTGGTGGAGCAGGAGAGGACCCTCGCCAACGCGAGGGCGCTGCTGGCGAAGCATCCGGCTTGACCCCCTCCGGAGGCGGCGCGGCGCCGCAACCCCGCCTGCGGCTCGAGCCCAGCCGGACCCCTCTCGTCGCCGTCGCGGCCGCGGGGTTCCTGGTGGCCCTCAAGGGCGCCGGCGCCTGGGTCACCGGCTCGCTGGCGCTGGGCTCGGCCGCTCTCGACTCACTGATCGACCTCTTCGTCTCCGGGGCCAACTTCCTGGTGCTGGCCCGCAGCGGCCGGCCGCCGGACGCCGACCATGCCTACGGCCACGGCAAGTTCGAGAACCTGGCGGCGCTCGGCCAGGGGCTCTTCCTGGTGGCGGCCGCCGCCGGCCTGGTCGGGTCGGGCGTGCGCCGCCTGGTCGAGGGCGGAGCTCCGCGCGAGACGGGCTGGGGCATCGCCGTGCTCGCGGCCTCGGTGCTCGTGAGCCTGGGGGTCGCCCGCGCCCTGCGGCGGGCCGCCGAGCGCAGCGGCAGCCCGGCCCTCAGGGCCGACAGCCTGCACTACGCCACCGACCTCTGGGTCAACGGCTCGGCGCTGGCCGCGTTGCTCGCGGTGCGCTGGACCGGCTGGGCCCCGGCCGATCCGCTGGTGGCCCTCGCCGTGGCCGCCTACGTCTTCTACACCGGAGGCTCGCTGGCGCTGGATGCCATGGGCGACCTCTCGGACCGCGGCCTGCCGGAGGAGGAGCTGCGGCGCATCGGGGCCGTGGTCGCCTCCTTCGCTCCGGAGGTGGTGGGGATGCACGACTTGAAGACCCGCAGGAGCGGCGGCCAGCGCTTCATCGAGCTCCACCTGGAGATCCCCCGCGCCACCTCCTTCGAGGACGCCCACGCCCTGATGGTGAAGGTCCTCCGCGCCATCGAGCGCGAGCTGCCGCGCTCGAAGGTCTTCGTTCACGGCGATCCGGTTTGAAGGGGCGATATGTTCCCGATCCTCTCCACCCCCGGCTGGTCCTGGACCCTGGACAGCAGCGCTGCGACCGTGGCGCCGTCGGGGGGCACCGGCAGGTCCGGAGCGATCTCGGCCAGCGGCTCGAGCATGAAACGGCGGGCCGCGAGGCGCGGGTGGGGCAGGGTCAACTCGGGAGCGTCCGACCGCCGGTCGCCGTAGAGCAGGAGGTCGATGTCGAGGGGGCGGGGTCCGAAGCGGACGCCGCGCCGCCGCGCCGCCGCCAGCTCCAGGGCCTTGGCGAGGGCGAGCACTGCCTCGGGGGCGAGGGCGGTGTGGGCGAGGGCGGCGGTGTTCAGGAAGTCCGGCTGGGGGACCGGCGATACAGGCCGGCTGCGGTACAGGGAGGCGACGCGCAGGGGGCCGAGGGCGATGGCGAGCTGATGGAGGGCCCGGGCCAGGGTCTGCTCGACCGGGCCCACGTTGCCGCCGAGGGCCAGGGCGACTGGGACGGGCCGGCCGCGCTCAAGCTTCGTCGTCGAGGTCCTCCTCTTCCTCCGCCTCGCCCCCGAGGTCCACCTCCTCGAGCTCCGGCCCGACCATCTCCTCGTCGCCGATGTCGGCGATCGGCGCCACCTCCTCCTCCTCGATCTCGAGGGGCTTGGCGACCTCCGCCTTGCGCCGGCGGCGCGACGCCTGGCCGGCGGCCGGCTCCGAGGTCGCGGCGTCCTTCTGGTTGGCGCCGCACTTCGGGCAGAGGGGCTCGGACTTGCCGAGGTCGTAGAACTTCGTGCCACAGTTGTAGCACTCGTATTTCGATCCCAGTTTGAGCTCAGGCATGGCAGACTCCATCCCCTCCGGCAGGGCCCGGTTTTCAGAGGGCGGGAACGTAGCATCCGTCCGGAGGCGTGTCAACCGGGCGCGCGCCGCCCCTTGCGGCCGGAAGAAACCGGGGAATAGGATCGTTCTCCCTGTATGCCATGAGAACCGTCGCCGCTCTGCTGTCGCTGTCCCTCGCCGTCCCGGCGTTCGCGGCCAGGGCTGCGAGCGTGCCCGATCCCATGGCCCCCGGCCTCACCGGACCGCAGCGGCTCAGCGCCCTGGTCGAGCGCGTCAAGTACGAGCAGCGGCGGCTCAAGACCCTGGAAGCCCGCTTCACCCAGCAGCAGGAGAGCTCGATGCTGGCGGCGCCCGAGGAGTCCAGGGGCGTCTTCTCCTACGCCGCGCCGGACCGGGTGCGCTGGGAGTACCTCTCGCCCAGCCCGATCTCCGTGGTCGTCCGCGGCGACGAGATGACCACCTGGTACCACGACCTCAAGCGGGCGGAGACCCTGAAGGTGGGGCGCTACTCCAGCCAGGTCTTCAAGTACCTCGGGGCGAGCGGCAGCCTGCAGACGCTCCTCGAGTACTTCACGGTGAAGCTCAAGCTCCCCGAGAAGAAGGGCGACCCCTACCGCCTGGAGCTGGTCCCCAAGTACCAGCGCATCGCCAAGCGCCTCAAGGGGATGACCCTGTGGATCGACGGCGCGGCCTTCTTCCCCGAGCGGCTCAGGTACGTCGAGGCGGACGGCGACACGACGGAGTACCGGTTCAGCGACTTCAAGCGCAACGTCCCCATCCCCGCCGACCGCTTCGTGCTGAAGCTCCCGCCGGGGGTGGCTAGCCGGGTCGTGGACCTGGGGCGGGAGGGGGGCGCGAAGGGCAAGCCCTGAGGAGTGCGCCCTCACCACCCCGGCCCTCCTCTCCCAGAGGGAGAGGAGGGAG
>DASWME010000344.1:0-49841 GCA_036399915.1 Thermoanaerobaculia bacterium
TGCTTCTCGGCCTCCGGCAGACTCTTGGGGATCGTCCCCGCGCCGCCGTGGATGGCGATCGCCCACTTCGGAGCGTCCGCCTGGCGGAGGACGGCGTCCGCCTTGCCGCCCTGGGCGGGCGGCTGGGCCGTGGCGAGAAGAGGAAGGATCAGGAGGGAGAACGCGGAAAGCAGGATCTTACGGTTCATGAGGGGATTCTAGCGCGGGCCGGAATGGCAGAGGGCTTGCACGGAGGTTGCGAGGGCACGAACGGAAAGGAGGCCCCGACATGATCGACTGGCGACACGACGTGGACGCTGCCCTCCAGGAGGCGGAGCGGGAGCATCGCCCGGTCCTGCTCGACTTCACCGCCGCCCCGCTCTGAGGGGGATGCGCTCGGCTGGAAGCCGAGGTGTATCCGGAACCCCGAGTGGACCGGCTGGTCCGCGAGAATTTCATCCCCGTACGCATCCAGATCCGCGAGAACCCGGCACCCATGGAGCGGTTCAACGTCCAGTGGACGCCGACCATCGTCCTGCTCGGCCCCGACGGGAAGGAGCACCACCGCATCGAGGGCTTCCTCGGCGTGGACGACTTCCTCGCGCAACTGACCCTTGGCCTGGGCCACATCGCCCGGGCGGAGCAGGAGTGGGGCCGCGCCGAGGAGGCCTATCGAGAGGTCCTCGATCGCCTGCCGGCGACGGACGCGGCGGCCGAGGCCCAGTACTGGCTGGGCGTCACGCGCTACAAAGCCACCAATGACGCCGCCGCGCTGGGAGAGACGGCGAGAGCCTTCAAGGAGAAATACTCCGACAGCACCTGGGCCAAGAAGGCGTCGATCTGGGGCTAGGAGGTCCTACTCCCGCCGCAGCAGCACCAGCGTCTGGTCATCCCCTTGCGGACGGCCCTGGGAGAACTCGCCGACCGTCTGGATGACGGCCTCGATCAGCTCGTCGAGGGGCCGGTCCCGCTCCCGCAGGAGGAGATCGGTGAGGCGGGCCATGCCGAACTCCTCCTCCCCGGGGGACTCGGCTTCGGTGATGCCGTCGCTGTAGAGGCAGAGGAGGTCGCCCGGCCCCAGGGTCAACGCCCGGGACTGGAAGCGCGCCTGCGGCAGCAATCCCAGCGGCAGGCCGCCGGCCGTGAGCTGCTCCACCGTGCTGCCGGAGCGCAGCAGGATGCCCGGGTTGTGCCCCGCGTTCATGTAATGGAGCACGGCCGTCTGCGGGTCCAGCTCGGCCAACAGCATGGTGATGAACTTGTTGGCGGCGCTCGACTCCACGATATGCCGGTTCAGCCGCTCCAGGAGCGAGGGGCCGAACTGGGCCTGGTCGAACAGCAGGCGGAGGGCCGAATGGAGAGTCGAGACCATGAGGGCCGCCGGCATCCCCTTGCCGGAGACGTCCCCCACGACCACACGGATCCGCCCGTCCTTCAAAGGGAACAGGTCGTAGTAGTCGCCGCCCACCTGCCGCGCCGGACGGTACCAGCCGGTCAGTTGATATCCGGGCACGACTGGCGCGCCCTTGGGGAGGATCTGGCGCTGGATCTCGGCCGCGAGCTGCATCTCGCGCTCCAGGCGCTCCTTCTCCAGGGCCTGCAGGTGCAGCCGGGCGTTCTCCAGGGCGAGCGCCGCCTGGTTGGCGAACAGCGAGAGCGTGCGCCGGTCTGACGGCAGGAAGGGACCCACGCCGCGGCGGCTCTCCTTGTCGCCCACTGCGATGAACCCCCGCGGGCCGCTCTCCACCTCGATGAGCACGCCCAACAGATAGCGGGTCCCGGGCAGCAGGGGGGCCGGGGCCGGCCCGCCGCCGGTCAAAAAAGCATGGAGCTCCGGGTCCTCGCCGTCGAACCAGGGGGCCGCCTCGCCGCCGAAGGTGCGGTCCAGCCGGTAGCGGCCGTCCGCGAGGATGTAGAGCGCGCCGCGCCGCGCGTCGAGCAGCGAGACCGCGCGCAGCAGGATCTCCTCCGAGAGCCGGTCGAGGTCCAGGGTGGACGCCACCGCGAGCCCCACGTCGTAGAGGGCCTCGAGTTCCACCACCCGGTAGTTCACCTGGAACTGCTGCTCCTTGAGGTCGTGCTTGAGCCGGCAGCTCTTCAACGAACCGGCGAGGAGCAGGGTCAGAGGATCGCTCGTGGCCTGCGCCGCCTCTCCCGCACCCACCGCCTCGCGGGGAGCGAACAGGAGCCGTCCGCCGGGGAACCGGAGGCTGCCGAAGCTATCGGCCGCGCCGCTTCCCTCGAAGATCTGCGGCAGGCCGTCGCCCACCGCGGCCTCCTGCTCCAGCGTCTCCCCGCGCTCCAAATAGAGGCCGGCGGCCCTGGCGCCGTGCTCCCGGCGCCAGAGGTCGAGCAGCCGCTCCAGGAGCTGGCGCTCGCCCGCCTCGTCGCGGGAGAGCGCCAGCAGCTCGTCCCAGGTTTGCGCGAGGGTGGCGGACGGTGCGGAACCCTGCATCGACGTCTCCCGGGTCAAGCCCGCATCTGGGCCACCGCCGCCGCCTCATCACTGAAGATCGGCGCGTACTGCGCGAGGCCCATGATGTGGAAGGTCTTCTCGATCGTCGGGGTCAGGCAGCAGAAGCCCAGCTTGCCTTCGATCTCGATCATCTTTTCGATGATCTCGATGAGGATGGAGATGCCGATCGAGTTCACGATCTTGGTGCCCGCCAGGTTGAGGAGGAGCACCTTGAAGCCCTCGTCGAGGAGCTTGTAGGCGGCCTTGGCGATCTCCTCGCCCCCCTGGTTGTTGATATATCCCTCCGTGTAGATCACCGCTATCCCATCCCGGCGATCCACGGTCACATTGAGACTCTCGGTCATCGGCTCGCCCCCGCTTTCATCGCAGCTTGCTCATCACGACGGTCGTTCCTTCGGCGCCGGAGCGGATCTCCACCTCGTCCATGAGCCCGCGGATGATCTTCAGCCCCCAGCCGCGCTTGCGCACGGCCTTCAGCTTCCCCGCCATGGTGGGCTCCTCCAACTCGTCCGGAGCAAAGCCGACGCCGTTGTCGTGGACCATGATGCGCAGCTTCTCCGGGAGAACCTGGAAGGTCACAAAGACCTCGCGGTCGCTGGCCCGGCTGTGCTCCAGGGCGTTGATGCAAGCTTCCACCACCGCCATCCGGACCTCGTCAATTCTATCCGGACTCATCCGGATCGACTCGGCGATGGCGGTCGCGGTCTTGCTCGCCTCGATCTCCATCTCGGGGACCATCGGCAGCGCCAGCTCGACCTCCTTCAGTACGCCTTCAGCCATGTCCGTCCTTGGGGCCGCCCAGGCGGAGATCAAAAAGACAGGTAGAGCTGCAGGGCGTAGACCACGATGGGGTGGACCAGATCGTGAGAGAGCAGCCAGCCGAAGCTGGCCAGGGAACCCACGGACAGCAGCACCTTGACCGGCACATAGGGGACGGCGACGTGCTTGCGAACGGAGTCTAGCATGACGTTCCTCCTCATCCGCGACCCTCTCATCGCAAGGCCGTTGCCAGACTGTGACGGCGCCGCCACCGGAACCGCAACTCCTTTGTTTCCAGAGGCTTTTCTAGAGCGAGCGGCAGCAGCACCCGGAATGCCCCATCACCCTGCGCGACATTTTGCCCCAGCCAGGGACGCCCTGCCCGCGCGGGATCGCGCGGAACGCCCATCTTGCCGCGCTCCGAGAAGGAGTTGAGACAAAAAGTCTCGGATGGGGAAATTTGCCGCGCTCGCGGAGGAAGTCTGCTTCGCCGCTCAGAACCCCTTCCGCTGCAACGTCTTGCGATCGAGCCCCAGGATCTTCGCCGCCTCGCTCTTGTTGCCATCTGTCATCTTGAGCACGCGGGCGATGTGGCGCCGCTCCAGGGTGGCGAGGTCCAGAGGCTCGGGGGACTGCTGGGAGGGCGTGCCCAGGAGGGAGCGGATCAGGTCGGCGTCGATGTCCCGCTCGGCCAGCGAGACGGCGCCCTCGATCACGTTCTGCAGCTCCCGCACGTTGCCCGGGAAGTCGTAGGCGAGGAGCAGCGCGAGAGCCTCGGAGCGGAGGGAGGGCACGGGGATCCCCTCCCGGCGGCAGAACTCCTCCAGGAAGGCCCTCACCAGGTGGGGGATGTCCTGCCTGCGCTCGCGCAGGGGCGGCAGCTCGATCTCGACGCCCTTGAGGCGGTAGTAGAGGTCCTCGCGGAACCGGCCCTCGCTCACCAGGGCCTCGAGGTCCTGGTGGGTGGCCGCCACCAGCCGCACGTCCACCGGGATCGGCCGGCGCCCGCCCACGCGCGTGATCTCCCGCTCCTGGAGGGCGCGCAGGAGCCGCACCTGGAGAGCGGTCTGCATGTCGCCGATCTCGTCGAGGAACAGCGTGCCCCGGTCCGCCAGCTCGAACTTGCCCGGCCGCGCCTGGACCCCGGTCGCCACCCCGCCCTCGATGCCGAACAGCTCGCTTTCGAGGAGCGACTCCGGCAGGGCCGCGCAGTTGACGGCGATCAGCGCCCCCTCCCGGCCCGAGAGGTGGTGGAGGAGCTTCGCCACCAGCTCCTTGCCGGTGCCGCTCTCGCCCCGCACCAGGACGTTGACGCTCCGGGGCGCCACCCGCTCCACCACGTCCAGCACGCGGCGCATGGGGGGCGCGTAGGCCACGATCCGCCGGCCGGCGACCTCCTGGGCGAGGCGGCCCTTCAAGGCCTTGTTCTCCTCCTCCAGGCGCTCGCGCTGGGTCTCCAGGCGCTCCACCTGGCGCGCGGCGTCGAGGGCCGCGCCGGCCAGGGCCGCCACCGAGTCGAGGAACCGCCGGTCCTCCGGAGGGAAGGATTGCGCCGAGTCGCCGCGCACCTCCTTGTCGAGCACGGCCATGTAGCCGAGGAAGACGCCGCGGTAGGCCAGCGGCGCGGCCAGGAGCTGCTCGTACGGGCGCCCGGCCAGCTCGCCGTGCGAGCGGGCGAGGGTGCGTCCCTCGGTCAGCAGCTCGCGCCAGATGGGAGCGGCCAGCAGGGCGTCCCCGGTCGGCAGGTCGTCGAACCAGCCGACGGTGGCGACCCCGCGGGCCCCGCCGTAGGCGTCGCGGGTCACCGCCACGGCCGCCGCCGGGTCCAGCACGGCGCAGACCCGCTGCAGCAGCTCGTCCACCAGCTCCTGCTCCGGGCGCTGCGCGTGGAGCGCGATCGCCAGGTCGTAGAGCGTCTCGAGCTGGAGGATGCGCCGCTTCTCGGCGATCAGGGCGTCGTGGCGGGCCATGGGCTCCATTGTACAGACCTCGCAGGAGAGTTGGCCCGCCGGCGCTCACCAGACCGGCCAGCGAGAGATACGCCCTGGAAGCGACGGAGTTTCGCTACGCCGGTCCCTCGCAGTAGCGGGATGTAGTACCCGCAGGTCACCAGCCGGCGCTTGACCTGCTCAGACCGGGCAGAACGTGTTGTACCAGGCCTCGCAGTGCCAGAAGCCGGGGGGAAACGAGCATGGCCAGTCGGGGTGCTCCCCGCAGAGCTCGCAGGTGCACATGGGAGGGAACGCCGCCGCGGGAGCGGCGAGCGCGAAGGCGAGAACGGCCACCAACAGGATGAGACGCAGCGGGCGCTGGATCCTTGTCATATGCACCTCCCTCATCGAGCAGACAGTCTCCACCTAGAAGAGTGCTCGATTCCGCGCGAGCGTGACGCTCACGTCCACTCTGAAACGCCTCGCCCTTACCGCCGCGCCCGGCCCCCGCCTCCCGCCGCCCGTCTCCGCCGCTCCGGCAGCGCCTGCCGGAGGTAGCGCCCCGTGTAGCTCTCGGGCACCGCCGCCACCTCTTCCGGCGTGCCCACCGCCAGCAGCTCGCCGCCGGCCGCGCCCCCTTCGGGCCCGAGGTCGATCACCCAGTCCGCCGTTTTGATGACCTCCAGGTTGTGCTCGATCACCACCACCGTGTTGCCCAGGTCCACCAGCCGGTGCAGGAGCTTCAAAAGCTTGCCCACGTCATCGAAGTGGAGACCGGTCGTGGGCTCGTCGAGGAGGTAGAGGGTGCGCCCCGTCTGGCGCTTGCAGAGCTCGCGGGAGAGCTTCACCCGCTGCGCCTCGCCGCCCGAGAGGGTCGTCGCCGGCTGGCCCAGGCGGATGTAGCCCAGGCCCACCTCGCACAGAGTCTCCAGGATCCGCTCGATCGACGGGATGTTGCGGAACAGCTCGTGCGCCTGCTCGACCGGCAGGTCCAGGATCTCAGCGATGTTCAACCCCTTGTAGCGCACGGCCAGCGTCTCGCGGTCGTAGCGCTTGCCGCCGCAGACCTCGCAGGTCACGTAGATGTCGGGCAGGAAGTGCATCTCGATCTTGATCTGCCCGTCCCCCTTGCAGGCCTCGCAGCGCCCGCCCGGCACGTTGAAGCTGAACCGCCCCGGCCCGTAGCCCCTCATCCGCGCCTCGGGGGTCATCGCCATCAGGTTGCGGATGGGATTGAAGACGTTGGTGTAGGTCGCCGGGTTCGACCGCGGCGTGCGGCCGATGGGGCTCTGGTCGATGGCGATCACCTTGTCGAGCTGCTCTAAGCCCACGATGCGGTCGTGCTCCCCCGGCCTGTCGCTCGCCCGGTAGAAGTGCCGCGCCAGGGCCGTGTACAGGATGTCGTTGACCAGCGTGCTCTTGCCCGACCCCGAGACCCCGGTGACCACGGTGAAGACCCCGACCGGGAACTCGACGTCCAGGCCCTTGAGGTTGTTCTGCCGCGCCCCCTCGATGACGAGCTGCCCCCGCCCCTCGCGCCGCCCCTCCGGCACCGGCACCTCGCAGTCGCCGCGCAGGTACATGCCGGTGAGCGAGCGCGGATGGCGGGCCACCTCCTCCGGCGTCCCCTCGGCCACCACCTCGCCGCCGTGCACCCCGGCGCCCGGCCCGAGGTCGATCACCCAGTCGGCGGCGCGGATCGTCTCCTCGTCATGCTCCACCACCAGCACCGAGTTGCCGAGGTCACGCATGCCCTGGAGCGTCGCCAGCAGCCGGGCGTTGTCCCGCTGGTGGAGACCGATCGACGGCTCGTCGAGCACGTAGAGCACCCCCATGAGCTTGCTGCCGATCTGCGTCGCCAGCCGGATGCGCTGGCTCTCGCCGCCCGAGAGCGTCGCGGACGCGCGGTCGAGCGTCAGGTAACCCACCCCCACGTCGTCGAGAAACGAGAGGCGGTCCTGGATCTCGGTCACCACCTTCTCGGCGATGGCCCGCTCCTTCTTGTCGAGCGGCAGGGCGCCCATCCAGGCCCGCAGGTCCGACACCGACAGGCGCGACAGCTCGTCGATCGACCGGCGGTGGACCTTCACCGCCAGCGCCTCCGGCCGCAGCCGCCGGCCGTCGCACGTCGGGCAGGGGTGGACCGACATGTACTTCTCGATCTCGCCCCGGATGGTCGGCGAGTCCGTCTCCTTGTAGCGCCGCTGCAGCATGGGGATCACCCCCTCGAAGCGGCCTGTCCAGGAGTAGCTCGACCTCTTGCCCGTGAGGCTGAACTTCAGCTCCTCATCGCCGCTGCCGTGGAGGATCACCTGCCGGGCCTCGGCCGGCAGCCGCTTCCAGGGAGTGGAGAGCGAGAAGCCCATGGCCTTGGCCAGGGTGTCCACCATCTTGAGCCGCCAGGACTTCGACCCCTCGGGCCAGGGGGCCACCGCGCCGGCCAGGATCGAGCGGTCCGGATCGGGCACGATCTTCTCGGCATCGACGCCCATCAGCGTACCCAGCCCCGAGCAGGTCGGGCAGGCGCCGTAGGGACTGTTGAAGGAGAACAGGCGCGGTGTGATCTCCGTCAGGCTCGTGCCGCACTCCGAGCACGAGTAGTTCTGCGAGAGGGTCTCCTCGTCCGCCACTTGATCCCCCACCTGGGGAGCGAACACCACCAGCCCGTTCGCCACCTTGAGGGCCGTCTCGATGGACGACGCCAGGCGGTTCTCGATGCCGGGCTTGACCACCAGCCGGTCGATGACGATGTCGATCGAGTGCTTCTTCTGCTTGTCGAGGTTCGGCAGCTCGCCGGTCAGCTCCACCATCTGGCCGTCGACGCGGGCGCGCATGAACCCCTCGCGGGCCATCTGGGCGAGCTGCTTCTTGTACTCCCCCTTCTTGCCGCGGACGTAGGGAGCGTAGAGCACGAGGCGGGTGCCCTCGGGCAGCTCCATGACGCGGTCCACCATCTGCTGCACCGTCTGCGGGCGGATCGTCTGGCCGCAGTTGGGGCAGTGGGGCACGCCGATCGAGGCGAAGAGCAGGCGCATGTAGTCGTGGATCTCGGTGACCGTGCCCACCGTCGAGCGGGGGTTCTTCGAGACCGACTTCTGCTCGATGGAGATGGCCGGCGAGAGACCGTCGATCGAGTCCACGTCCGGCTTCTCCATCTGCTGCAGGAACTGCCGGGCATAGGACGACAGCGACTCGACGTACCGCCGCTGCCCCTCAGCGAACAGGGTGTCGAAGGCCAGCGACGACTTTCCCGAGCCCGAGACCCCGGTGATGACCACCAGCTTGTTCCTGGGGATCTCGAGATTGACGTTCTTCAGGTTGTGCTCGCGCGCACCGCGGACGGAAATCGAATCCATGGGACCGGCCATCCTAGCAGAGGGAAGGGACCAGAGGTGGTCCCGGGAGCAGGAACGCGGCATCCCTGGAAGGAATTCCAAACGGCGGGTTCATCAGTTGCCGCAGCCGATGCGATCATGAGGGCACGTTGTCGGGGCTTGAAAGTATGCAGCCAGATCTCGCCGCGATTCACTCGCTGGGTCACGAGCCCTGGTCCTCCCACCCCTCGAAGTCCCGATCCAGTCCAGCCCCCCGCTCATAGGCCTTCCGGTACTGCTCGGCGATGGCCGCGCTCGCCTCCCGGTCCTGGAGATCTTCATTGAACTGGACCTGGATGGACTTCATGGTTCGAGCCTAGCTGTCGCCTTCTTGGGAGTCAACCGTTATCTTAAGACGGTACCGGCCCGCCGGCGTCCCCCTGAGGCGCCCACGGGCGGCAAAGCTCACTTACGTAGTTGACCAGCACCTTAATAGTAGGGCGGTTACGCTCGGCCGCGGTCGGTACAAATCATTGTCAGACAAGGAGGCTCGTGTGAGGAACAAAGGAAGCTGTTTGGCAGTGCTCGCGACGGCACTTCTGCTCGGTATTTCTCCCCTGGCCGCCGATCTCGTGATCCAACGCGGGATCGACGCCTTCACCACCACCGCCAACGGCAAGACCTACTACGACTTCGCCCACAACCCCATCCCCGCCGGCTTTTTCTGCAGCAACTCCAAGGCCTTCACCGGCCGCGTGGTCCTCAAGGGCCTGCCCATCACGACCGGGGCGCCGGGGCAGCTCCGCGGCGCCGATACAGTCGTCGAGCGGCTCGATGACGCCGTCTTCGACGCCAGCGGCACCGCCGAGACGCGCATCCGCTTCCGGGCCCTGTCGCTGGTGAGCGTCGCCCCCATCAAGACCGCCTGCGGCGCCTTCCACGTCTACGTCTCCATCGCCGGCAAGCAGCGCACGACGACGATGCGCATCTTCCGCACTCATGAGAATGGCGGGAACTTCGTCGCGCCTCTCGCGGTCAACGTGCGCCTCACCTTCATTCCCGTGAGGCCGCCGAGGGACAAGAGCTCTCGCAAACTGGAGATGACGGGAAGCGTCACTTTCTCTCCCAAGCCCATTCCGTGGAGCCTGACGGGCGGACCCAGCACCAAGCGGATCGGCTCCGTTCTTGTCGACACCGATGGCGACCTGACCCCCGACACCCTCCTGTCCGGCACCTCGAACTTCTCGCCGGGCTGGTCTCCGGCCGGCATCACCATGCCGAAGGGATGCACGATGTGCGAGCCCGAGATCTGCCACTGGGATAGCGGTGAGGAGCATTGCACGGGGCCAACCTACGCCTGCTATCCCTACAATTGTCCATAGCTTCCAGTGAATCCCCCGACGGATCGCGGGGGCTAGCGCGACCGCCCTTGATGAGGGGCCCGCTCCAGCGAGCGGGCCCCTTGGATTCTTCCCCGTGGGCCGGCGCTCCCTCGGACGGAGATCAGGAGCCGGCCCGCCGCAGGGGCACGCCGGTGGCCGCGGCCTCCCGCACCTGCGGATCGGGGACCAGCCCGAAGCCGTCCGCCAGGCGCGTGAAGTAGTTGAAGATGGCGATCAGGTGCGCGGTCTCCAGCAGCCCCTGGTCGTCGAAGCCGAGGTCGCGCAGGGGCTGCCAGTCGGCGGCCGTCATACGGGTCGGCTCCAGCGTCAGCTTCTCGGCGACGGTGCAGAGCGCGCGCTGCCGCGGCGTCAGGTCCGGCAGCTCGCGCCAGCGCCGCCGCTTGATCGCCTCGACCAGCGCGGGCTCGTTGTTCTCGACACGCAGAAACTCTGCGTGAGACTGCGTTCAGTACTCGCAGTCCTGCGCCGCGGAGGCAACCGCCGCGACCATCTCCCGCTCGGCGCGGTCGAGCGCTCCCGGCGCGAACATGATCTCGTGGAAGGTCGCCTGCATGGCCCGCCCGATGCGCTCGTGCGCGGCGAGCAGGCGGCCCATCCCGGAGGGGTACCCGAAGTTATAGGAGGAAGGCTTCGGGCCGCCCGGCCGGGACCGCAACTCCTCCGGAGTCGGCAGGGTGATGAAGGCTTGCTGAGGGTCTTCGAACATGAGCTCCTCCGTGGTCGCCCAGCGCGCTTCGCGCACGCAGGAGGTCAGAATACCTGAACCAGGATACGACGCCCACCGGACCGCCGATCCCGGCTGTTCTTCCCCTCTCCCCGAGGAGCTGGGGGACGCGGAAGAGGCGGCGAAGGGGTGGTGAGGCGCCAGAAAGGCCAAAGAAGGACGGCAAGGACAGCAAGGCCATAAAGGACGAGGAAGTCCGTTCAGCGGGCGTTCTTCGTGTGTCCTCGATGTCCTTGTTGTCCCTGTTGTCCTTCGAAGGCCTGCTCGGTCGTCTCGCCCGTGGACACCACGAAGGCTGCCTTCGTCAAAAGCCTGTTTCGTGGCTCGCCGCCGTGGGTTCCAGCAGCCAGCGCCAGGCGGGCTGACTCGCTTCGCCCCGTTTGTCCTTCCACGGAGGATAAATTCGCAGCGAATTGTCCTTCAGGGAAGGATAAATTACCGCCGGCAGTCGCTCGAAAACTGCATCGCGACGCGGTCCTGCGTCTGCTGTCTCAAGGCAACCGCGGCGGCCCGACCTCGATCTGGAAGTTGACGGTCAGGACGTAGTAGACCTTCACGGGCCGGCCCTCGAGCCTGGCGGGCGAGAACACCCACCCCCGGACCGCCGCGACAGCGGCCTCGCCGAGACCGTTGTGCAGATCCTGGAGCAGCCTCGTATTACGTACGCAGCCCTCGGTGTCGATGATGGCTTCGATGATCGCGGTCCCATTCGTTCTGGCCTTGCGCGCCTTCTCGGTGTACACCGGCTTCACCTGGTAGATGATCTCAGGGCGCGAGACCTCGTCCCCGACCCTCCTCGGCTCGTCGCTCTCCCGTTCCTCCGGCGGCACGTCGTCCGGCAGGTGGGAGCGGGTCTGGCAGAGCACGACGCGCGCCGGCTTCAGGGCCATGCCGTCGGGTCCCGCCTCCTTCAGGTAGGCGCGCGCGGCCTCGGCCGCCTCGTTCCAGCGCTCGCCCTTGAGCAGGAGCTCCGCGAGGTTGTAGCGCGCCAGGGTCCCCCACGCGCCGCCGAGGTCCACCGCTTGCCGCAAGGCTTTCTCCGCCTCGGCCAGGCCGCGGTCACCTTGCGACTGGACGAGCGCGGTTCCGAGCTGGTTGTAGGCCCGGGCGAGGACGCCAGGGGACTTCAGCAGAGGGATGGCCTGCTGCGCGGCCGCCGCGGCCCGGTCCCACTCCTTCTCGGAGGCATGGACGTGCGCCCAGCCCAGGAGGCACTCGCCGCACGGGCCCCCTGCCAGCGCCTGGGCCCGCTCGAGCTCCTCTCTCGCCTGCCGGAACTGCCCTTCGCCGATGAGTTGGAAGGCCCGTTGGAGGGATTCCCCCAAGGGCAGGGGCTTCGCCGGCGGCGGCATCTCCTCCTGCAGGCCGAAACCGGGGCCGATCCAGCACGCCGCCAGCAGGCAGAGCGCCGGGAGCAAACGGACACGAGAGATTCTCATCACGATGCCCTCCTGCGGGGTTCGGGCATGAAGAAAGACTATCATCCAGCCTCCGCGCCCGGGATCAGAGGCACTGAGCGCAAGCCGGACGGTTGGCCCCGTGGGGCGGACGGTTCGACCTTCAGGGCGGGCGGTTCGACCCTCAGGGCGGGCGGTTCGACCCTCTCCCTGAGACGCTCGCCCCAAAGGTCCAACCGCCCGACCCGGAGGTCCAACCGCCCGCCCCATGGGGCGAACCGCCCGCCCCGAAGGTCCAACCGCCCGACCTATGGGGCGAACCGTCCGACCCGAAGGTCCAACCGCCCGCCCCGCAGGGCGAACCGTCCGACCCATGGGGCGAACCGTCCGCCCCGCGGTCCGAGTGGCCCGCAGACTGCTAGGATTCCGCTCCTGCCTCTCCCGGATTCCTGCGCGAGCGCGAGAGGCGGCGGAGACTTCGATGAAGAGGACCCGCGGCACCGGTCCAGGATTCACGCGACGAGAGCTGCTCGCCCTAGCGGCGGCCGGCCTCGCCGCGGCTCCGGCGTGCCGCCCCCGAGGGATGGAGCTGAGCATGGCAGGTGAACGGAAACGGAGCTCCAGCCGCCAGGCAGCCGCCGAGGGCCGCCTGACGGCGCGGCCGGGCAAGCCGGCGGAGACCGGCCCCACGGGTTTGGCGCCGCTGCGGATCGGCGGCCGGCGCGACGGCGTCCTCTACGTTCCTGCCAGCTACCGCGCGGACCGCCCCGCGCCGCTCGCCGTGATGCTCCACGGCGCGGGCGGTGACGCCCGCGGGGGCCTCGGGCTGCTGCGGCCGCTCGCCGATGAGGCCGGGCTGATCCTGCTCGCGCCGGACTCGCGGGATCAGACGTGGGACGTCATCGTCGGCGAGTACGGTCCCGACGTCGCCTTCACCGACCGGGCCCTGTCTCAGGTGTTCGCGCGCTACGCGGTCGATCCTGCGCGGGTCGCGGCCGGGGGCTTCTCGGACGGCGCTTCCTACGCGCTCTCGCTCGGTCTCACCAACGGCGACCTGTTCACGCACGTGCTCGCCTTCTCGCCGGGGTTCATGTCTCCAGCCGGGAAGGAGGGCGAGCCGCGGATCTACGTCTCGCACGGCACGCGGGACCAGATCCTCCCCATCGAGAGGTGCAGCCGTGCCCTCGTGCCGCGGCTGCGGCGCGCCGGCTACGAGGTGCTCTACCGGGAGTTCGACGGCCCCCACACCGTGCCGCCGGGGATCGCGCACGAGGCCGTGGCCTGGTTTCTCTGACCGGCCGCCCTCCCCATCTCGCGGGGTAGCCTTTTTCCAGCGATCTCGGTACAGAATAGGGCCGCGAAAAATCGCCGGATCCCGCCTGATCATCACGGGTCCATGAAGACCTCACGGGAGAGACTATGACCGAGTACGTCGCGTCGTTGATGGCGGAGGTGAAGGCCAAGAACCCCGCCGAGCCCGAGTTCCACCAGGCTGTCCAGGAGGTGACCGAGTCGCTGGCCCTCGTGCTCGACCGCCACCCCGAGTACCGGCACAACAAGATCCTCGAGCGGATCCTCGAGCCGGAACGCGTTCTCATGTTCCGGGTCCCCTGGCAGGACGACCGGGGGGAGGTCCACGTCAACCGCGGGTTCCGCATCGAGATGAACAGCGCCATCGGCCCCTACAAAGGGGGCCTGCGCTTCCACCCTTCCGTCAACTTGGGCATCCTCAAGTTCCTCGCCTTCGAGCAGGTGTTCAAGAACTCCCTGACCACGCTGCCCATGGGCGGCGGCAAGGGCGGCTCCGACTTCGATCCCAAGGGCAAGAGCGACCCCGAGGTGATGCGCTTCTGCCAGAGCTTCATGAGCGAGCTGTTCCGCCACATCGGCCCCAACACGGACGTGCCGGCCGGCGACATCGGCGTGGGGGGGCGGGAGATCGGCTTCCTGTTCGGCCAGTACAAGCGGCTGCGCAACGAGTTCACGGGCGTGCTCACCGGCAAGGGCATGAACTGGGGCGGCTCGCTGATCCGTCCCGAGGCCACGGGCTACGGCTGCGTCTACTTCGCCCAGGAGATGCTGGGCACCCGCGGCCAGACGCTGGAGGGGAAGACCTGCCTGGTCTCGGGCAGCGGCAACGTGGCCCAGTACACGGTGGAGAAGCTGCTGGAGCTGGGCGCGAAGCCCGTGACCCTGTCGGACTCGAACGGCTACGTCTACGACGAGCACGGCATCGACCGCGAGCGGCTGGATTTCGTCCTCGACTTGAAGAACGTCCGCCGCGGGCGGATCAAGGAGTACGCGGACAAGTTCCCGAACGTGGTCTACACCCCTCTCGATCCCAAGGCGGACCACAATCCGCTGTGGGACCACAAGGCCGACTGCGCCTTCCCCAGCGCCACGGAGAACGAGATCAACGGCAAGGACGCCGCCAACCTGTTGCGCAACGGGGTCTACGTGGTGGCCGAGGGGGCGAACATGCCCACCGCGATCGACGGGGTCAACCAGTTCGTGGACGCGAAGGTCCTCTTTGGCCCCGGCAAGGCCGCCAACGCCGGCGGCGTGGCCACCTCGGGCCTGGAGATGACGCAGAACAGCATGCGGTATACCTGGAGCCAGGAGGAGGTCGACAGCAAGCTCCACCGGATCATGAAGGACATCCACAGGGCCTGCGTCGAGACGGCGGAGCGTTTCGGGACGCCGGGCAACTACGTGAACGGGGCCAACATCGCCGGCTTCCTCAAGGTGGCCGACGCCATGCTGGACCAGGGATTGGTGTAGGACGTTTCCGACCCTGCCCCCCCGGGCCCTCACCCTCTGGCTCCCTCTCCCAGAGGGAGAGGGAGGACGAAGCTGGAGGATCTTGCCTTTCTCCCTCCTCTCCCTCTGGGAGAGGAGGGCCGGGGTGGTGAGGGCCCTCCCGTGCTAGCCTTTCCTGAGGGTTTCGTCATGGTCACCTCCGCCCAACCCGCCCGCGGCACGCAGCTCCACGACTACCAGGACCTGATGCGCTACCGCATCATGCACGTCCTGCTGGTCGCGACGCCCTACGACCGCTTCCTGCTGGAGGAGGCGGGCGAGCTTTCCGAGCGGATGCTGGGGGAGTTCCGCAACCTGGACCTCCACTACGCCCCGGGCCTGACCGGCGTGTCCACCGGCGCCGAGGCCCTGGACCGGGTCCGCCGGCAGGAGAGCATCAACCTCATCATCACCACTCCGCACGTGGCGGACATGCACCCGGCCCGGCTGGCCGCGCAGGTGAAGACCGTGCGCGACATTCCGGTCGTCCTCTTAGCCTGGGACCCCGCCGAGCTGAACGGTCTTCCGGCCCGCCGCAGCTCCCCTATCGAGCGCGCCTTCCTCTGGCAGGGCGACGCCCGCATCCTGCTGGCCATCGTCAAGTCCGTGGAAGACTGGCGCAACGTCGAGCACGACACCCGCTCGGCGGGCGTGCAGGTGATCCTCCTCATCGAGGACAACGTCCGCCAGTACTCCTCGTTCCTGCCCGTGATGTACAAGGAGCTCCTGGAGCACTCCCAGCGGGTGATCGCCGAGGGGCTCAACCTGTCGCAGAAGATCCTGCGCATGCGGGCGCGGCCCAAGGTCCTCCTCTGCACCACCTTCGAGGAAGCCCATCACGCCTTCCAGACCTACGCCGACGATGTGCTGGGGATCATCTCGGACGTGGAGTTCCCCATCAAGCCCGGCGAGCAGCCCTCTCCCGAAGCCGGCGTGCGCTTTGCCCAGCAGGTGCAAGCCACCTATCAGGACATCCCCATCGTCCTCCACTCCTCGAAGCCGGAGAACGAGCGGCTGGCCACCCGGGCGCGGGCGCGCTTCCTCCTCAAGGGCTCGCCCCACCTGCTCGAGGACCTCCAGAAGGTGATGACCCAGGACTTCTGCTTCGGCCCCTTCGTCTTCCGCCGGGAGAGCGACGAGGAGGAGGTGGACCGGGCGGACGACCTGCGGACCCTGGAGGAGAAGCTCCGCATCCTGCCGGCGGACTCGCTGCTCTACCACGGCAAGCGGAACCACTTCTCGCGCTGGCTCAAGGCCCGCACGGAGTTCGCCGTGGCCCACGCCCTGCGGCCCCGGAAGCTGGAAGACTACAAAGGGAACGCGGAGAAGCTGCGATCGGACCTCATCCAGGCCATCGCGGACCACCGTTTCGAGCGGGGACAGAGCGTGGTGGCCGACTTCGACCGCAACACCTTCGACCTCTCCAGCGACTTCTACCGCATCGGCGGCGGCTCGCTGGGAGGCAAGGCCCGCGGCCTCGCCTTCGCGCGCCGGCTGATCTCCTCCCACGGCCTGCGCTGGCGCTTCCCCGGCGTCCGCATCGCCATCCCCACCCCGGCCGTGCTGGGCACGGACGTCTTCGACCGCTTCCTCGACAGCGGCGACCTCCGCTCCTTCGCCATCGACTGCCAGGACGACGAGGCGCTCTGGCGGCGTTTTCTGGCCACCCCCTTTCCCGAGGAAGCCGAGAGGGACCTGGCGGCGTTCCTGGAGAAGGTCCGGCAACCGCTGGCCGTGCGCTCCTCCAGCCTGCTGGAGGACTCCCTGCACCAGCCCTTCACCGGCGTCTATGACACGCTGATGCTGCGCAACAACGCCTGGAGCCTGGCCGAGCGAGTGGACCAGGCGGTGCGGGCGGTCAAGCGGGTCTGGGCTTCCACCTTCTCCCAGCACGCCAAGGCCTACCTCCAGGCCACGACCTTCCGCCTGGAGGAGGAGAAGATGGCCGTGATGCTCCAGAGCATCGTGGGAGCCGCCCACGGCCCGCGTTTCTACCCCGACCTCTCGGGGGTGGCCCGCTCTCACAACTTCTATCCTTCGCCGCCGATGACGGCGGGCGACGGCATCGTGGCCGTGGCTCTGGGGCTGGGCCGCGCCATCGTGGAGGGCGGCGCCTGCCTGCGCTTCTGCCCCCGCTATCCCCAGCACGTCCCGCAGCTCTCGTCGGTGACCGAGGCCCTGAAGAGCACCCAGCGGGAGTTCTGGGCCCTGCGCCTCGACGGGGACGGCGACGGGGAGCTCTCCATGCGCGAAGCGGCCTTCGGCTTGGACGCGGCCGAGGCGGACGGCACTCTCGCCGCCATGGGCTCGACCTACTCGCGGGAGAACGAGGTCGTCTACGACGGCGTCTCCCGGCCGGGGCCGCGCCTGGTCACCTTCGCGCCCATGCTCAAGCACGGCGTCTTCCCCCTGGCCGGCATCCTGCGGACCCTGATGGAGGTGGGGAACCAGGGATTGGGGGTGCCGGTGGAGATCGAGTTCGCGGTCAACCTGCAGGTTCCCGCCGGCCGGCCGAAGGAGTTCGGCTTCCTCCAGGTGCGTCCCCTGGCCCTGGCCCGCGAGGCGGAAGCCATCGAGCTGGGCGAGGTGGAGCCCGGCGCGGCGCTCTGCTGGAGCCGGCGGGTGCTGGGCAACGGCCGCGTCGAGGGGATCCGCGATCTGGTAGTGGTGGACTTCCAGCGCTTCGAGAGGGCCCGCAGCCGCGAGGCCGCGGCGGAGATCGGCCGGCTCAACGGCCAGTTGCTCGCCCGGGGGATTCCCTACGTCCTCATCGGCGTGGGCCGCTGGGGCTCGCGCGACCCCTGGCTCGGCATCCCCGTCACCTGGGACCAGGTCTCAGGGGCCAAGGTCATCGTCGAGGCGGGCCTGCGGGACCTCAAGGTGACGCCCTCTCAGGGGAGCCACTTCTTCCAGAACCTGACCTCGTTCCACATCGGCTACTTCACCGTCAACCCCGAGGACGGCGACGGCGTCATGGACTGGGACTGGCTGGACGCTCAGCCCGAAGAGAGCGCCGCCGCCCACGTGCGCCACCTGCGCCTCGCCGAGCCCATGCTGATCAAGATGAACGGTCGCAAGGGCGAGGGGGTGATCCTCAAGGCGGGGAAATCTGCCTGAGCAGCGCGATGTTGTCCCGATGCCCCGTCAGCCGGGCCGTGACCTTGCCGCGCATGGGGTAGCCCAGGAGGTAGAGGTCGCCGATGATGTCCAGGATCTTGTGGCGGACGAACTCGTCGGGGAAGCGCAGCTCGGTGTTGATGACCTCGCCCTCGCCCACCAGGATGAAGTTGTCGAGCCGGCCGCCCGAGCCCAGCCCCAGCTCGTTCAGCATCTGGAGGTCCCTCATGAAGCCGAAGGTGCGGGCCGGGGCGATCTCCCGCTTGTAGTCCTCGACCGAGGCGAGAGTGAACTCGTAGGACTGCTCGCCCACCGGCGGCGGATAGCGCAGCAGATAGGAGACCGAGAAGCCGTCCGCCGGCTCGATCGAGAGGACCTTCTCGCCGTTCCCGTTCACCTCGTAGCGGCGGTCGATGACGACCTCGCGCTGCGGCTCCTCCTGCTCGGCCACCCCGACCTCCTCGAGGACCTTGCAGAACTCCAGGGCCGAGCCGTCGAGCACCGGGATTTCGCCGTGCACCTTGATCAGGAGGTTCCCCACGCCGTGGGCGTGGAGGGCCGAGAGGAGGTGCTCGACCGTGCGGATGCTCTCGCCCTCGGCCGCGAGGGTGGTGGCGTAGTCGGTGTCCGCCACGGCGCGGACGTGGGCCGGGATCTCGATCCCGGTGGGGAGAGTCACGAAGTGGATGCCGCTGTTCTCGGGCAGGGGCTGGAGCACCATGCCGGTGCGCTGGCCCGAGTGGAGCCCGAGGCCGTAGACCACGGTGGAGTGGCAGATCGTCCGCTGGCTGCGGCCGGTCTCGGCGAGGAGGGGCAGCTCCGGCGGCGCGGCGAACCGGCGCTCGACGTCGGCGCGGTCGCGAGGAGGTTCCGGGGGGGCCGCCGCGGCTCCCGCCTCCAGGGTGCGCTTGTAGGCGAGGGCCCCGGCCGCGGCTTCCACCGCCCGCTTGTAGGAGAGGGGCTTCTCCAGGTAGTCGTAGGCCCCCATCTTGATGGCCTTGACCGCGGTCGACGTGGTGCCGTGGCCGGACATCATGACGACGGCCGCCGTGGGGTCCGCCTCGCGCAGGGCCTGCAGGGCTTCGAGGCCGTCCCGGTCGGCCAGCCAGACGTCGAGGAAGACCACCGACGGCCGCTTCTCCTCGTAGAGCGCCAGCGCCTCCTCGCCGCTGGTGGTGGCGAGGGTCTCGTACCCCTCGTCGGAGAGGATCCCTCCCAGGGTGGAGAGGATGCCGGGCTCGTCGTCAACGATCAGGATCAGCTCGGGCATGGGGTGCGCGTTCTCCGGCTGCGTAGCATAGCAGCGGAGAACGCGGCCTCGGCCCGCCCCGCGGCGAGGGAGGTGGGAATCTCTTGCCGAAAAGCGCCTATAATCGGGCCGGACCACTCCGGATGAGCCGACCGGGCATCCCGTGAGCTTTCACGATGCCACTGAGCCTTCGATGGGCCACGGGCCATCCGGAGCGGCCCCGCTCACTCGTAGCGGATCGCCTCCAGCGGCTCCACGGCGGCGGCCCGCCGCGCCGGCATCCAGCTCGCCAGCAGAGCCACCGCGGCCAGCAGCACGGGCACGGCGGCGAACGTCGCCGGGTCCGTGGGGCTCACGTCGAAGAGCAGGGCGAGCATCAGACGCGTCAGGGCGATGGCACCGGCGAGGCCGATGGCGATCCCGAGCAGGGTGATGCCGAGGCCCTCGCGGAGCACCATGCGGGAGATGTCCCGCCGGCCCGCGCCGAGCGCCATGCGCACGCCGATCTCCTGCGTCCGCTGGCTGACGACATAGGAGATGACGCCGTAGATCCCCACCGCCCCGAGCAGCAGGGCGACCGCGGCGGCGATGACGAGGAGCAGCATGGTGAAGGAGGTGCGCGCCATGGAGCGGGCCACCACCTCCTGCAGGGGGCGGACCTGCGCGAGCGGCAGGTTGGGGTCGATCGACCAGATCGCCTGGCGCACCGGCGCCACGAGGGCGGCGGGATCGACCCGGCCCTTGACCACCAGGCTGAAGCTCCGCGGCACCCACTCCGACCGCTCGTCCGGTCCGGGGGCGGGGCGCAGCACGGGGAAGTAGACGGATTCGTAGGGCTTCTCCTCCAGCCCGATGTCGCGGACGCTCCCCACCACTCCGACGATCGTGCACCACTGCCGCTCCTCGCCCGGAAGCCCCTGGGTCAGCCGCTTGCCGAGAGCGCTCTTGCCGGGCCAGAAGCGCTCCGCCAGGGCCTGGCTCACCACCACCTCGTTGGACCGCCGCGCGGGATCGATGCGGTCGAAGACCCGCCCTTCGATCAAGGGGATGCCCATGGCATCGAAGTAGCCGGGACTGACGAAGCGGGTGCCCAGGATGGGCGGCACCTGGTCGGGCGCCAGGGGGAAGTCCTCGAAGGAGTAGCCGCTGTTGGAGTTGCTGCCCGAGAGCGGCAGGCTGGTGATGGTGCCCGCGCTCGCCACGCCCGGCGCCGCCCGCACCCGCTCCAGGAGCTGCCGGACGAAACGGGCGGTGGCGAAGACGTCCCGGTACTCCGCCTCGGGCAGGTTCAGGCGCAGGGTGAGGACCCCGCGCGGATCGAAGCCGGGATCGACGTTGCGCAGGCGCCAGAAGCTCTTCACCATCAACCCCGAGGTCACCAGCAGCACCAGGGCGAGGGCCACCTGGATGACGACCAGGACGTTGCGGGCGAGATGGCGCGCCCGGCCCGCCGTGCCGCCGCGCCCGCCCTCCTTCAAGGCCGGCACCAGCTCCGGGCGGCCGTAGCGGAGGGCGGCCAGGCCGCCGGTCAGCAGGCCCGCGAGAAGGGCCAGCAGGAGGGTGAAGGCGAGCACGGTGCCGTCGACGCCGATCTCCTCGAGCCGCGGGATGCCCTCGGGCCGCAGGGAAACCAGCAGGCGCACGCCCGCGGCCGCCAGGGCGAGCCCCAGGACGCCGCCGACGAGCGACAGGGCAAGGCTCTCACCGAGGAAGAGGCGGGCCACCTCCCCGCGCGTGGCTCCCAGGGCGGTGCGCACCGCCACCTCCCGCTGCCGCGCTTCGGCCCGCACCAGGAAGAGGTTGGCCACGTTGGCGCAGGCGATCAGCAGGATGCAGCCGACGCTGCCCAGGAGCACCCAGAGGATGCGAGCGAGCGATCCCACTACGTCGTCGCGCAGCGGATGAACGAGGATGGCGAGCCCAGCGCTCTCGATCATGCCGCGGCTGATCCGCGATTCCGGGTACACCTCGGGAATCCGCCAGACGAGGGCGGAGAGCTCCCGGGCGGCCCGCTCCGGAGTAACCCCGGGACGGAGCCGCCCGACCGCCTGATAGTTGAAGTTCCCCGCCTCCAGCCGGGCGGGGTCGATCGTCATGGGCAGCCACAGCTCGGTCTCGGCCGAGGGGAAGCGGAAGCCGGCGGGCATGACGCCTACAACGCGCGTCGCGACGCCGTCGATCTTCAGCGTCCTGCCCACCGCCCTGGGGTCGCCGCCGAACCGGCGCCGCCACAGCTCGTGGGAGAGGACCGCCACTTTCTCGGCCTGCGGCCTCTCGTCCGCCTCCTGGATCGGCCGCCCGAGGGCCGGCGGAACGCGGAGCAGGGAGAAGACGGAGCCGGTGACGCCCGCCGCGCCCACGCGCTCGGGGGCCTCGCCGCCGGTCATGGTGACGGAGCCCTCCCACAGGATCCCGAGGTCCGCGAGCACCCGGTTGTTCTTGCGGTAGAGGACGTAGCTGGCGTCCGAGTGCTCGAACTGGTCCATCTTGAGCCCCGGCGCTGTGTGCCACACCATCACCAGCCGCTCCGGCTCGGGGTAAGGCAGCGGCCGGATCAGCACGGCGTTGACTACGCTGAAGATCGCCGCGTTGGCGCCGATCCCCACGCCGAGGGTGAAGACGGCGACCAGCAGGAAGCCGGGCCTGCGGCGGAACTCCCGGGCCAGGGATCGCAGCGGGGAAAACAGGGAGCTCATGAGGACCCTCCTCAGAACGGCAGCCTCTCTCCTCCAAAACACTACGAGGGAAGGTTCCTGGGGGTTACAAGTCCGGCGAGCGCATTACAATGCGGCCGCGGAGGAGAAGATCCCATGCCCGAGCCTTCCGAACCCGACGCGCCCGCCTCGTCCGAGCGGCCGGACCCCGTCGACGAGGCCTCGGAGGAGAGCTTCCCGGCGAGCGATCCGCCTGCCTGGCAGCCGCTGCACTCCGGCCCGCCGGGGGACCATCCCGACGGCGAGCCGGAGTAAGACCGCCGGGTATCGTTTCGGAGGGCTCTGGTAATAGGATGCACCTGCCTGATCTGGATCGATCGCCTGAAAGGAGCGGCCTATGAGAGCGCAAGCGCGCCCGTCAGCCCCGAATGGATTCCTGCTGCTTTCTCTCGTCGTGATGGGGACTCTCCTGATCGGCCCCGCACCGGCCTGGGCCGTGGGCAGCGTCACCTTCACTCAGATGACCGTCGAAAAGTGCGAGGAGAGCGGGGCCTGCGAGTGGAAGCTGAGCTGCGGCGTGGGCGAGAGCCCTCAGGAGACCGAGCTGGTCAAAGGCGCGTCGGCGAGGACCAAGCACTCGGTGAAGATCAACCGCAACCTCGAGGTCCAGCGCTTCCCCACCACCGTCCACTGCACGGCCTGGGAGGATGACGGCCTGTTCGGAGAGAGCTGGGAGAAGCTGGGCACCGCCTCGGTGGATCTGCCGTCAGGAGGGGATTTCCCGCTCTTCATCGGCAACCGCGAGCAGGGGTCTGTCCGTGTCCAGATGGCCGTGGACAGCCTCGAGATCGGCATCGCCCCACCGCCTCCCCCTGCCGCGGCAAAGCCGGGTGGAAAGCCTGCCAAGGCCGCGGCCAAGCCGGGGCCGCCGCTGCAGTTCCTCGCCGCCTTCAGCCCCCGCCGCGAGGGGCACGCGGTGGTGATCGGCCTGGAATGGAAGCCCTTCAAGGCCACTGTGGACAGGCTCTCCGCCGAGGGGATCCAGCTCGAGGACATCGAGACCTTCGAGCAGGGCGGCAAGCGGCTGTGGAGCGGCATCTTCCGCAACAGCTCGGACCAGGTCCAGTTGCTGACGGACCAGGATGGCAAGAAGTTCGACGACAGTTGGAAGAAGCTCACCGGGGGCCGGATGCGGCTGACCGATGTGGAGGTCTATGAGAGCGGCGGCAAGAACCTGTACGCGGGGATCTTCCGCGACCTGGGGGAAGGCCACTCCCTCTGGCACGGCCAGGCCCGCAAGGACTTCGACGAGAAGGTCAAGGAGCTCGCGTCCTTCAAGGGCCAGCGGCTGCTCGACTTCGAGGCCTACCGGTCCGGCGGAGCGCTCGTCTACGACGGCGCGTTCCGCGCCGACTCCCGCGAGACCCAGCTCTGGACCGGTCTCGAGCAGGCGGCGTTCCAGTCGAAGGTGCAGGGGCTCCGCGGCAAGGATTGGGAGGTGGTGGACGTCGAGACCTACAAGGACGGCTCGAAGCGCTTCTACGATGCCATCGTCCGGGCCGGCGCGCCCGGCGGTGAGGTCGTGATGGCCCCGGACCTCGACGCCTTCGTCAAGCGCTGGCGCGAGCTGGTGGCCAAGGGCCAGCGCCTGGTCAGCGTGGAAGCCTACCGGTAGTAAAAGGGAGCCGCGCAGCTCCTTCGGCCCGGGCGGGGACAAGCCCCGCCCCTACGCCATCCACCGCACCCGGTTTCCTGGTATGATCCTCAAGCCTCCAGTCGTCCTTCCAAGAAAAGGAGTCAACCATGCCGAGAAGCGTTCAGGCACGTGCTTTGGGCCTGCTCTGCGCCCTGCTCTTCCTGTCGGCGCTGCTTGCACCGCTGGCGCCCGCGCGTGCCCAGTCGCAGGCCACGGGCGGCGAGATCGAGGGGACTGTCGCCGATGAAACCGGCGGCGTCCTGCCGGGGGTGACCGTCACCATCAGGAACCAGGCGACCGGGATCGTCCGCGAGACCACGACCGACGGCGCGGGACGCTTCCGCGCTCCGCTGCTGCCCGTCGGCGCCTACGAGGTGACGGCGACCCTGGAAGGCTTCGCCACCACCAAGGTGCCGGACCTCGTCCTCACCATCGGCCAGACCCTGACCGTCAACCTCACCCTGCAGGTCGCCGCCGCGGACCAGATCCTGGTCACCGCCGAAGCGCCGGTCATCGAGGTGGGGCGGACCCAGCAGTCCTCCACCGTAGGCGAGCAGGCGGTCGCCAACCTGCCGGTCAACGGCCGTAACTTCATCGATTTCGTCCTCACCACGCCGGGCGTCACCCGCGACGTGCGGCTGGGGGACATCAGCTTCGCGGGCCAGCGGGGCACGCTCAACAGCCTGGTGGTGGACGGGGCGGACAACAACAACACCTTCTTCGGCCAGGCCCTCGGGCGGACCGGCTCGGGCCGCGCCCCCTACCAGTTCAGCCAGGACGCGGTGCAGGAGTTCCAGGTCAACCGCAACGCCTACTCGGCCGAGTACGGCCGCGCCGGCGGCGCGGTGATCAACGTGGTGACCAAGTCGGGCACCAACGAGTTCCACGGTTCGCTGTTCGAGTTCTACCGCGACGAGAGCCTGAACGCCAACAGCTTCGTCAACAAGACGGCCGCCCCGCCGCGGCCCAAGTCGCCCTACCACTACGACCAGTTCGGCGGCTCCCTCGGCGGGCCGATCCAGCGCGACCGCGCGTTCTTCTTCGCCAACTACGACGGCCAGCGCAACGAGGTGCCCAACGAGGTCAACCTGGACCAGAACCTCGCAGGTCTGACCCTGCCCACGGATCCTGGCACCGTGGCGGGCCTCGCCCGGCTGCGCGAGAAGGCGAACTCCTGGCAGCGCGGGCAGGACCAGGACGTCCTCCTCGCCAAGGTGGACTGGCACTTGAGCGAGTCCCATCTCGCCACGGCGCGGTACAACCACCAGGATTTCACCGGCAAGAACTTCGAGAACGGCGGCGCCACCAATGCCGAGGAGCACACCGGCAACAGCCTGGTCACGACCCGGAGCCTCAACGCCTCGCTCTCCTCCATCCTCGGCTCGGCCCTGTTCAACGAGCTGCGCGGCCAGTACGCCAAGGACGAGGAGCCCGGCGAGGCCAACAGCAACTTGCCCGAGGCCACCATCCGCCAGAGCGGCCGCACCATCCTGACCATCGGCCGCAACTTCTTCAGCCCCCGCGAGACGACCATCGACCGCTGGCAGGCGGCCGACACCCTCACCTGGGTGCGGGGTGAGCACACGTTCAAGACCGGCTTCGACGTCAACCGCGACAAGATCATCAACTTCTTCCCCGGCAACTTCGGGGGCGCCTATACCTTCAACTCGATCGCCAGCTTCAACCGCGGCATCCCCGACGCCGCCGGCGAGCGCTATGTCCAGGCCTTCCCCGGCCCGGGCACCTCGGGGCCCACGACCCATCCGGACATCTTCGAGACCGCGGTCTTCCTCCAGGACGAATGGGACGTCCGCAACAACGTCAAGCTCACCCTCGGCCTGCGCTACGACCGCCAGGACTTCGAGCAGCCCGAGGTGCGCAACCCCGATCCGCAGCTCGCCGCGGCGGGGATCGACACCAGCTTCCTCAACATCGACAAGGACAACGTGGCCCCCCGCCTGGGCCTCGCCTGGACGCCGCACCCCCGCACGGTGGTACGCGCCGGCTACGGACTGTTCTACGGCCGCACGCCCGCCATCATGGTGGGCACGGCGCACTCGAACAACGGCATCAATGTCCAGACCGTCACGTTCACCGGCAGCCAGGCCCCCCGCTATCCCTTCGTCTTCCCGTCGCTTCCCGCCGGCGGAACGCTCGGCAAGCCGACGATCTTCGTCTTCGACCGCGACTACGAGAACCCCGAGGTGCACCAGGCGAGCCTGGGGGTCGACTACGAGCTGACCGACGACATCGCGGTTGGCGCCGGCTACCTCTACGTCCGCGGCCGCAAGCTGCAGCGCTCGACGGACATCAACCTCTTCGCGCCGGTGCCCACGCCGATCCCCGTCCAGGGGGGCGGCACGGTGACCGTCCAGCAGTTCCCCACCGCCCGGCCGTTCACCAACTTCGACCGCATCATCGAGTTCCAGAGCACGGCCGAGTCCGAGTACAACGGCCTGACGCTCGAGCTGCGCAAGCGCTTCAACGGCCGGCTGCTCTATAGCGTGGCCTACACCCTGGGCAAGGTCGAGGACACGGTGCCCGACGCCACCGCCGTGGTGCCCAACAGCAGCGACGACGCGAAGTTCCCCTCGAACCCGTTGGATTTCGAGGCCGACCGCGCCCCGGGCAACAACGACCAGCGGCACCGCCTGGTCGTCAGCGGCGTGTGGGACCTCGACTACTGGCGGGAGGCGACGGGCCTGCGCAGGGCCCTGCTCGGCGGCTGGTCGATGAGCTGGATCGCGACGTGGCAGACCGGCCAGCCCTACTCCAAGGCGGTGACCAACGACTTGAACCGCGACGGCAACACCCGCAACGACATCGTGCCCGGGAGCCGCAACTCCGAGCGCCTGCCGGACACCTACAACGTCGACCTGCGGGTCGCCAAGCGCATCCCGCTGACCGGCGGCGCCGGCCTGGAGCTGATCGCCGAGGCGTTCAACCTCTTCGACCGCGACAACATCATCGGCCAGCGCAACGCCTTCTACAACTTCACCGGGGGCGTCCTCGTCCCGCAGACGAACTTCGGCCAGGACATCCTCGCGGTGGACAACCGCATCGTGCAGCTCGCCGCGAAAATCACGTTCTAGATCTGGATCCTGAAAACCGTAGGCCGGCCCTGTCCAGGGGCCGGCCTAACGGGCGACAACGGCCGCGAGGGCCGCCGCGTCGCCCCTCTCCATGGCCAGCTCGGCCTCCAGGCTCTCACGGTCGCGGAAGACGGTGGCCACGGCGGCGATGCGGCCATTCGTGCGGAAAACGACCGTCGCATTCTTCTCCGGGATGGACCCGGAGACCTCGATCGCGTCCCACTTCGTGGCGTGGCCCACATAGGCGATCGTCACGTCGTAGTGCTGGCTCCAGAAGAAGGGGACGGCGTCGAAGCGCTCGCGCCGGCCGAGCACATTGCGGGCGGCCGTCTGCCCCTGCCGCTCAGCCACCACCCAGTGCTCGACACGGATCCGCTCGCCGGAATGGGGATCGGGCCAGCGCGCGATGTCCCCCACGGCGAACACTCCGGGAGCGCTGGCCTCCAGGTACTCGTCGACAAGCACGCCGTTGTCCACCTTGATCCCCGCCCCCTCTGCCAAGGCGACGCTGGGGCGCACGCCCACGCCGATCACGACCAAGTCCGCCGGCAACGGCTCGCCGCTCTCGAGCTGCACTTCCCCCGCGGCGATCGCCTTCGGCTTCGTCCCCAGCCGGAAGGCCACGCCGTGCTCCTCATGCAGGCTGCGGATGAAGTCGCCGAGCTGCGGGCCAAGGACCTTCCCGAGCGGCCGCTCATCGGGCCCGACCACTGTCACCTCGACGTTGCGCGCCCGCAGCGAGGCGGCGACCTCCAGGCCGATGAAGCTCGTGCCCACGACCACGGCCCGCCGGGCGTGGCTGGCCTTCTCGATGATGGTCCGGCTGTCAGCCAGCGTCCGCAGATAGTGGACGTGCGGCAGGTCCGCCCCCGGGATGGACAGGCGCACGGGCTCGGCCCCGGTCGCGAGGATCAGAGCCCCGTAGTCCAGGGAGCGGCCGTCGGAGAGCGTCACCTTCTTCGCTCCGGGGTCGATAGCCGTCGCTCGCACGCCGAGCAGCAGCTCGACGCGCTGCTCGTCCCAGAACTCGCGCGGGTGGAGCGGGATCCACTCCTCGGAAGCATTGCCGGCGAGATAGTCCTTGGAGAGGTTGGGCCGGTCGTAGGGGACCTCGTTCTCCGGGCCGATGAGGATGATCCGCCCGCCGTAGCCTTCCTTGCGGAGGGTCTCGGCCGCGACGCCGCCCGCGGCCCCAGCGCCCACGATGACCACCGGGTCCGGGCCGGCCGCCTCCCGGCGCGGCGCGGGCTCGATCTTGTCGCGGACGTAGAGCCGATCCCCCTCGCGATCCACCCGGTAACAGGCCACCGGGTTCAGGGCCGGCGCCCGCACCGCCTCGCCGCTCCGCAAGCTGAAGCAGGCGTGGTGCCATGGGCAGCGGACGGTGTCGTCGACCACGATCCCCTCGGCCAGAGGGCCGCCGTAGTGGGTGCAGCTCGCGCCGATGGCGAAGACCTCCTCCCCACGTCGTACGACGAGGACCGGCTCGCCGCCGCTGTGCCCCAGGAGCTGACCGCCGTCCGCCAGCTCCGACAGGGGAACTCCCTGCGCCAGGTCGGGACCCGAAAGCTGCGTCTCACCGCTCATCGCTCCACCTCCCTCCGGACCGGCCTATTCTAGCCCCCGGCCCCCGGATACAGCTCGACCTCCCCCGCCTCGGGGGTGACGAGGGTGCCGGCCTCGCCGTGGGAGATCCGCACCACGTCGGCCAAGGCACCGATGGCCGCGGTCTTGCCGGTCCGCTCGGCAAAGTCGATAGCCGCCTCCACCTTCGGCCCCATCGAGCCGGCGGCGAAGGAGTAGGCGGCGAGCGCCCGCGGCGAGGCCCGCCGGATACCCCGCTGAGTGGGCTTGCCCCAGTCGAGGTAGACGGCGTCGGTGTCCGTCGCCATGATGAAGAGGTCCACCTCCAGTTCGCGGGCGAGCAGCGCGCTCGCCCGGTCCTTGTCCACCACGGCCTCGGCGCCGTGGAGCTGGCGGCCGGGAGCGTACAGCGTCGGGATGCCGCCGCCGCCGGCGCAGATGACGATGCACCCCTTCTCCAGCAGCCACCGGACCGGCCGGATCTGGAAGATCCGCTTCGGCAGCGGCGACGGCACGACCCGCCGGAACCCGCCTCCCTCCGGCGCCATCTTCCACCCCTCCTCTTTTTCCAGCCGCCGGGCCTCCTCTTCCTTGTACACGGGGCCGATGGGCTTCGTGGGGTTCTCGAACGCCGGATCGTCCGGATCGACCTCGACCATGGAAAGGATGGTGGCGAACGGCTGCTCGAAGGGCAGAATGTTTCCCAGCTCCTGCTCGATCATGTAGCCGATCATCCCTTCGGTCTGGGCGCCCAGCACGTCCAGGGGATAGGGGTTCACCTGGTCATAGGCCGCGCTCTGCAGGGCCAGCAGCCCCACCTGGGGGCCATTGCCGTGCGTGATGACGAGCTGATGCTCCCGGCCGAGCGGCGCCAGGGCCTCGGCCGCAATGCGGACATTCCTCCGTTGGTTCTCCGCGGTCATCTCCTCGCCGCGGCGCAGCAGGGCGTTGCCACCCAGAGCCACCAGGATTCGCATGCTCGAGGCTCCTCGAAACCCGTCCGGAGAGGGCCGCGGCCCGCTCCCGGCCGGGAAGGGCGAAGTCTATCCCAATCGACCTTCAGGTTATTTGATCAATTGTGCTCGACGCGCGCTTGCTCACAGGAATGGCGGGAATAACCGTTCCGGGGGGCGCGTTCTCCTGAGTCCCGAAGCGGGAGAGCCGCCAGATCGTGCCGGCGGGCTCTCTCCTCAAACAAACAGACCGGTGAGCGGCCCCGCGCGGGCGTTTCACCTTCCGACAGGAGAGCGAACTCCATGAAGAGACTCTCGATGCAGAAGCTCGCCCTGGCCGCGGCATTCTGTGCTTCCTTGTCCACCAGCGGCGCCCTGCACGCCGCCACTCCCTACACCGACTCGATGGACGCGAACCGCAACCGGCTGTTCGCCGACTGGGCCGCCCGCCACGGGCAGTCCAACCTCTGTCAGGCCTGGGAAATCTGAACTGTACCGCCAAGGGGGCCTTCCTCACCCTCACCCACCGTCTCCAGGTCTCCATTCTCCCCGATTACAAGACGCCCTTGGACCATGTGGACGCCCTGTATGCCATCGTCGGCTACGACGGCCAGTGCCACGGCGACGGGAACCGGATCTTCGTCTCCATGGACGACTACCTCTGGTATGCCATGGCCTACGCCAACGTCGGCTACGTCACGAGCATCGACCAAAACGGCAACAATTATTGGAAGGTGAGCAGCGACATGATGGGTCCCCACGACCCGTTCGACGCCAGCAACGAGACGGTCTACGGCCACCCGCGGGGCCAGATGCACTTCTGGATCTCCGACTACGGCTTCTGGACGCCCGTCTACCGAGACGGCGTCAACGGCATCGTGGACGAGAACATGATGGAGATCGACCAGGACTACGACTGGAACCATCCGTCGAGCACCGAGTGCACGTATGACACCGACGGCTGCGACACCTGCAAGGCGGGTCCTTACAAGGCCGGCTTCTCCGACGGGCCGGGCCGGATGATCTACGCCCGTCAGCACCCCTACATCGAGGGCTGGGCCAGCGGCCCCGACTATGAATGGGCCCCGGCCGGTTGCGAGCGGAAGTGGTGCGGCGGCTGCAGGACCTGTGAGGCGCAGACCTCCTGGGGCTACCAGCTCGGCTACCCGGCCACCTCGTGCTGGCAGGTGCCCTGCGGTCCCAACACCAACTATTACTGCACCCTGGACGGCTATAAGCAGCGCTGCGACGCCGCCAGCGGCAGTTGGGTCCCGGCGTACTGATGGCCTGATCGTTGGCCTGATCGTTTCCCCGTCTTTGAAAGCGCCGGCGGCACTCCCCACCGCTGGCGCCTTTCCCATTCGGGCCGGTACCCGTGCTACCATCCGATCTCTCGAAGCAAGGCATCCATTGACGACCAGCCGTCTGGGGGTTGGCCCCAGGCTGGAGGGAGGAACGTTATGGCGAGGAGTTCATTCGTCTACCGCCGTCTCAGTCTGGCCGGTATCTGTCTCCTTGCATTGAGCGCCCGGTCCCTCCTGGCGCAGCTCGAGCCCGCACCCGAAGCAGGGGGAGGAGGGCCCGCCGCTGGCGCGCAGGCATCGCCCGGGGCGCAGCCTCCGGTGGCTTCCCCGGTTCCAGTGGTGGTCGGCGTCCGCTCGAGCGATCGGGACCACCCGAACCGGGCTGCCCTGGGCGACGGCCTCACGGTCAAAATGGAGAACCTGAAAACGGCACTGGCCAGGATCGAAAAAGGATGCGAGGGGTTGATCCTCTTTCTCAACGAGATCCCCATCAACGGAGTGCCGCCGGAGTCTTGCGACATCGATACCGGCAGCGTTCGCTACACGCTGGACCGCACGGACGATTCGGACCGGGCCTGGCACGCCCTGCTGCAAGAGCCGACCGCCTTGCGCAGGATCATCTCGGTGAGCGTCGGCCCGGAAGGCAAGCTCTCGTTCCCTTCCCGGGTCGACAAGTTCGAGCTCGAGGTTCTGCCGGAGGTCTATTTCTACGGCTACTTTGCCGGCCTGCTTGTGTTATTCCTGCTGCTCCTGCGGCTGGCCAGGCGCACCCCGCTGCTGCGCGACCGCCCCGCGGAGCCACCGGAGGGCAAGCTGCCCCCCTACAGCCTGTCGCGTTTCCAGATGGCGTTCTGGTCGTTCCTCGTGGTCGCCGCCTATCTCTTCATCTGGATGATCACTGAGGAACTCGACACCATCACCGGCTCAGTGCTGGCGCTGCTCGGCATCGGCTCCGCCACGGCGCTGGGCGCCAACCTGATCGATGCGGGAAAGGCGAGCACCGCCACGCCCGCTGCTGCTCCGGTCTCGGGCAAGGACGCGGTCTCGCAAGGCTTCCTGCGGGATGTCCTCTCCGACGCGGAAGGGATCAGCCTTCACCGGCTGCAGCTCTTCGTCTGGACTTGGGTGCTGGGGGTGATCTTCATCGCATCCGTGTACAACGGTCTGCAGATGCCCCAATTCAACCCCACGCTCCTGGGACTGATGGGGATCAGCTCGGGGACCTATCTCGGCTTCAAGATCCCGGAAAATCGGACACCGCAGTCGTGAGCCGCAGGAAACCGCCGGAACGCGGGTTCCATGAGCGGAACACGAAAGGAGAACCGCTCATGAAGACCAGAATCGCCCTTTTGACGTTCGCTCTTCTCTGCCTGGTCCAGGCTGCTCTTCCTTGCGACGCCGCGGCGGGCCGGCGCCCCCGCTGGGAGTTCCTCGGCGAACGCACGGTCACGGACGGCGTCGACCACGACGTGATTCCCGTCACCGCCGTCCGCGGGACCTTCCGCGCCCTCCGTATCCGCGTCGAGGACCGCGCCGTCCAGTTCCGCGACGTCAAGGTCCACTTCGCCGACGGGTCGGTGCAGGACGTCGCCATCCGCAACGTCATCCCCGCCGGCGGCGAGTCCCGGGTGATCGACGTCCGCGGTCGGGACCGGGTCATCCGCAGCGTCGAGTTCCGGTACGACGCGCAATCCCTCTTCGGCCGCAAGGCCACCGTCAAGCTGTACGGATTGAACTGAGCTGCTACAGCCGCCGCAGAGCCTCTTCGAGCCGCGGCAGGGCGGCTTCGATCTCCGCCAGCGAAACGGCCCCCACGCTCATGCGGAACCAGCCGTCCTCCTCCGTCGAGCCGAAGGCCTGGAACGGCACGAGGCCGATGCCGGCGGCTTCCAGCACGTAGTGGCGCACGTCGTCGTTGGTGAGCAGTTCCGTCCCGTCGGGGGTGCGCCGGCCGAAGGGATGGATGCGGGCGGTGAGGTAGATGGCTCCCATGGGTGGGATGCTGTCCACCGGCAGGCCGCGCTCCTTCATCGCCTGCAGCCCGCGGTGCAGCAGGTCCAGCCGCTGCCAGAGCGCCCGGTTGAAGGTGGCCTGGAACTCCCGGATGCCCGCCGCATCGTCGAGGTAGGCCACGGTGGCGACCTGCTCGGCGCGCGGCGCCCAGGCGCCGACATGGCCCAGCACGGCCGACATCCGCGAGATGATGTCCACAGGCCCCACGCCCCAGCCGACGCGCAGCCCCGTGGCGGCGAAGGCCTTGCTGATACCGTCCACGAACAGGGTGTAGCGCGCCATCTCCGGCAGCAGCTCCGGCGGCGTCACGTGCGGGGTGTCGCCGAAGCGTAGCGTCCAGTAGATGTGGTCGTAGAGGACGAAGAGGGGGCGCTCGCCGCGGCGGGCGCGGGCCTCGTTCTCCTCCAGGACCGCTTCGCAGATCCCCAGCAGGGCCTCGCGCGTGAACATGGTGCCGGTGGGGTTCAGGGGGGAGTTGAGGCAGAGCAGGCGGGCTCCCGGCAGCGCAGGGAGCAGGTCCTCCCGGGTGGGGAGAAACCGCCGCTCCGGCCCGCACACCACCGGCACTTCCACGCCCCCCACCAGGTGCACGTAGTGGTTGTTGTTCCAACTCGGCACAGGATAGACGACCCGGTCGCCGGGGTCGCAAACGGTGCGGAACATGCCGTAGATGACCGGCCGCGCCCCGCCTGCGATCAGCACCGACTCGACCGGGTAGCGCAGTCCGAGCTCGCGCTCGTAGAACCTCAATACCGCCTGCCGCAACCTCGCGATGCCGTTCGACGGCGGATAGTTCGTCTCGCCGCTCTCCAGAGCCGCATGGATACCCGCGGCGAGTTGGGGCGGAATGGGGAAGTACCGCGGATCGAAATCGCCCACCGTCAGGTTGCAGATGGGCCGGCCGGCGACCACCAGAGCGCGGATCTCTCCCGCGATACGGAGGATCTCGGAGCCGATGAGGCCGGCCGCCATGCCGGAGACCCGTCTCCGGGGGTCCGGACCGGGGTCCCTGGCGAGCGCCGCGAGGTCGAGGCAGGTCTCCTGGATTTCCATGAGACGAGATTATCCCAAGATCGGTCTCCGGGCTCCAGAGCCCGAGCTCGGTTTCACACTCAAGGTGCGACTCCCAGGATCCTGGGAGACACGCGCCTCGAGGAACTCAATCTTTCCGCCGCAACCCCTCCGCAAGGTGCCTCAGCCCCTCGGCCACGTTCTCCGGCTCGACCGCGAAGCCCAGCCGGAAGTGGCGAGGACACTCGAAATGCCTCCCCGGCACGATCGAGGTCTCCCGGCCCCGCAGCCAGTCGTGAAGCGCTTCGCTGTCATCCTCCTTCTTCAAGCGGGGGAAAACCATCATCGAGCGCTCGGGTAGCGTGCAGTCGAGCCACTCGGCGTGCCCGGCGAGGAAGGCGCGCACCTGGACGATGTTGGGATCGAGGATCGAGCGGCTCCGCGCTGCGAAGCGCGGGAGCTGGCGGAACGCCGCCAGGGCCAGCGCCTCGCTCGGCATCGGATTCACGGCTTCCATGAAGTCCTTCGTGCGCCGCATCTGGTCCGCCAGGTCCGAGGTACAGAGGATCCAGCCGCAGCGCAGGCCCGAGAGGCCATAGCTCTTGGTCAGACTGCTCGTGGCGACGAAGTGCGGGCCGAGGTGGGCGTGGCTCAGCGGCACCCCGTCTCCCGCGCAGACGTCCTGATAGACCTCGTCAACCAGGACCCGGGCGCCCACGCGCTCCGCGAGCCGTCCCACCTCCCCCACCTCTTCCATTGAAAGGACCACGCCGCTCGGGTTGTGCGGATTCGTGATCACCACGAGGCGGACGCGGTCCGAGAGGAGCGCGCCGATCTCTTCGAGATCCAG
This sequence comes from Thermoanaerobaculia bacterium, assembly GCA_036399915.1. Taxonomy (GTDB): domain Bacteria; phylum Acidobacteriota; class Thermoanaerobaculia; order Multivoradales; family UBA5704; genus DATARR01. The sequence goes on from DASWME010000344.1 coordinate 34,306, forward strand.
CCGGTATCCGTTCTCGAAACGCCGCGAGAACCGCCGCACGCGGGCGCCCAGGAACGCCAGGGCCGCGAGGATGGGCTCGTAGGTGGGCTGCTCCACCAGCACCTCATCGTCCGCATCGAGCAGCGTGGCGAGGGCGAGGAAGTTCGCCCCCGAGGTCCCCTGGGCTGTCACCACCTGCTCAGCCGCGACGCCGTACTTCGCCGCGATCGCCTCCAGCAGGGGCGGATAGCCGTCGCGGTTCGGTCCGTTCAACTGGAGGTCCCCGGGCTGGAGCTCCAGGTCGTCCATCGAGCAGCCGAGCATGCCGCTGTTGGCGAGGTTGTACCGCGCCGCGGCGTGCTCCTTGGCCCAGCGCATGTAGACGCTGCCCTTCATGCGGGTCTTCTCCGGCTCCGCCAGGAGAAGTACACCGGCACCCCCACCAGGAAGATCCCCGTCCCGATCAGCGCGTTCCTGGTGTCCGTGAAGAAGATGTTGATCACGATCCCGGCGCCGGCCAGAATGAAGAGGACCGGCACCAAAGGGTACCCCGGGGTCGGGAACGGCCGCGGGGCCGAAGGCATCATCCGGCGGAAGACGAGGAGCGCCGCGCCGGCCAGGGCGAAGAAGATCCAGTCCGCGAAGACCGCGTAGCTCAGCAGCCGGTCGTAGGTGTTGGTCAGCGCGTAGGCGGCGGCCAGCGCGCCCTGGAGGAGGATCGCAGCCGTGGGCGCGTGGAAGCGCGGCGAAAGGCGCGCCAGCGAGCGGAAGAAGAGGCCGTCCGCCGCCATGGCGTAGTAGACGCGCGGCGCCGAGAGCAGCGCCAGGTTCATGAAGCCGAAGGTCGAGACCACGATCAGCAGGCTGATGACCTTGGCGCCGGTCTCCCCCACCAGGCGCGCCGCCACGTCCGCCGCCGGCGTCTTGGTGGCGGCCAGGGCCGGCGCCCCGAGGACGTGCACGTAGGCCACGTTCGCCGAAACGTACACCGCGATCACGCAGAAGACCCCGATCAGGATGGCCCGCGGCAGGTTGCGCTCCGGCTCCTTGACCTCCTCCGAGACGTAGTTGAGGTTCTGCCAGCCGCCGTAGGCGAACATCGCCGGCACCAGCCCGGCGAAGAAGGCCGAGAGCAGCGGCAGCCCTCCGAGATCCGGCGGCGCCAGCGGCTCGAAAGTAAGGCCGGACCTCCCGGTCAGCACGAAGGCGCCCACGATCAGCGCCGCCAGGGCGAGCGTCTTGGTGAAGGTGATCAGGTTGATCAGCACCGCCCCCGGCTTGATCCCCAGGGCATGGAACGCGGCGAGCGCCAGCAGGATGGCGGCGGCGAGCCATCTCCCCGTCCCTGCCGGCAGCGCCACCAGCCGCGCCACGTACTCGGCGAAGGCCACCGCCACCGCCGCCGTGGCCCCGGACTGCACGATCAGCAGCAGCCCCCAGCCATAGAGGAAGGCGACCATGGGATGGAACGCCTCGCGGAAGAAGGCGTACTGGCCGCCCACCCGCGGCATCACCGTGCTCAGCTCGGCGAACACGAAGGCGCCGAACAGGGCGATCGCGCCGCCCGCGATCCACACCGCCAGGATCAGGAACGGCGTCCCGACCTTCTGCGCCACGACGTAGGGATTGATGAAGATCCCCGATCCGATGATCCCGCTGACGACGATCATCGTGGCGTCGAACAGCGTCAGGCGCCGCGCGAAGCCGGGGCTGAGGGGGTGGTTCATGGTGGGCGGGAGTGTATCCCAGCCGCCCGGGCCCTCACCTCTCCGCAGCCCCCTGGCAAACACTTTGCTATAACCGAAATCGGGAGCTCCTCCCCTGGCGGGAGCGCTCCCGAGGCCGTATGGCGAACCGCGCAGTGGCACCCCGCGAGCGGCAGGACCGGCCCGAGCCGGAGGCGCCGCCGAAGCAGCCGGAGAAGGGCCGTCCCCGCGAGCCCCTCGGCCAGCGCGGTCTCCTCTGGGTGATCGCGGTCTCGGCCCTCGCCCTGCTGCTCCTCCTGGTCGCCCGGCACTTCGACGAGTACCTCCGCCGCACCCTCGAAGCCAAGATCAACCAGCGGCTCCATGGCTACACCGTCAGCCTCGGGCACGCCCACCTCAACCCCCTCGGCGGAGCGCTGACGCTCGAGCGGCTCGTCATCCACCAGGACGCCTACCCCGAGCCGCCGGTGGCGGACCTCCCGCGGCTGACCGCGAGCGTCGAGTGGAAGGAGGTCCTGCACGGCCACCTAGTGGCCAACGCCACCTTCGACCGTCCGCGCGTCCACGTCAACCTGAAGCAGCTCCGCCAGGAAAACCGCGACAAGGTCGACGTCGAGGACCGCGGCTGGCAGCAGGCCCTCGAGTCGATCTACCCCTTCAAGTTCAACCTGATCGAGGTCCGCAACGGCGACGTCATCTACATCGACGAAGACCCCGAGCGCCCGCTCCACGTCTCCCAATGGAACTTCTCGGCGGAGAACATCCGCAACATCCGCGCGCCGGATCGCGTCTACCCCTCGACGATCCACTCGGACGGCGTGATCTTCGACAAAGGCCGCGGCGTGCTCAACGGCCGCGCCAACTTCCTCGCCGAGCCCTACCCGGCCTTCCAGGCCACCTACCGGGTGGACGACGTCCCCTTGAGCCGCCTGCGGCCGATCGGCGCCCGCGCGAACCTCACCGTCTCCGGCGGCATCCTCTCCTCGCACGGCGACTTCGAGTACGGTCCGCGGCACCGCGACGTCCACATCGCCGACGTGACCGTCCAGAGGCTCCGCCTCGACTACACCCACACCACGGCCACCGCCGCCGCCGAGAAGGCGCGGGGCCGCAAGGTGGCCGAGGCGTCCGAGAACCCGCAGCCCAGGGTGCCGGTGCGGATCGACCGCATGCGCCTCGTCAACGGCCGCCTCGGCCTCGTCAGCCGGGCGCAGGACAAGCGTTTCCGCGTCTTCGTCAGCGACGCGGACCTCGACGTGACCAACATCTCTAGCGGTTTCCGCCGCGGCCCCGCCCGCGCCACCTTCGACGGGCTGTTCATGGGGAGCGGCGCCCTCAATGGCTCCGCCCGCTTCCGTGACGACCGCAAGGGGCCGGACTTCGATCTCAAGGTGGCGATGGAGAAGGCGAGCCTGCCATCGATCAACGACCTGCTGCGCGCCTACGGCAAGTTCGACGTGGTCAAAGGCACCTTCTCCGTCTACTCCGAGGTCCACGTCAGCAACGGCCGCATCACCGGCTACGTGAAGCCGCTGTTCAAGGACGTCGACGTCTACGACCCCCAGCAGGACAAGAAGAAACCCGTGCTCAAGAAGATCTATGAAAAGATCGTGGGCGGGCTCTCCCACATCCTCGAGAACAAGCCGCGCGATCAGGTCGCCACCGTGGCCGACATCTCGGGCACGATCGACGACCCCAACACCAGCACCTGGGAGATCATCGTCCGCCTGGTCTCCAACGCCTTCGTCAAGGCCATCCTGCCGGGATTCGAGCGCGAGTCCGAAGCGGTCCGCAAGCGGCGGTGAGGCCGTCTCCACCGAGCCGGTATCTCATCATCTTCCGCGGCTCACTGCTGTTCTAGGCGACCCGCCGGCTCGCAGCGGCCGGCCTGGCGAGGCTCGCAAATCGCCTTCTCGCGCACCTGAAAAAGAGGAAGTCACCATCGGTCCGGGCAGTATCAGCCCCCAGAATCCCTGCTGGTGCACCACAACCTTTCTCAGAGGAGATGGAAATGCCGAGGAGTTCGCGTTCGAAGATCGTTCTCATGGCCGCGCTCGCCGCGGTCGCCTTCGCCTCCGTGAGCCGGGCGCAGTTGGTCGACAACCGCCGGGGGGTCGACCGGTCGGTCGATTACTCGCAACTTGCGAAGTATGGACCCTGGGATGACCGCAACTACAAGCTCACCCGGGGGGACCTCGCCTGGTTCGCACCGAACGAGGAGCAACTGAAGGACCCGATCCCGGCCTTCTTCCGCGTCGAACTGCGGAAGGGCCACCCCGACATGCTGCGCAGCGGCCCGGCGCAGTACCCGCGCAGCGCCCTGCAGATCTTCTATCAGGAATATGGCGGCTATCTCGTCAGCGGCAAGCTCTATCGCAACGTGAACTTCAGGAACGGCCGGTTCGTGGTCGTCCGGGAACGGGGCATCACCCCCGAGGAGTTCGCCCAGCAGAAGGCCCTGACCTCCGACGTGCGCGTCACCTCGCCGGAGGGCGCAGCCGAATCCGCCGTCAAGATCCATCCCACCGATGTCAACAAGGTCATCGCCGGCTCGAACGGACCGGGCTCGGGCCAGAAGATGCACTACTCGACCAATGGCGGCTCGACCTGGACGCCGGCCGCGGCCCTGCCCGGGGGCGGCACCTGCTGCGATCCCACGGTCGACTGGTCGTCCGACGGCTCCTTCGCCTACGCCGCCACGCTGGGTAGCTGCACTGCGCGCGGCTGCGGCGTCTGGTTCTATCGCTCGAACGACGGCGGCCAGACATGGAACGGCCTCGAGGCGGTGACCCCGGGCACCCCCCGCCGCGAGATCACCAAGCGCGGCAGCGACAAGGAGTACCTTCACGTCGACAAGTTCGCCACCTCGCCCTTCAAGGACAACCTGTACCTGACCTGGCACGACTCGAACATCCTGAAGTTCTCCCGCTCGACCAACTTCGGGAACACCTGGTCGGCTCCGCTCACGATCTCGGGCACCGGCGAGAACGGCATCGGCAGCGACATCGTCACCGACAAGAGCGGCAACGTCTACTACTTCTGGCCCGCTTTCAACGCCAAGAAGATCTTCGTGAAGAAGTCCACCAACGGCGGCTCCAGCTTCGCCGCCTCGGTCACGGTGGGCACCACCCAGGACGGCTACGACTTCGCCATCCCGGCCATGGAGACCCGCCGCGCCTTCATCTACGTCGCCGCGGACGCCGACCTGACGACCGGGGCTTTCGCCAACTCCATCTACGCCGCCTGGACGGACACGACCGCTCCCGAATCAGGCACCCCGGCCAACAACCACGGCCGCATCCAGGTGGCCTACTCGCGCGACGGCGGCGCGTCCTGGACGGTGACCACACCGCATGAGACGGCCGACGCCAACACGGTGGACCGCTTCCACCCGTGGCTCGCCGTGGGTCCGGACGGCCGGGTCTACGTGATCTTCTACGACACGCGGCGCGACCCCACCCGCGTGGCGGTCGACATCTTCTACTCGGTCTCCTCCGACGGCGCCCAGACCTGGTCGGCCCCGGCGCGGCTGACCAGTGTCATCTCGCCACAGATCGACACCAGCTTCGAATGGGGGGATTACAACGGCCTGGACGTCATCGGCACGCAACTGATCGGCATCTTCACCGACAACCGCAACGAAGGCGGTGGCGCGGCCGACTCGGTGGACGTCTACGGCGCCGGCCTCAACCCTCCGCTGTAAATCGCATCCCCGCCGGGCCGGAGAGCGTTCTCCGGCCCGGCGTTCCTCGATACATCGCGGCCTTTCGCTGCGGAGAGTCTACTACTCCTTACCCTTCCTGAGGACCACGATGACATCCTCTCCCAAGATGAGCGTGCCATCCAGGAGCTCACCTTCGAGGGGGAGGACCAGCACGGCACCGTCCGCCACCGGGCCGAAGGTCGCCTCGATGGCCGCTACGATCTCCTGCCGGGAGAACTTGAGCGTAAGATCGATTAGGCCGTCCGGCCCCGCCTGCGTACAGTCGTTGCGGCTCTGCTTGCCGACGAACGGCTCGAAGGGTGTCGCCACGTCCTCGAAGGCGCTCCTCAGAGGATGGACTCCAAGCAGGGTGATGCTCGCGAGATCGATGTCACTGACGTCGAAGTCCGCGGTTGAGAGGACCGCCACCGGGAGCACGCCCTGACTCTTGAGATTGAGCGGGTTCGGGCAGGAGCCCGGCTTGATGTCCACCGGCACCTCGATGACAGGGGGAGTCGCGATGATGTAGGGCAGAAAACCTTCCGTCGGATGAAGACCGGTGACAAGGACTTCGAAACCGGCGGGAAAGCTCGTGATGAACTCGTGGACCGAGCAGCCCCAGTTGGAGAGGTCTGCATCGGTCAGACCCGCCACGGCAGGGTGCGCCGGCTCGACGATCGTCACGGTATTCGGGCAGTCACCCTGTCCGAGGACCCGGAAGTCCCCGAACTCGCTCAGCAGGCTCACTGGCGTGTTCGGACCAGCGGTGAAGTAATAGCAGCTCAGGCTCACGTAAAGGCCGGTCCCCGGCCCGCTCGCGGCGAAGTCGATGCCTTTCTGGATGAGAGGCAACGCAGCGGGCTGGTGGTGGTGGAACTGAGGATCCGTCCCCTGGACGTAGATCGGTCCGGTCACGACAGCGGACCAGGTCGCCTTGTTCGCCTCAGCGGCAGCGAGATGACCCGTGCCCACCGTACAGGTGGGATCTCCGAAGACAATGGCGTCGTACTGGGCGAACTGGGCCGTTGTCAAGGTGGACCAGGTCGCCGCGCTCACCACCGTCACCGTATGGCCCGCCGCCGTGGCCACGGTCTGCTCGTTGGGCGGAAGCGGGCTCATCGAGGGCCCGTAGATGAGGACGTCCGCCGCGAAGGCGGGCGCGCAGGTCGGGAAGAGAACCGCAAAAACCAAAGCAAGAAAGGCTCGTGTCTTTTGCGGGGCGACACGGTTCATGGTCGACGCTCCTTTCGGATGGACATTGATGTTCTGCGGACGACGGACTGCGGAAGCCCTCGCGCGCGGCGCCGGGGGGAGAGCGAGCACTGCGAGTCCGGAGAGGAGACGCCGAAGGCGCAGCCGCCATGGGTCGGTCCCGAGCGGAGGAGACGAGCACGAGCTACCTCCTTTGGCGCCGCCCAGCGCCGGAATCGAGAGGGACCGAGCGGATCGTTCGGACAGATGGTCCGCTCTTTCTTACAAGTCTGAAATTATCACCCTTCCATCGAAAAGGGAATACAAAAATAGTTTAATCGGGATTGATAAGCAAATATATAGATTTGTGGGTACATCGAGGACGCGAAGCTCTCTAAAGTGCCTTTTGGAACCCCTTGTCTTCACCGACAGCGGCAAGCTCGAAACCTCTCCCCCAGAAGTCTCGTAGAAGGAAGAAACGGGAGGCGCCCATGAACCCTCGGCGCGAGATCCTGATCTTCCTCAATCTCACCCTGCTCCTCAGCTCCGGCTTCTATCTCTACCTGTGGCTGGCGGAGAGCCCCACCTGGAACGACACCTTGTCCTTCGCCTTCATGTGGTGCCCGGGCGTCGCGGCGATCCTCACCCGCCTGATCACGGTGCGGAGCCTGCGGGGGCTCGGCTGGGGATGGGGCGGCACGCGCCGGGTCCTGCTGCCGGTCTTCGCCCTCCCCTTCCTCCTCGCCGGAGCCGTTTACGTGCTGGTCTGGACCCTCGGCCTCGGCGCCTTCGACGGATCACGCCTGGACGCGCTCGCGGAGCGGCTGGGCCTGCCCGGCACGGCGGGAGAGATCGCGATGATCGCTCTGATTCCCCTCGGCGTGGCGCTCAGCATGTCGTCCACGCTCGGCGAGGAACTCGGCTGGCGGGGCCTGCTCTCCGACCGCCTCCTGCGCAAGGCGAGCTTTGTGCGGACGAGCCTGCTGGTCGGCGTTATCTGGTCCGTCTGGCACTATCCCCTGATCTTCGCGTTCCTCCCCCGCTTCCGCCCGGGGCTCCCCGTGGCCTACGCGACGGCCTGCTTCACCGCCTCGGTCGTGGGGGTGAGCTTCTTCTACACCTGGCTGCGGCAGACGACCGGCAGCGTCTGGCCGGCCGCGATCCTCCACGCCGCCTCCAACAACGCCCAGACGATCTTCGAAGCCCTGACGAGGAACACCGGCCGCACCTACTACTTCACCTACGAGTACGGCATCGGCTTCGTTCTCGCCATCTGGATTTTGCTGGCGCTCTTCTGGAAGCGGTTCTCGCGCAGGACGGACCTCCTCCCGGCCATCACCTCCCCGGCCTAGACAGGCCCCGCGCACGGGTCCGTCGCCGTCCCTTCCGGCACCTGCCGGATGCGGCCTTCCTTCTCGGGCGCGATGCCGTCCGCGGTGGCCTGCAGGACGGGCAGGACGATGCCGGACTTCAAGTCCTTGCCGTTGACGGCGCAGTCTTTCACGACCAGGGAGGGATCGAGCATGGTGTAGCCGTCCCGGTTGCCCTGGCTCGGATCGAACAGAAACTGATTGGTGACGACCAGGATGTCTTCGTCGGGCTGCACCGGGCGCCGGCCTCCGGGCGTGATGAGCTCGAGGTCCGAGACCTTTGCGCTGCCGGTGTCGTGGACGAAGGAGAAGCCCGCGATCTGCAGCCAGTTGCCGGAGCCGGGCCAGCCTTCGATGGCGTGCTCGGCCACCTGTTGCAAGGTTTTTCCCTTGAGGCGCAGCAGGTAGAGCGGCGCCGGGAACCCGAACAGCTCCTCCACGTGGCGGCGCAGGATGTCCGAGCCCGCGGCCAGGTCCTGATTGAGCCGCAGCGATCCCGAGTTGATGAAGGCCGCCTGAGCGCCGCAGCTTGCGAACGCGGCCGCCATCTGGTCGGCGATCCAGTCGCCGAAGGCGGTCTCGGAGCTGCGGATCTTGCTCTCCTCCGCCTCCAGCAGGGTGCGCGTGCTCCCCATCTTCTTCTCCAGGCAGCGCGGATCGACCGGCGTGTTGCTCTTGCCCGCCTCTTGGCCGCAGAAGAGCCCCGCGTGCAGCGAGAGCCAGCTCCGGACCGTGCCGGACACCGCGCAGTCCTCCGCGAGCTTTGGATCGATGGCAACGAGCTGGTGCTCGACGGCGAGCTTGCCGCCCGGCGCGAGCGTCAGCCGGGCCACGGTCGCGGTGCGGGCGTCGGCGTCGGCCTTGAGCACCTCGCGGCCTCCCACGTCGCAGGCCATGTGCTCGTGGTCGTGGCCGCCGAGGATGAGGTCCGGGCCCGCGTCGCCGAGGGTCGCGAGGAGCCGGCGGTCGTCGCGCGCGTTGAGGTGCGTCAGAGCGACCACCACCTCGGCTCCCTGCCGGCGCAGCTCGGCCGTCAGCTCGCGCGCCGTGGCGACCGGGTCCTTGAACGACGAGACGTACTGCGGATGCTTGACGTCGGTCGTCAGGCCGAAGAGGCCGATGCGGATGCCGCCGCTGCCGACCAGGTAGGTCGCTGCCAGGTTGTCGCCAGCCACCAGCGGCCTGCCGTTCTCGCCGTTGCCGAAGACCACGTTGCCGTTGACCCAGCGGAACTGCGAGTCGTGGAGCCGCTGGTTGAGCATCGGCGCGTCCTTCATCGCATCCTTGTCAAACTCGTGGTTGCCGAAGACGGCGAACATGCGGTCGTCGAATCCTGAAGAGCCGTCGAGGAGGTTCAGCACGTCGATCATCTGCTGGCCGTTGAAGGTACGGCTCAAGAAGGAGGGGAAGAGCATGTCGCCCGCGTGGAGCACCAGCAGGTCGGGGTGCTCGCGCTCGAGCTCCTGGCGCAGCGTGCGCAGCCGGGCGAGGCCGCCCATGGTCCCCCCTTCCACCCCCTCGATGCGGTAGACGTCGTTGATCGCCAGCAGCACGGCCGTGCGCTCCGCCGCGGCCGGCGCCGCAGCGGCGGGGACCGGCGGCGCGGGAGGGGTTGGCGGCGGGGCCGGCGCGGTGGCGCAGCCGGCCAGGATCGGCAGCGCCAGGGCAAGCAGGTGCCATGGGAGAGGTCGTCTCATCAAGTACTCCTCAAGGAATCAGAACGTCGGTTCCAGCCGATTATACCCGCGGCTCCCTTATCCTCACGTGCTCGGCTCGATCCTTTGCCAGGCCTCGGAAGCGCCCAAACGCAGAGAACGTCAGGTAGGCGCTATAGGCCAAGATTGCGGACAGGCGCCACCACGCACCAGACCAAGCGTTGGAGCTAGGTAGTATGCCAGGCAGAATCAGCCCGGCATAGGCGAAGGTAGACGGTTAGAAAGCCTTCGGGGATGGGGGACGCTCTGCCGAGAACGGCCCCTTGCGAGCTTCAATCAGCTTTTGGGAGGTGCTCGCCAAGTCGCGAAGGTCGGGCTCACCTCCCACACGAAGGAGAGCCCAGGACTGGCGGACGACCTTCTCTAGGAGCCGTCGCTCCTCTTCGCTCACTCCCCGCTCTCCTCGGAGCTTCAGGAACTGCCAGACAAGATTGCCACCAGCAACACGTGGATCAGCCGCAGCTGTCCTAAGAGCTATCAGGTACCAGTTTTCAGCTTCCTGTACATCGCCCTCCTGGAGGCAGATGAAACCGATGGACTCTTCAAGCTCACAGCGTACAAAATCAGATTTTTCCGCGAGAGCGAGTGCCGCGAGTAGATCTGACTTAGCGGCCTTTAAATCTCCGATATCTCTTTGAAGCCACGCCCTGAAAGCAAGAGCCTCACGTCTGAGGTCTAGGGAAGGATCACCTGCAAGGAACTGATCCATCTCAGCCACGGCAGATGGGAGAGCCCCCCTCATCCACTTCTTGTTAACAGCTTTTTGGATCTCAATCCACTGAAGCCACTCGGTATCTGAAGACTCTATTTTTTTCATGGCAGTGGACATTTCTCGAAAGGCCACTCACCCCCGGATTTCACACATGCGCCGAAGCAGTCGCCGCAGGGTTTCTTCGGCCCGAAGAGGGGTTTGTTCCATGCGGGCTGCCACGGATTCTCTAGGCAGAGGACCAGTAGCCGATGGCAGATGTCGCGAGTCTTGCACTCCTCACAATCGTCCGCGTTGTCCCACCAATCTGCGATGACGATTCCTGCCCCCCAGATACCGGCTGCCACGAGGAGTGGCACTCCCACCACATCCCCTATCGGCAGAGGCCCGTCTCCGGCAACACACGCTCCACCCGCCATAGCTAGCGCTCCCGGCCCAAAGAGTCCCGTAGGATCGGCGAATAGAAGGGGATTCTGTGCAACGTAGCCGTAGGCGTGTTCGAATCTGGGATTGCCCGTCCGCAGCATGGATAAGTGGTAAGCGTCGACGGCATCGATCGGCAGAGTGCCCGGTCGGCCTACATTCTCCAATATCCCGAGATTGACCGGATCTGGCCGTGTATATCTGCCCGTCCCCGGCATGTAGTAGCGGTACACGTTATAATACAACCCTACCCGCAACCCATGGGAGAGGAAGCTCGGATCGTCCCACTGGCCTGGGAAGCGAAGGAAAATCCCCGCGCTCTCCATCGTTGCCGTGGCTGCGGCACTCTGATCTCCACCTTCGGGCGGCTCCTGCGGGTCTTCACCCTCCCTTGGAGGACGGGAGGCAGGGAAGAGGAACGGCGTACCAAACGGATCGAGCCCTCCTTCCCAGACGACCGACCCCGCCGTGTCCGTAACCTGGATGGGCGTGCCGAGATGGTCCGTTGTGAGATAGAGCAACGTGTCCGCACCCCCGCCTGCCTGCGGCCGCGTCAGTTGCGCCACCGGCCGGCCCGCGAGGTAGAAGACGTAGGCCGTCTCCATCACGACGCGGCTCGTCGGGGGGGCTCCCGTATCTCCTCGCCCGCCGCGGGTGGTCTGCTGATGGACCTTGCGGGCCAGCAGCAGACCTTCAGAGTTGTAGACCGGCTCGGTCTGCTCGAAGTCGGTGGAGTTCGAGAAGCTCAGCCGGGAGCGCCGCAAGAACCCGCGGCCGTCGTAGAGCAGCTCGGTCGCAGCCGTCCCGTCGCTCGTCGAGAGCCGGGAGAGGCGGCTTTCGGCGTTGTAGGCGAGGAAGCTTGTCCGGCCTGATTCTTCGCCGGTGACTGCGGCTACCGTGGTCTGGTTGCCCGCGGCGTCGTAGTCGTAGTCCTGGTGGCTGCCCGGTTCGCCGCCGGGCGCCGGCTCGATGCGCGACAGCTTCGGAGTGTGGCCGCCGGCAGGGTTCGATAGGTAGGAGTAGGAGAAGAGCTCCACTGGCGGATCGAGGTCGCTCGGGGGAGTCTCGCTCAGGCGGTTGCCGATGCGGTCGTAGCTCCAGGCCCGCCGCCCCCAGGGGCCGTTGCCTTCGGTCAAGAAGTACTGTGGGTCCTGATAGACAAAGGTCGAGAAGAAGCGGTCCGCTCCCACCGCCCGGTTGAGGCTGAGGATGTTGCCGACCCTGTCCGTCGAGTAGAGCTGGTCCAGACGGCCGGGCACCTTGATGCGGCTGGGGAAGTAGCGCGGATCGAAGCTCCGGATCTCGGTCAGGCCGTTGCCGAACGTGAAGCCAGTTAGCGGACCGAAGGGTTTGTAGCTGGCGCCGGAAACGATGGCTTGCGGAGCCGCGCTCCCCACCTGCACCTCCAGCGAGGCGTCCCGGTCGGCGAAGTCGTGCGTCAAGCGCGCTATCACGCCTCCAGGATAGCCGATCTCGGCGCGGTTGCCGTTCTGATCGTATTGATAGGTCAGCTCGCCATCCCGGGTGACCCGGCCGAAGCGGTCGTAGGCGTAGGCGACTTCGGAGCCGCTTCTGGCGATCTTCGTCAGACGACCTTTGGAGAAGGGCACCGCGGGGTCGTCGTAGGTGTAGGTGGTGTCGAGCGTGTTGTCCGGGGAGTCGATCAGGGTCACCCGGTCCAGGGCGTCCACAGTGCGGCTTGTGGTGATTCCCCGGCCGTCGATCCCGGTCACCATCTCCCCGTGCTCGTTGTAGGCATGGGTCGTAGTGCCCGAGACGGGGGAGACCTCCTGCGTCATCAGATCGCGGTCGGAGTACGTGTAGGTGGTCGTGTTGCCTTCGGCGTCCGTGACTGATGTGAGGTGGTCCTGGACGTCATAGGCGTAGCTCGTCACCGCCTCCTCCCCTCCGGCCCAGGGCTGGCGGACGCGCATCAGCCGGTCGAGGGCGTCGTACTCGTAGACCTGCGTCGGCGCGTTCGGCCCTTCCCCCGGCGGGCTGCAGGGCGGCTCGTCGCAGTTGCCTTCTTCGCCGCCTCCACCGCCGCTCGACCCCTGGCGGGGGTGGTTGGCGTCCCAGACCTTCTCCAGGTTGCCGCCGCAGTCGTAGGCGTACTCGGTCACCACGCCGCCGGCGTGGACAACCTTGCCGACCTGGCAGCGGTTCACGTAGAGGAAGTCGGTGAAGGATTCGGTCGCCCAGGCGGCGCCGTCCCAGCGCTGGAGCTCCTCTTTGATCCGGTTGCCGGCGAGGTCGAGGGTGTAGAGCGTGTGCTCGCCGGGAGTGGCGGCGTCCGGCTTCCTCTCGATCGAGACCAGCCGGCCGGCCGGGTCGTAGCCGTACTCGACGACGTTGCCGCGCGGCAGGGTGGTGCGCAGGAGGTCGCCGAAGGCGTTGTAGTCGTACGTGGTGAGGAGGTCTTCGCTCAGTGAGGCCCCCTTCTGCCGGACCGCGGAGACGCGGCCCAAGGCATCGTAGGACGTCTCCGTGCGCACGCCGTTGGGATCGGTCGCGGCGGTGTGGCGGTTGAAGGGATCGTGCTCGAAGGCGGTGGCGCCCACCAGCGGATCAGTGCGGGTCAGCGGCACCAGGCCGCCGCGGGCCGGATCGTAGGTGAAGCTCGTGCGATCCTCGCCGCCGTAGCCGGGGGGATCGATCGTCAGCGGCTGGCCCGCGGCGTTGAACGTGGTGACGGTCTCCAGGTCGAAGAAGCCGCCCGCCTCGAGACCCTGGAGCCGGCGGCTGGTGAGGTTGCCCGCGGCGTCGTAGGCGAGAAGTGTCGCGCGCGTCGACGCGCCGTCCGCGGTCGAGGGCGTCTCGATCCGGGTTGGCAGGGCCGGAAAGGCGGAGTCGTAGGCCCAGGTGGTGGTGCGGGCGAGCGGGGTGTTCGCCGCCTCGGTCTTCTCAATCGCCTGGCCGTGGGCGTCGTAGCGGAGCAGGGTCTCGGAGCCACGCCCGTCGAGGATGCGCGTGGGCAGCAACGGATGGGCCGGATCGTCATAGAAGAGCTGCGAGTTGGGCGCCAGGCCGCAACTCGAGCAGTCGCCAGAGATCGAGGTCACCCGCGGCTTGGCTCCCACCCAGGACGCCGTGCGCGAGATGGTATAGCGCACCACCTCCCGTTCGGTGGCGCTGCGGTGGATCGTCACCGTCGTCTGCGTCGGCTCGATGGGGGTGTCGTAGGCCAGCTCGTAGCGCCCGACGCCGGAGTCGAACGCTTCTGAGCCGCGCCAGGCGCGCACCACGTTGCCCTCGCCGTCGTACTCCCAGGCGCCCTCCACCCGCTCCGGGCGCGGCGTGGCGGGATCGCCGTCGTTGGCGCCGAGGAGCAGCCGCCGCGTCATGGACCCCGGGTGGCGCGAATCGCCGTAGACAAATCTTTGGCCGGTGCCGTCCGGGGCCTCGATGGACACGAGGTCGTCGCCGGACCAGGTGAAGGTCCAGGTCCGCTGCGCCGCCCCGCCGACTCCCACCTCGGTGATCGCGGCGAGCTTGCCGGAGGGATGGTAGGAGAAGGTCTCGCTGCGGCCGTCCGGCATCGCGACCGAGGCCAGCCGGCCGCCCGCGTAGGTGGCGGTCTTGGCGTTTCCGTTGCGGTCCGTAGTGCTCACCCAAAACCCCGAGGAGTCGAAGGCCGTGACCACGCCGTCGAGGCTGCGTAGGGTCCAGCCGGTCGCCACCTTGGTCAGCGTCCGGTACTCGTCCTCGGGCGAGACCTTCTCGTACAGACCGTCGCCGTTGGCGTCGGTGTACTCGCGGAAGCTCGCGGACTTGGTGATCAGCCAGGCGCGGCCGGGCACGCTCGCATCGGGCACGATCCGCTCGCTGTAGTCATGGGACCACCCGCGTCCGAGCGTCGTGCTCCACGCCGCCTGGCCCGGGTTTCCCGGGCTGCCCACGCCGCCCGCGAGGTAGCGCAGGCGCGCGCCGGGACCCAGGATCGGCGGGCCGGCCTTGCCGCCGAGGCTCGGTCCGCCGCCGCCCACCGGCACGCCGCCGCCCGGGCCGGTGCAGCCCTCACAGCGCCCGTCCTCCTCCTCGCACCCGTGCTTGCGCGGCGGCTTCGGGCAGCCCGGCAGCGCGGCCACGGCGCGCGCGCGGGTGTCCTGGCAGGCGTCGGCGTTCACCACCAACACGCGACGGGATCCCTGCAAGCAGGAAACATAGTGCGACCACGTCCCCTCGCGCTCTTCAGGCCGCAACGAGCCCAGCACGCTGCCGGCAGGATAGCCCCACAGCGTCAACAGGCGATGGGCCTTACTCGAGGTCTGCGGGAATCCATAGGTCACCGCCGCCACCTGAGTGCCCTGCGGCGCAGCGGGGTCCAGCGGCGACACCGACAGCGAGACCTGCGGCTTATGGTCGACGATGACCGTGGTCTGCGCCTCGTCGCGGTAGTCGGCGTCGCTGCCCTGGCCGCAGGCGACCGCCACCGCCTGGACCTGGTGGCTCCCCTGCGACCAGCAGGCCGTGGCGAGCGTCCGCGTCCAAGTGCCCGAGCCCTCCTCCGGCCGCGTGCTGGACAGATACGAGCCGTCGCGGTAGACCGCCAGGTCCCGGTGGTAGGGGCCCGCGGTATTCGGAAAGGAGAAGGGGACGGACAACGTGCCCTTCCCCTCGGCATCGGGCCCGTCGTACGACACCGACACGGTCGGGGTGGTATTGACCGTGAAGGTGGTCGAAGCGCGGCCGGTGAGTACGACACCGACACGGTCGGGGTGGTATTGACCGTGAAGGTGG
>DASWME010000345.1:0-12710 GCA_036399915.1 Thermoanaerobaculia bacterium
CCTCCGTTGGGGCCGGATGCCCAGGTCTCTCGATCAACCTAAGCATCGCCCCTTCGGAGGGGATCGCAAGCTGTGTCGGCTCGGGCCCAAGCATCGCTGCGACCTGCCACCAGGACGTGGCTTTCTTATGATGCCGGGCTATCCCGCCTGGCGTGCCAGGCGGGTGTTCATGAGGGCCAGGACCTTCATCGGCCGCCGCGACGGGTTGCGGCGGATCGAGCGTGCGATCTCCCGGATGCCCGCCCGCAGGTCGCCTCCCTCGGCCAGGAACGTGCGGTCGAACTCGTCGAGCCCGGTCAGGTAGATCCGCTTCGCGATCACGCGGGCGTTGTTGAGCGCCCGCCGGCTGAGCCTGCGGCCGGAGTAGACCTCGAGCTCCCGGTCCAGGGGTCCCGCCAGGTGGGACCGCGCCCGCGCGAAGATCTCGCGCCGCCGCGACTCCAGGACCCGGCGGGGCACGCCGGCGGCGTAGAGCTCCTGGAGGTCCCGCTCCAGCCTGGTGAAGAAGGCGCCGAGCCGCTTCTCGTCCCGCCACATCGCGGCGCAGCGCCGGGCCGACTCGCGGTCGCCGCGGCTCGCGAAGAAGGCCTCGGCGCCCCGGAAGCCCACGAAGTTCGCGTAGCTCTCGTTGAACCGGGCGTCGCCCGGCACCCAGAGGGTGTTGTGTGCGATCTCGTGGATGACGGTCACGGCCAGCTCGACGGAGTCGTCGTCCAGGGCCGTCGAGAGGAGCGGGTCGTTGAACCAGCCGAGCGTGGAGAAGGCCCCCGCCGGCCGCAGGTAGGTGTCGTAGCCCAGCCGCTCCAGCCGCCGCTCCTCCGCGCGAGCATCCTCCTCGTGGAAGAAGCCCTTGTAGGGCACCGAGCCGACGATGGGGTAGGACCAGCGGTAGCCGGCGAGGCGGTCCTTCGGGCTCGCCGAGATCACGTGGAGCAGGGTGCCGCTCCCGACGTCCGAGAAGGTGGTGTAGGTCTCCCCGGCTGCGAGCCCCAGGCGCTCGCTGGCAAAGGCCCGCGCGGCCAGCACCAGCTCGAGCTGCGCCCGGCGCTCGGGGGAGGTGGAGGGATCCTTGACCAGCTCCGCGATCGGCTGCCGCCGGAGCAGGATCCGCGCCTCGCCGCAGGCGGACCGCAGCACGAAACGGACCTCGGCGCTGGTGAGCGGGAGAAGGGCCAGCGCGAGGAGAGCGAAGGCGGAGGACGCGAGGACGCGCCGCCGGGTGAATCGGGTCGAGAAAGGCAGTCTCATCGTCAATCCCCACCGCTGAAGGGTGCCAAGGCGCTCGCCCGGCCACGGGCGCGCCTCGATCCCACCCCCCAGAAACCCTCCGCTCCGGAAACAAGGATTGTACGGAGAAGAGGATAGCGAAGTTGCGATGGTTCCTGAAGGGGAGAGGCTCTCTTGCCGGACGGGGCGGTCTGCCCGTAGAGGCCTCACCCCCTGGCCCCCTCTCCCTGACGGGAGAGGGGGAACGATGCCGGACCGATTCAAAGCGGTAGGATGCGCCGTGCGCACCATGGAAGCCAGTCATGGTGCGTAGGGCGCACCCCTACATCGACGCCGTCTCAGTCGGGTCCCCCCTCTCCCGTCAAGGGAGAGGGGCCAGGGGGTGAGGCCTCGGAGGGCAGGCTACCCCTTGCTCCCTTCCATAGATCCATTACAATAACCCAAGTAACCGAGAGGCAGTACCGCTCTCCTACGGCCCCGAAAGGAGTTCCCGATGCCCTTGTATGTACGCATCGCGGTCAGGGTCTGCGCCGTCGCGCTCGGAGGGGCCGCTCTCGTCGCGGCCTCGGCGGGGGCGGCCGTCGTGCCGGTCTCGACAGCCGCACAGTTGATCAGCGCCATCAACAATGCCGCACCCGGGGACGTCATCACGCTGGCCCCCGGCATCTACGACATCAGCCAGAACATCTTCTGTAGCAGACCCGGCACCGCCTCCCAGCCGATCGTGGTGCGGGCCGCCGCCCTCGGCCAGGCGCTGATCCGCTTCAACGCCGTCGAGGGGTTCAAGGTGCACACACCCTACTGGACCTTCGAGAACCTCGACATCCAGGGCGTCTGCCTGTCGCACAGCAGTTGCGAGCACGCCTTCCACGTCGCGGGCGAGGGGGACTTCACGCGCATCCGCAACAACCGGCTGCACGACTACAACGCCCAGATCAAGGGCAACGGCGAGGGGAACCCCTTCGTCTTCCCCGACGACGTGCTGATCGAGGGCAACGAGCTCTTCAACTCGACCCCGCGGCTCACCTCGAACCCGGTGACTCCCATCGACGTGGTCGGCGGGCGGCGCTGGGTGGTCCGGAGCAACTTCATCCACGACTACGCCAAGGGCCAGGGAGACCAGATCAGCTACGCCGCCTTCCTCAAGGGCAACTCGCGGGACGGGGTCTTCGAGCGCAACCTGGTGATCTGCGAGCGCGACTACGTGGGCGGCATCCGCCTGGGGCTCTCCTTCGGCGGGGGAGGCAGCAGCGGCCAGTCGGCGATCTGCGATGGCGGGACCTGCATCCCGGAGCACCAGAACGGCATCCTGCGCAACAACCTGATCGTGAACTGCCCTCAGGACGTGGGCATCTACCTCAACAACGCCTCGAACACCCGCATCTACAACAACACCCTCTACAACACGACGGGCATCGACGTGCGCTTCGCGGCGAGCACGGCCGACCTGCGCAACAACGTCCTCTCGGGGGCGATCCGCAACCGCGACGGTGGCACCAGCACCAAGGCCGCGAACCGCGAGGGGGTGACCCTGGCGCAGTTCGCCGCCTGGTTCCTCAATCCGGCCGGCGCCAACTTCGCGCTCCTCGACGGCAGCCAGATCGTCAACCTCGGCCAGGCCCTGGCCCTGGTGACGGACGACTACTGCGGCAAGCTCCGCGACAGCCTCCCCGACTTGGGCGCCGTCGAGTACAACGGCGCCGTCTGCGACACCACGAAGCCGGCCCCTGGGACGGGAGATGGACCGGGAAACGGGCCGGTGATCTTCACGGACGGCTTCGAGTCGGGCGGGATGGGGCAGTGGGTGATGGGCGGGCCGTAATCGTTCGACGTCTCCAGCGGGTTTCAGGGGCTTGCGACAGGCTGATACGATCCCTCCTCGAATCTGGTCGTTCAGGGAGGGATCTGCATGCCTGACTTCCATCAGTACGTCGGGGTCCGCTATTCGGGCCGCAAGGATCCGGGGGACCCCATCCGCGAGATCAAGGTCTATGCGGCCGTGGAGGACCACGAGCCGTACCAGGAGCTCAATCCCGGCCATCCGTCGGCCGGCCGGTGGAGCCGGCGCGATCTCGCCGAGTGGCTGCTCGAGAAGATCACCGGCGGCGGGCCGGTCGTCGTGGGGCTCGACCACGCCTTCTCCTTTCCCCAGAGCTACATGGACCGGAACAACTTGCGGAGCTGGGATGCCTTCCTCGAGGACTTCGAGGAGAACTGGCCGACCCACGAGATCTCCGTCCGCGAGCTGCTGCCAGGCAACCCGCGCACCGGCGACCCCGACGAGCACCGGCTGACCGGGCAGTGGACCGCCTTCCCCAAGAGCGTCTTCCAGTTCGACATCCAGGACAGCCTGGCCAAGGCCACCCACGCCGGCCTGCCCTGGATCGACTACCTGCGCCGCGCCCGCGACCGCGCCCATTTCTGGCCGTTCGACGGCTTCGAGGTCCCGAAGAAGAGGTCCGTGATCGCCGAGGTGCGGCCGGCCCGCCTCCGCCACCGCTACCGCAAGGAGGGGCTCAACCCTCAGGAGCAGGACGCCTACGCCATCTGCGCCTGGCTCCAGGAGCGCGACCAGCTCGGCCTGCTGCGCCCCTACTTCACGCCGCCCCTCTCCCCGGAGGAGAAGCAGCGGGCGCGGCTGGAGGGGTGGATCCTGGGGGTGGCGTGAGCGGCGCAGCGTCCGAGGGCCCCCACCAGGGGCAGGCGATCGTGGCCGCCGGCCGGCCCCTCTCGGAAGCGGCCGCCGCCATGGTGATGGTCCACGGCCGCGGAGCCACGGCGGAGAGCATCCTGGAGCTGGCGCGGGAGCTCCGGCATCCGGAGTTCGCCTACCTCGCCCCCCAGGCGGCGGGATCCACCTGGTACCCGTACAGCTTCCTCGCGCCGATGCGCCTGAACGAGCCGGGCCTCTCCTCGGGGCTGGCGCGCATCGGCGAGGTGCTGGCCCGCCTGGAGGATGAGGGCATCCCGCCGGAGCGCACGATCCTCCTCGGCTTCTCCCAGGGAGCCTGCCTGACGCTGGAGTTCGCGGCCCGCCACGCCCGCCGCTACGGCGGCATCGCCGGGCTCTCCGGCGGGCTGATCGGTCCGCCGGGGACTCCCCGGGTCTACGAGGGCTCCTTCGCCGGCACGCCGGTCTTCCTCGGCTGCAGCGACCGGGACCCGCACATCCCCCACGAGCGGGTGGACGAGACGGCGGAGGTGATGCGGGAGATGGGGGCCGAGGTCACCGAGCGGATCTATCCGGCCCTGGGGCACACGGTCAACGAGGACGAGCTGGAGTCCGTGCGCCGGATGATGGCCGCCCTCGGCGCCCGCGAGGTGACGCGCTAGGAGCCTGCGCGGCAGAAAAGCCGGAGCAGGGACCTCAAGGACCGCAAGGCCACCAGGGACCTTGAGGACGAACCCTCTGTGTCCTTGCGGTCCTTGAGGTCTTTGATTCCCTCCTCCAGCCTGCCAAGCTTGTGGCCAGCTTGTAGCCTTGTGGCAAGTGCGAATATTTCTATGGCCCGCCTTTCGCATTAACCCTGGCGTGCAACCGTCACCGGCCAGTGAGTTGGGCGGAACGGTGAACTCGGCAATCCGAGGCTCACGAAAAGGCACACCCGCCGAGAGGCGGGGTCGCAAAGCCAAGGGTCTCTCTCCTTCTCCCTGAGACCGCCCGGCTTCCGAAGAGCCCCGAGAGAGGCAAACGATGCGCTCGATCCGGGGTTATTGGAATGCTTCTATTTCCTGTTTTCACGGACGGATGAAAGTTTTTCCGCGCCGTCCGGCCGCCCCTCCATCGACGCAAGAACCATCAACCGAGAGGACAGGAGGAACTTCATGAGACCACGGCTTTTTGGGAGGGCGGGATTCGCTCTGGCCCTGCTGCTGCTGATGGCGGCCGGGGCCCAGGCCACGACGCTCGCCGTCGCTCTGGACATCCAGGGCCAAGGGCTGAACGTGGACGCGGCGGGAACAGGGCTTCAGACAACCGGCGCGGGCATAGTGACACTGAACATCGGTGGCCCCGTGCAGGCTGCCCTGCTGTACTGGGCGGGCCGGGACCGGCCATGCCCGCAGAGCGGCGGCAACTGCGTCATCCCCTTCCAGCCGTACAAGGACCAGGTGCTGCTGTTCGATGGCAACCTGATCACCGGCACCATCATTGGCACCGAGGGGCAGCCCGTCTCCGGGGGCGGCCCGATCAACAACATCGGCTACTTGGCTGACGTCACGAGCATTGTCCAGGCGAAGGGCACGGGGGTCCAGATGTTCTCGATCGCGGACGGGGACCTCACGAGCAACCTGTTCCGCCTGAACGGCGCCACCCTGCTGGTGATCTACACCGTTCCAGGGGACACCAACATCTACCGGGTGATCGTCTTCGACGGCCTCGACTTCGCCTACGGCCAGGATCCGACGCCCGGGCCGACCCAGGTCACCGTGCCGGTTACGTTCTCCTACACGGCGAGCACCGACCCCCGCTCGGCGCGCCTGCTGGTCGTCACCGGAGACGGCACGCCGGACCGCCCGGACCGCATCGACATCAGCAACAACCCGAGCCTGTTCAACATGCTGGACGGCTCCTCCGGATTCGATTGGGACAACGACTGGCTCACCATCAGCATCCCGGCCGGATCGAGCTCGACCACCGTTCAGGTCGTCTCCGAGCCGGTCGGCCAGAACCCGGACTCGCTGCTCTGGGAGCTCGTCGCCCTGCGCCTTCCGCTGGTGCGGGACGAGCCCCCGGGCAATCAGGGCTGCACGCCGGGCTACTGGAAGAACCACACCAGCTCCTGGGCGGGCACAGGCTTCTCGCCGGGCCAGACGACGGGGAGCGTCTTCAGCGGCGCCAGCGCCTTCCCGTCGCTCGCCAGCCAGACCCTGCTGCAGTCGCTCCAGGGTGGCGGCGGCTCGGGTACGCTGGGCGCGGCGAGGATCCTGCTGCGCGCGGCCGTGGCGGCCCTGCTCAACGCCGCCCATCCGGGGGTGGACTACCCGCGGACCACGGCCGAGATCATCGCGGACGTCAACGCGGCCCTGGCAAGCAACAACCGCGCGACCATGCTGGCGCTCGCGACCGAGCTGGACAACGACAACAACCTGGGCTGCCCGCTGAGCTGACGGCGCTCCGGCCCGCAGAAACGGGGCTCCCTGCGGGGAGCCCCCCTCGCATCTGTTATTGTTGAACCACAGCTCCGGAGTTCCGGAGGCTGGGCTTTTTTTATTTTCAGAAAGCCGTTGTCGACCGGGAACCCAGAGACCGCCGGCCGCGACCGCCTCCTGTGGGTGGGCGCGGACGCGGGCGCGGCGGCCCGCGCCCTCGGGGAGGTCTGCGAGGTGGAGGTGGCGCCGGACCTGGAGGCGGCGCGGTCCGCTCTGCGGGAGCGCCGGCCCGACGCGGTCCTGGCGTGGGTGGAGGAGGGCGGGCTCGACCTCCTGCGGGAGCTGGCGGAGGAGCCTCCGACTCGCCGCATCCCCGTCCTCCTGCTCGGCCGTCCGGAGAGCGAGGACCGCTGCCTGGAGTGCATGGAAGCCGGCGCGAGCGATTACCTGATCGAGCCGTGCTCCCCCCGGGTCCTGGCGGTCCGCGTCGCGGCCTGCCTGCGCTCCGCCCGTTTCCGCCGCGAGGCCGCCGCCCGCGAGCGCGACCTGCTCGCCGAGACCCAGATGGCTACCGAGGCCCTGGACCGCAGCGAGCAGCGGTTCCACGCCTTCCTCAACAACAGCCCGGTGGCCGCCTGGATCACCGACGAGGCGGGGCAGATGCTCTTCCTGAGCGAGCCGTACACCCGCATCTTCGGCATCGCGAGAGAGGCAGCCCTCGGCAGCTCGGTCTTCGAGCTCTTTCCCGCCCCCCACGGCCAGGAGTTCTACGACAAGATCCGCGCGGTCGCCGAGACGGGCGGCTCGCTGGAGACCGTCGAGCCCGTCCCCCGGCCGGACGGCAGCGCCGGCTGGTTCCTGGTCTACCAGTTCCCCATCCTGGACGAAGCGGGCCACCTCCTGGTGGGCGCAGTGGCGGCGGATATCACCGAGATGAAGCGGGCCGAGACGGCGCTGCGGGCGAGCGAGGAGCGCTTCCGCCTCGCGACCGAGGCCATCAGCGGCATGATCTACGACTGGTCTCTCGAGACCAACGCCGTCCAGAGGTCCCAGGGCCTGCTCGGGCTCCTGGGGTACTGGCCCGAGGAGGCCGAGTCGCAAGTGAACTGGTGGCGCGACCAGGTCCACCCGGACGACGCTCCGCGGGTGCAGCGGGAGATCTGGGAGACCATCGAGCGGGGGAGCGCCTCCTTCAGCGTCGAGTACCGGGTGCGCCACCGCGACGGGCGCTACATCCATGCCTGGGACAAGGGGTTCATCGTGCGCGACCTCCAGGGGCGGCCGGTGCGGGTGGTGGGGAGCACCATCGACATCAGCGACCGCATCCGTGCGCAGGAGGAGCTGGAGCGGGCGCACCAGGAAGCCCAGGCCGCCAACGCGGCCAAGGACCGCTTCCTCGCCACCCTGAGCCACGAGCTGCGCACGCCGCTGACGCCCGTTCTCGCCGTTCTCGCCCGGCTCGAGTCCGACCCCGGCCTTGCCAGGCACGCGGACGAGCTGGCCATGATCCGGCGCAACGTCGAGCTGGAGGCGCGGCTGATCGACGATCTGCTCGACCTGACGCGGATCTCGCGCGGCAAGCTCGAGCTGCACCGCCGCGAGACCGATGCCCGCAAGGTCATCGAGCACGCCCTGGCCACCACGGAGCGGGAGATGGCGGAGAAGGGGCTGCGCCTGGAGGCGCAGCTCGCGGCGGAGGAGCACCGGGTCTGGGCCGACGCCCCGCGCCTGACCCAGGTCTTCTGGAACCTGCTGAGCAACGCCGTGAAGTTCACTCCGCCGGGGGGGACCATCACCGTGCAGTCGCGGATCGAGCAGAGCCGCTTCGGCGCCCGCGAGCTGGTCGTCGAGGTCCGCGACACCGGCATCGGCATCGAGCCGGAGGTGCTGCCGCGGATCTTCGAGGCCTTCGAGCAGACCGACCGCCGCATCACCCGCAAGTTCGGCGGCCTAGGGCTCGGCCTCGCCGTGAGCCGCGCCATCGTGGACCTGCATGGCGGCCGGCTAACGGCGTCGAGCGACGGGCGGGGGCTCGGCGCCACCTTCACCGTCCGTCTCCCCCTCGGCGGCATCCAGGAGGAGCTGGACGAGACCGGGATCTGGTTCTCCCGGCCGCGCCTGGCGGACGCGGCGCCCGGCACCGGGGCGGAGCGGTCGCTGCACATCCTCCTCGTGGAAGACCACGCGGACACCGCCGAGGCCATGGCGGACCTGCTGCGCCTCAGCGGTCATCAGGTCACGGTGGCCGGCTCGGTGGCGGAGGCCCTCGCCGCCGCCGAAGGCGGCAACGGCGCCAGCTTCGACCTGGTGCTGAGCGACCTGGGGCTCCCCGACGGCTCGGGGCAGGACCTGATGCGCGAGCTGGTCAGCCGCTACGGCCTCAAGGGGATCGCCATCTCGGGCTACGGCATGGAGGACGACATCCGCCGCAGCCGCGAAGCCGGCTTCGCCCAGCACCTGACCAAGCCGGTCAACCGGCAGGCCCTGGAGGCGATGATCCGGCAGGTGGTGCAGGGAGGGTGAGGCCTCACGGGCAACCCGGTCGAATGGATAGATCGGGTCCGCTCAGGCCTCCTGCCCACGGCGGAACGCGGCCCAGAGCGCCCCGGCCAGCCCCGCGCCCAGCAGCGCCAGCAACCCCCGGTGCGTGGTGGCCCAGAGCTGCAGGCTACGGTCCGTGGCCCGCTCGTCGAACTCGCCGTGGGCGCCGTGATCGCCCGGCAGCGGCTCCCAGAGGTTGTCGGCCCGGTGGGGGTCCACAAGGCCGTCGTACTGCTGGGAGTCGTAGCCGTTCCTCGCCAGGTAGCGGTCGGCGTAGCCGGGGACGATCTTGTCGCCGATAATGGCTTTCACCGTGGGCCAGCCGACATAGACCTCCCGCCGGTCGTGGCGGGCCGCCCAGACGATGGCGCGCGCCGCCACCTCAGGCTGGAAAATGGGCGGCACGGGCTGGGGCTTCCGAGGAAGGCGGCTCTTCACCCACCCGAACTGGGGCGTGTTGAGGGCCGGCATCTGGACCATGCACAGGCGCACTTTGCTGCCGTCGTGGAGCAGCTCGCTGTGCAGCGAGTCGCAGAACCCCTGGATCGCGTGCTTGGCCGCGCAGTAGGCGGATTGGAGCGGGATGCCTCGGTAGGCCAGGGCCGAGCCCACCTGGACGATCGAGCCGCGGTCGCGCGGCAGCATGCGGCGCAGGGCCGCGAGCGTCCCCCAGACGTAGCCGAGATAGGTCACGTCGATGACCCGCCGGTACTCCTCGGGCTCCATCTCCTTGACCGGGGAGAAGACCGAGACCATGGCGTTGTTGACCCAGACGTCGATGGGCCCGAGCTCGTCCTCCACCCGGGCGGCGGCGGCTTCCACCTGGTCGTGGTCCGCCACGTCGACCGGCAGCGCGAGGGCCTTGCCGCCGAGGTCCTCGACCTCCCGGCGTGCCGCTTCGAGGCTATCCCGGCCCCGCGCCAGAAGGCCGACATGAGCTCCCAGCTCGGCGAAAGCCCGGGCGGTGGCGCGCCCCACCCCGGCGGAGGCGCCGGTGACGACGACGACTTTAGGGGATTTCGATCGGCTCATGCGACCTCCCGTTTCCTGGCCCTCAGAGGCCGGAGAACTGCAAGAGGGGTGCCCCCGTCCAGGCGGCTTTCTTCGCGAGCGCCGTCGCCGGACGCCTGGAGATATACGCTCGCCGCACCGGGGAAGTTCGGCGGATGGATCAGGGCAGAGAGCGAAGTACGCGGACTTCGGCGCCTGGGAGGAGGGGAAGCAGGGCCTGGAGTTCCGCCCCGGTGAAGGCGGCGTCGAGATTGGCCTTGTCACCCGACGGCTCGGCGGAGAGCACCGGCACGTCCCGGAGGAGGAGCGCCTGAGGAGGCCCCTCAGTGGAGGCGGAAACCGCCAGGGATGCGAGGCCGGGAAGACTGGGGAGGAGCCGGAGGTCCTCGCGGCGGATCTGAAGAGACATCCGGTAACGCCCGCGCAGCCGCTGCTCTTCCATAGCAGGCACCGGCGCGAGCGAGTCGGGACCGACGTAGCCGCCCTGCGGGACCTCCCGTGTCAGGCGGCGATCCGAAAGCCGGCTGGGATCGGCGCCGTGCAGAGTCTCCGTGCTCACCCGCTCTCCGGCCCGCAGGTCGCGGAGGGCGATTCCGACCGCCTGGGCCCGCGATGCAGCCCAGGCCACCAGCCCCACGAGCAGGAGCGCCGCCGCGGCGATCAGGAGGTCGAGAGCGTGCCGCCGCGGCCAGGAAGCTCCCTTCTCGCCCGCCTCACGGAAGGTGCTGTCCAAGAGGTCACGGACGAGGCCGGAGCGGTCGAGGCCGGCGGCCTCGACAAGACGGTCGATGCCGCGGTCCTGGTCCTTGCCGATCTCCCACCAGACGTCGTCGAGGATGGAGAAGCCCTGCTCGCGGAGAGCCTGCCGGTCCTCCGGTCGCCGGATCGCGCTCAGCTTGTCGTGGCTCCTGGGCATGACGGTGGGGTCACTCCGAATTCCCGGACGGCCTATTCGGCTTTTGCCCGCCCCGCTCCTCTCCGTAACCGGCTCCCGTCCAGCCCAGGCTTCTCTTTGCCCCTGTGCTCTTTCGGCGCATGGTAGTGGCCTTCTTGGCGGCGGTCTTCTTGGCGGCGCTTTTGGTGGCCGTCTTTTTTCCGGCTGTCTTCTTGGCCGGGGTCTTCTTCGAGGTGGTCATCTCTGGGGGGCTCCCTTGGTAGATTCGTTCAAGGCTTCTTCGGTCGCTGCCCGCCGGTCTCGTCGCCATAGAGGTTGGCATCCCTCGTTCGACCCAGCCCGTCCCGGTCGAAGGGGCCTCTTGAGAGTTCTTTGTCGCGTTTCAGCTTTTCGTCTAAGCCCGAATCCGAGCCATGATCGCCCCGGCCGGAGGACGGATCGGCTGCCTGAAGGGGGTAAGGAGTGGGAGTCTCATCGTCGATCATCGCGGTCTCCTTCTCACGGGTTGGTTGGAGGATGAGCGGGAATGGCGCTATAGGTCACCAGGGCTGCCGCGCCGGGGTCGAGGTCGCCGATCCGGAAGCGGTAAGGGTTCACGCCCGAGACTTCGACGGCTCCGGCGCTGGAGCCCGCCGAGCCCCACTCGTAGGCCCAGCCGTCGGGGACTGTATCGGTCAAGGAGATGGCCGTCGCCTTCCGCGCAGGATCGAGGTTGCGGATCTGGACTGTCACCATCAGGTTGCCATTCGCCGGGTGGCTCATTCCCCGGACGATCTCGAGCTTCACGTCCTTTGGCATACCCCGGACTCCCGTGGCGGGACTCTTGAGAGGCATGTAGGCCGGGAGGGGGTCGATGGCCAGGTCCGAAAAGATGAGCCGGTTGGAGATCGTCTCCCAGAGGAGCCGTTCCTCCTCGAGGCTCTCCGGCTGATAACGATAGCCCAGCGCCTCCAGGAGATCCCCGCGGAAGAGGTCGAACGCCCCCTTGACGGCGATCCCCCAGGATTGCGCGCGGGGGATGGCCGCGAGGTAGAAGCCGTACGCCAGCCCCCCAAAGAGGGTGACCTGCAGGAGAAGCGGCACGAACACGCGGGCCGATGAGAGGTCCACGGGGAATGCCAGGTGGACCACCGCGACGAGGACTGCCAGGACTCCGCACAGGAGCGAGCCGTTCAGCATGAAGTCGACGGACGACTTGGCGTCGTCGATCTGGGGGGCATAGGCCGCGTCGAGACGGGCAACCAGGCGAGGCCAGAGGGTGATCGCCCGCATCTTGTACTGCCGCCACGGGTAGGACTCGAAGCTCCGGATCACGTTCCCCAGGCGGGTGGGCAGGACCGCCCCGGGCTCGTCCGGATACTGGGTGTTGAGAGCCCGGCCCAGGTCGTTCCAATGGTCCACAGCTTTTTCGTACTCCGGATGCCGTCCCGCTTCATCGTCGCGGAGCAGGGTCCAGAGCCCACGCCATTGGGCCAACATCGAGACCATCCGCTGCCGATGCGCCCGGATCCGCCGCCGTCCCACCGAGGAGTCGCACCAGGGGTAGCCCTCGTAGAACCGGATGACGGGCCCGTTGAGGTTGTGGAGAAGGGCGGTCAGCAGGACCACCGCCAGGGTCACAGCGGCCAGCTTCCACTCGGAGTCCAGGCCCTGCACCCAGTGGACGACCGGCACGGTGCTTGGGATCTGGGGCATGACGAGCACCAGGACCAGGAGCACGAACACCACGACCGGGAGCAGCGTGCTCAGCAGCAGCGACTTGCTGAACTGACCCGAGAGGGCGGACAGGAGGCCGGTCACTTTACCCTCATCGTGCCTCTCGCGAAGCTTTTGGTCAAGAGCAACAGCTCAGGAGAGGAGGGCTTGCGGCTCCTGCCGCTCCGGCGAGATCACTCGCCGCGGTCATGGCGGGACGCTCGACCGCGATTGGATAGAGGCCTGTGTC
>DASWME010000346.1:0-11421 GCA_036399915.1 Thermoanaerobaculia bacterium
CTACCGCGTCGAGAGCGTCGCCTTCATCGACCTGGTCCCCCAGACGGGGCACATGGAGACGGTGGTGCAGTTGGTGGCCTTAGAGCCCGAAATGGGGGCGCCTGCCCGTTGAAGCCTCATCCCGCCTCCTGATCTATCCCCGGTTACTTTTTCCTCGCCCGGGGTGTCTAAGCGGGTAGGATGAGCACGATACGAACAGCGGTCTCGACCCATCCCTGGGGAGGCGAGTTGCGGAACCAGCCCGATCGAGGCGAGGAGGGGCGGCTGCTGGCCGCCCTGGCCGCCGGGGACCGGACCGCCGCCGAGCGGCTGGTGGAGCAGACCTACCGCGGGGTCTACGCTCTGCTGCGCCGGCTCTGCGGCGACCCCGACCTGGCGGCGGACCTCACGCAGGAGAGCTACCGCAAGGCGTGGGACGCCCTGCCGGGCTTCGACGGCCGGTCGCAGTTCTCCACCTGGCTGTTCCGCATCGCCTACACGACTTTCCTGAACCATCTTCGCCGCCCCCGGCGGCTCGTGCCTCTCGAGGAGAAGCACGAGTCGGCCGTGCCGGACCCCGCGCCCGCCGCCGACGAGTTGGTGGACCGGGGGGCCGCCGGGGACCGGCTGCGGCGCGCGGTCCTCTCGCTGCCGGAGGAGCTCCGCTTCACGGTGACGGCCCTCTTCTGGGGGGACCTGCCGGTCAAGGAGATCGCGCGCCAGGAGGGGGTCACGGCGGTGGCCATCCGCAAGCGCCTGAAGCGGGCGCTCGGGATGCTGGCCCTGGCCCTCGAGGAGGATGTCCGATGAGCAGGCTGAGCGAGCGCGAAATCGCCCGGAAGCTGGCCGAGCGGGAGGACTTCGAGCCGCCGGCCGGGCTGCTGGAGAAGATCAAGAGCGAGATCCCCCCGGAGGTCTCCGTCGGCACGGCGGTCCCCGGCGAGAGGAGGAGCGCCATGCCCTCGAAGCAACGGTGGTTGATCGCGGCGTCGTTGGTCGCCATGCTCGGCGCCGGCCTGTTCGCCCTGCGGTTGCGGGAGCAGGCTCCCGCCCTGAATCGCGAGCTGGCAGCCGAGGCCCCGGAGGCGACAGCCGCACCCGAGACTGCGGCTGAGGAAAAGGAGAGCGACGCTCCGCAGCAGTCTCCTCAGGCTCCGCCACCCCTCCAGGAAGAGGCGCGCCAGAGCGCGGCTGCCGCGCGGGCCCTCCCACCCCCACCCCCGCCTCCGCCGCCTCCCCCGCTGGCGGCGGCGAAGCCGGATCTCGAGGTCCTGGGAGACGCCAGGCGTATGCGGGCCGAAGAGGTTGCCCAGTCCACTGCGCCGGCCGAGGTCCCCGCGTCCGTCGAGGGCGGCGTCGAGGGCGGTGTGGTGGGCGGCGTGCCCGGTGGGGTGGTAGCGGGAGAGTCCAGGGCCTACGACGCGGCTCCCCTGCAGGTTGGCGGCACCATCGCGCAGTCCGAGCTCGAGAAGATCCCGACGGCGCGCGTGCCCTACGACGCAGCTCCCTTGCGGGTCGGCGGAGCAACGGCCGCGCCGGCGCCCGGGCAGCCCTACGCCGATGTCTTCTACAAGTCGGCCCGTGCCAACGAGTTCACCGACACGGCGGTCGACCGGCTCTCGACGTTCGGTCTGGACGTGGACACGGCCTCCTACACCGTGACCCGGCGCTATCTCACGGACGGCAACCTGCCGGACCCGAAGTCCGTGCGGGTCGAGGAGTTCGTGAACTTCTTCGACTACGGCGATCCGCCGCCCGCGCGGGGGGACTTCGCCATCAGGGCCGAGGGCGCTCCGTCCCCCTTCGCCCAGGGCAAGGACCACCGGCTGCTGCGGTTCAACGTCCGGGCGCGCGAGGTCAGGGCCGAGAACCGCCGGCCCGCGATGCTGATCTTCGTGATCGACGTCTCCGGCTCGATGGACATGGAAAACCGCCTGGACCTGGTCAAGAAGTCGCTCTCGCTGCTGCTCGACCAGCTCCGTCCCAGCGACCAGATCGGGCTGGTGACCTTCGGGACCGAGGCGCGGGTCCTGCTGGAGCCCACCAGCGACCGCGAGGCGGTGCGCCAAGCGATCGAGCGGCTGAACCCGGAGGGGTCCACCAATACGGAGGAGGGCCTGCTCAAGGGCTACGAGATGGCGGACCGCAACTTCCGGCAGAACGCCGTGAACCGGATCGTCCTCTGCTCGGACGGGGTGGCGAACGTAGGCCGGACCGGTCCCCGCGCCATCCTGGGGCAGATCGAGCGCGAGGCCCGGCGGGGGATCGAGCTGACGACCCTCGGGTTCGGCATGGGCAACTACAACGACCAACTGATGGAGCAGCTCGCCGACAAGGGGGACGGTCGTTACGCCTACATCGACACCCTCGACGAGGCGCGGCGGGTGCTGGTGGAGGAGCTGACGGGCACCCTCCAGACCATCGCCAAGGATGCCAAGGTGCAGGTGGAGTTCAACCCCGCGGTGGTGGCGCGCTACCGGCTGCTGGGCTACGAGAACCGGGCCATCGCTGACGAGCGGTTCCGCGACGAGCGGGTCGACGCCGGGGAGGTCGGCGCCGGCCACAGCGTGACCGCGCTCTACGAGATCGAGCTGCGGCCCGGCGCTCCGCGCGAGCAGCCGATCGCCACCCTGCACCTGCGCTACCGCACACCCGAGATTGGCAACGTCACGGAGGCGGTGCGCAGGGTGGGGTTCTCCGACCTGGCGCCGTCGTGGGAGCAGGCCTCGCCCTCCCTGCGGCTGGCCGGGCTGGTGGCCCAGTTCGCCGAGATCCTCAAGCAGACCCCCTGGGGCAAGGGGGACCTCTCCGAGGTCGCCCGGCAGCTCCGAGAGGTCGAGAAGGCGCTCCCCAAGAGCGCCAAGGCCGACAGGGTCTCGCAGTTCGGGGATCTCGTGGAGAAGGCGGCGCGTATCAAGGCGGGAGGGTGAGGGCCCGGCGGCATAGAATCCCGGCATGCCGCGTTACCGGATGGTCCTCGCCAAGGAAGACTTCAAGTTCTCCTCCGCCCATTTCACCCTTTTCGCCGACGGCCGCGCCGAGCTGCTCCACGGCCACAACTACCGGGTGAGGGTGGAGCTTGCCGGAAGCGGCCTGGACGGCGAGGGCCTGCTGGTGGACATCGAGAGCTTCAAGCGGGCGCTGCGGGGGATCTGCGCCCGCCTCGACAGCCGCACGTTGATCCCGGGCGAGAGCCGCCGGCTGGCGTATGCGCGGGAAGGGGATTCGGTCGTCGTGCGCTGCGGCGAGCGGTCCTACCACTTCCCCGCCGGGGATACCTTCGTGCTGCCTCTCGCCAACACCTCGATCGAGCTGCTGGCGCGCATGCTCTGGCAAGAACTGGCACCCTGTCTGACGGGCTCCCGGGTGGAGACCCTGGCCGTGTCGGTGGAGGAGACGGCGGGGCAGCAGTGCTGGTACGAGGCGCCGCTGGCGGGGTAGTCACACCCGCATCTCCCGCCCTTTCCAGCTCGCCAGCCTGCCCCGCCGCCGGTCGAGCGCGCCGAGGAGCAGGACCACGGCGAGCAGCAGGGCGTCCAGGGGATAGAGGAGCCCCCAGGCCGGGGCGTGGCCGCTGCCGGAGCGGAGGAGCATCGAGGCGGCGGCTCCGGCGGTCCACAGGAGGACGGCTTCCACCTGGAAGCCGCCGAGCAGGAAGCCGAGGAGGGCCAGGGGCGGCAGGAGGAGGGCGGCGAGGAGGAGCGCCACCGTCGTCCCGGGGCGCGCTCCGAGGAGCCCCCCCAGGTTGCGCCGCCAGCCGCGGAAGGCCTCGGCACCGCCGCGGTACATGCGCACCTTGAGGCGCTGCGAGCGAAGGAAGCCGGTGCGGAAACCGCGGGCGCGCAGCCGGGAGACGATCGCCACGTCGTCGAGCGGCGTGCTGCGGATGGGCTCGAAGCCGCCGCAGGAGTCCCATGCCTCCCGCCGGAGGAGGAGGAACTGGCCGTTGGCGACCGGCGGGCCGGCGCTCCCGGCGGCCGCCTCCCAGTCGCCGAGCAACGCGTCGAGCAGGGCGAAGACGGCGGGGAGCAGCAGGCTCTCGCCCACCCCCCGCGCCTCCTGGAAACCGGCGATGGAGACCGCGTCGAGCCGCCACCCGGCCGCCGCCGCGTGCGCCCGCGCCAGCAGATCGGGAGCATGGCGCGTGTCGGCGTCGGTGAGCAGCACCCAGGGGGTTTCGATGCCCCGCCACCCCGCCCAGAGCGCGTGGACCTTGCCCCGCCAGTCCGCCGGCAGGGGGCCGGCGGAGAGCGGCTCGAGGCGCGGCTCCGCGGCGGCCCGCTCCGCCACCAGGGCGGCGGTGCCGTCCGTGGAGCCGTCGTCGACGACCCGCACCTGGGGCGTGGCCGTCTGGGCGAGGAGGGTCTCCAGGCAGTCGAGCACGTTGTGCCGCTCGTCGCGGACAGGGAGCAGGACGGTCGTCGCGGGGGAGGGGAGGAGGGGGTCCGGGAGCGCGGGGGCCCGCCGCCGGCGCTCCTCCGTCCTCAGCGCCAGCCCCAGCAGGCCGGCACCGAGGAGCAGGGAGACGGCAAGGGGAAGGGTCACGCGCTCTACGAAGTCGAGCCGGCGCCGACCCGCTGCTCGAGCTCTTTTTCGACCTCGCCGGGTTGCGGGAAGCGTCCCAGCTTTTTCTTGGAGAAGACGAGGTCGTTGCCGACGGTGACCTCGAAGACGCCGCCGCGGCCCCGGATCAATTGGGGCCTGACTCCGAACTTCTTCTCGATCTCAGCCGCCAGACTGGCGGCGCGGGGGTAGTAGTTTCAGGCGGTGCAGTACTCGATGGCAACGTGGCTGGGCATGCACTCCTCCTTTCCGCCGCCATTATACCGGCATGCCTCCTAGGAGCCGTCCGGACCGCTGCCGTGTTCCCGCGTGTTCTTGGATAGGACGATATCTCTTCAAGAGAGGAATGAAAGGCCGGGGCCCCTTGTTGGGAGCCTATAAGGTGCGGACCGGACCCGAAACGGGACAAAGTCGCAAAAAGTTTTGCCCGGAGACTGGATTTTAGCCGCTCGCCTGAGTATAATCGAGATTGTTCAACATCGCCGTGAGAATTTCATTATCTGAAACCGAGCTTGCATTCCATCCGGCGGGTGCACCGTCGGGGGTGTGAGGGTAAGGGATGCATCTTATGAAACGTGGAGGTAAGAAAATGAAAGGTGAGGCGCCGAACATGTCATCCAAGGAAATGGCCCAGATCCGGCAGAACCTCGAGGGGACGCCGGACATCGAGGAGGCGGCGGAGCTGATGAACCTCGCCGGGAACTCCACCCGGCTCAAGCTCCTCTACCTGCTCGAGAACATGAAGGAGCTCTGCGTGTGCGACCTCGCGGAGATGCTCGGGGTTTCGGTCTCGGCCGTGTCCCAGCACCTGGCGAAGCTGAAGGCCTACGGGCTGGTGGCTCCGCGCCGCGACGCTCAGACCATCTACTACCGTCTGACGGACCACGATTTCAACGCCAGGCTCCGCGACCACTTCTTCAAGCAGTTCCGGGTCTAAGCGCTGTCGAGTCCCGGCGGCGGCCCTCCCGGGACGCCGCTGGCCTGTTCGAAGGCGGCCGGTTCGTCCGGCCGCTTTCCCTTTTCAAGGGGGTTCGTTCAGGCCCGGGCGGGGGCGCAGGCGTCCACCAGGCGCGCGCAGGTCTCGAGGGTCCGCGCGGCCTCTTCGTCGCTCGCCTGGTCGAAACCCAGGGCGGAGAACGTCATGGCGGCCGGGGCCGGGAGCGCGGTCAGGCAGCGCAGGAGTTCGGCGAGGCGGGCGCCGCCCGGCACGGGGACGCTCACCGCGGGGGCGTCCTGCGGGTCGAGGCCGTCCAGGTCCACGTGCAGGTAGAGCTCCCGCGCCGCGGCGCGGCCACGGAGCTGCTCGATCGACGGCTCGTCGCAGATCCGCTCCGCAGGGATGGCCGCCAGCCCGAGCCGGCGGGCGTCCTCGGCCTCGGGAGGATCGAAGTCCCGTCCCGCCAGGTGGACCACGTCGCGGAGGGGGATGGGCCGCCGCAGCCCAATCCCCTCGCTCACCTCCGGCAGGCTGCGCCCGCAGATTGCCGCGAGCGCCATGCCGTCCCAATAGCCGCTGGGGGAGGACCCCGGGGTGTTGAAGTCGCCATGGGCGTCGATCCAGACGACCCCGGGATCGCGCCCGAGCCGCTGCAGCCCGGCGACGACTCCGACCGCCGCGAGACAGCCGCCGGAGAGGACCAGGGGGAAGCGCCCCTGCGAGCGGGCGCGGGCCACGGCCCCGGAGATCCCCCGTCCCACCGCGATGACGGTCTCCTCCTTGGAGGCTCCTACCGGAGGGTCCTCGATCTCCGTCAGGTGGACCTCCCAGCCCGCCTCGCGGAGCCGGTCGGGGAACCCGCGCGCCAGCAGCTCGCGAGGCGCCCGCGCCATCTCGGTGTCTCGGCGCTCGACGTCGTAGGGGACGACGATGACTTCGACAGTCTTTCCGCTCATCGCAGGCTCTCGCGGGGCGGGCCGATCCTATCCCAGTGCGGTTAGAATCCGCTCCGGCCACTTCGAAGGGAGGGAGAAGAATGAGCCATCCGCGCCCGAAGTTCACCTATCTCGGCCATGCCACGATCCGCTGCGACCTGCCCGGCGGGGAGGTCGTGCTCATCGATCCCTGGGTGCAGAACAACCCCGCCTGCCCCGAGGAGCTGAAGAAGCTCGACCGCTTGGACGCGGTGCTCATCACCCACGCCCACTTCGACCACATCGGCGACGCCGTCGAGCTGTGCAAGCGGCACACGCCGAAGAAGGTGGTGGCCTGTTTCGAGATCTGCCACTGGCTGGGCAGCAAGGGGGTGCAGAACTGCTCCGGCATGAACGTGGGGGGCTGCCAGGAGGTGCTCGGCCTCAACGTCACCATGATCCGCGCCGACCACTCGTGCGGCATCTCCGAGGGTGACCAGATCCTGTATGGCGGCGTGGCGGCGGGGTACGTGGTGCGCCTGCCCGGCGGCTTCACCTTCTACCACGCTGGCGACACCGCCCTGTTCTCGGACATGCAGCTCATCGGCGAGATCTACCGGCCCGAGCTGGCGTTCCTGCCCATCGGCGACCTCTTTACCATGGACCCCCAGCAGGCCGCCCGCGCCTGCCGGTTCCTGGGGGTACGCAAGGTGATCCCCATCCACTGGGGGACCTTCCCGCTGCTGACCGGCACGCCGGAGAAGCTGCAGGAGGCCCTGGGCGATCACGGGATCACCTGCGAGATGATCGCCCTCAAGCCGGGCGAGAGCTACTAAAACCGCACGGCCGCGCCCAGGCCCGCGAACCAGTTCGGATGGGGATCGTCGAGCCCGGCCCCGATGCGCACGTCGAGCTGCAGGTCGTTTGAGAGGAGCCAAGTGAGGCCGGAGTTGACGTAGCGGGTGCCGGAGCCGTCCGTGCTCTCCTTGGAGAAGCCGAAGCCCTCCAGATAGACGCCCAGGCGCTCGGTGAGCGAGAGGCCGGCGGTCAGGCTGGCCGAGAGCTGGTGGAAGCGCTCGTCTTCGCCGGCAGGGTAGGCGTAGCCCAGGTTCGACCCCAGGGACCAGCGGTCCGTGAGGGCCCAGGAGAGGGCGAGCTTCGCCTCAGGCTGCCACTCGTCGCTCGTCAGCTCGTCGCTGCCGAGGGGGAGCGTGGTGGCGAAAAGCAGAGCCATCGCCGGGTGTCCTGGGGCGAGGAGGTCCGGATCGTCCTCGGTGAGCCGGACCTTGAGGCCCACGGAGGGATCCTCGTAACCCGAGACCGTGCCGGTGACCGGGAGACCGGGATCGACCCGGCCGTAGGAGCCGAGCCCGAGCCGCGCCTCCAGCCGCTCGCCCGCGCCGATGCGCACGAGGACCTCGCCCAGGGAGCTGGAATCCGCATCTCCCTGCCGGGCGAAGGTGGTGCCGGCTTCGATCTGGTAATGGCCCGGCGGCACCGTCGAGACGCTCTCGGTGAAGTCCGGCCGGTCGGTGACCAGCGGGTCCTGCAGGGCGGAGAAGTCCTGGGCGGCCAGTGGCGCGACAACGAGAAACCCCGTCAGGGGAAAGACCTTTCGATTCATCCCCACCCTCCGCGTCGAGAAGCGGTCCTATAAACGATGCGCGAGCTCCATCCTCCCGCTCGATTCCAGCGCCCGGGCTCCCCTCGCCGTCAGGCGCAGGCCCTCGCCAGCGCGCTCGACCCAGCCGTCCCGCAGCAGCCGCGAGAGCACCCGCTGGAGCCGCCGCGGGTCCCAGCCGAAGCGCCGCTCCAGCACCGCCACGGGCAGCCCCTCTCCCCCTTTCTGGAGGTGGAGGAGCAGCAGCTCGCCCGCGAGCCGGCCCCCCAGGCGGCGGTGGATCAGCAGCCGGGCGAGCAGACCGTGGTGCGGCGAGAAGAGGAAGGCCGTCAGGAACAGGAGCCCGGTGACCAGCGCCATGGCGCCTGCGATGGAGCAGTCCCACCAGCGGGCGAGGCCGTAGCCCGCCACCGCCGAGGTGACGCCCAGCACCGCCGCCAGCGCCAGCATGGCGCTCAGGCGCTCGGTCAGCAGGTACGCCGCCGCGGGCGGCACCACCAGCATGGCCACCACCAGGATGGCCCCCACCGACTCGAAGGCCCCTACCACCGTGATGGAGACGGCGCTCATCAGCAGGTAGTGGAGGAGGGCCGGCGAGAAGCCCACGGTCGCCGCGAGGCCGGCGTCGAAGGTGGAGATCTTCAGCTCCTTGTAGAAGAGCAGGACGAACAGCAGGTCCACCAGCAGGATGACGCCGTTGACCCAGAGCGCCTTGGGCCCCAGGGCCGCGCCGCCCAGGACCAGCGTGTCCAGTGGGGCGTAGGCGATCTCGCCGTAGAGCACGCAGTCGAGGTCGAGGTCCACCTGCGCGGCGTAGCGGCTGATCAGGATGACGCCCAGCGAGAAGAGCGCCGGGAAGACGACGCCGATCGAGGCGTCCTCGCGCAGCCGCCGGCTGCGGTTGAACAGCTCGACCAGCAGGACCGTGAGGAGGCCAAGGGCGCCCGCCCCCAGCACCATGGGCAGGCTCGCCCGGCTGCCGGTCACCAGGAAGGCGATGACGATGCCGGGCAGCACGGCGTGGCTGATGGCGTCGCCGAGCAGGGCCATCTTGCGCAGCACGAGGAACGAGCCCACCAGGGCGCAGCTCGCCCCGACGAGGGAGCCGACGAGGATGATGGCGAGGACCGGGCTCATGCGGCCCTCCGCGGCGGAATGGGCCGCCCGTGGGGATCGACCGCCGGGTGGCCGAGCTGCTCTTCGAGGCGCAGCACGGCTTCTTCGGAGAGGGCGTGCTCCATGGCCTCGGCGTCGCGGTGGACGTGGTCGCTCGGCAGCTCCAGCCGGCGGGTGAGGTAGAGCTCCCAGAGGCGGTGCTTGCGCACCACGCCCTCGGCCTCCCGCCGGCCGGCCGCGGTGAGGCGGAGCGCGTCGCCCGAGCGCTCCAGGAGGCCAGCCTTCTCCAGGGGGCGGGCGCTGCGGGCCAGCTCGCCGCCGCTCTGCCCGCGCACGCCCATCAGCAGCGGCCAGGAGAGGAACGCCTCCCAGTCCCCCTGCCGCTCGCCCTGGAGCCAGAGGTCCTTGAGCAGGTTCTCGCGCCGGATGCGCTCCGCCACCCGGCGCTCCCGCAGGATCCCCCAGAGGAGGCCCCGCTGGGGGGCGAAGAGCAGCGAGACGATGAGCACGCCGCTCGAGACCACCACGATGACGGGACCGGTGGGCAGCCGCGGCACGTACGCGCTGGCGAGCGAGCCGGCCACGCCCGAGGCCGCGCCGATGCCGGCGGCGAGCAGCACCATCGAGCCCAGGCGGTCCGTCCACTGGCGCGCGGCGGCCGCGGGAGTGATGAGGGCGGCCACGATGAGCACCACTCCCACCGTCTGCAGGCCCACCACGACGACCACCACCAGGAGCAGGGTAAGAAGCATCTCCAGCCGCTTCATGGGCAACCCCAGGCTGGCCCCGAAGGCGCGGTCGAAGGTGAGCAGCTTCAGCTCCTTGTAGAAGAGGAGGACGCCGGCGAGCACGATGGCACCCAGGACCCCCATCACCTTCAGGTCCTCCTCCACCAGGGTCGCGGCCTGGCCGAACAGGTACTTGTCGAGGCCGCTCTGGTTGCCGTCCGGCAGCTTCTGGATGTACGTGAGCAGCACGATGCCCGCCCCGAAGAAGACCGAGAGGATGATGCCGATGGCCGAGTCCTCCTTGACGCGGCTCCAGCGGACCACGGCCAGGATCAGCAGCGAGCCGAGGAGGCCGGCCACGAGGGCGCCGAGGAAGAGCGGCAGGGGGGCCTTGCTGCGGGTGACGAGGTAGCCCAGGCAGACTCCCGGCAGGGCGGCGTGGGCGAGGGCGTCACCCAGGAGGCTCTGCCGGCGCAGCAGCGCGAAGCTGCCGAGCATCCCCCCGAGGGCTCCCAGCAGGGTCGCCCCGACCAGGACGTTGCGGGCGGTGAAGCTCAGCTCCATTTCTCCTCCTCTGCCGCCGCTGGGGGGAGGGCGTCGTCCACCCGCCGCTGCTGGAGCAGCGCCTCGGTGGCCTGGGTGAGCACGGTCAAGCGTCCGCCATAGGTCCGCTGCAGGTTCTCGGCCGTGAAGGTGGTGGCCACCGGCCCCGCCGCCACCAGCCGCATGTTGAGCAGCACCACGTGGTCGAAGTACTCCGCGACCGTCTGCAGGTCGTGGTGCACGGCCACCACGGTGCGGCCGGTGGCGCGCAGCTCCTTGAGCAGTGCCAGGATGGCCCGCTCGGTCGTGGCGTCCACGCCGGCGAAGGGCTCGTCCATCAGGTAGAGCCGGGCGTCCTGGGCCAGGGCCCGCGCCAGGAAGACCCGCTGCTGCTGGCCGCCCGAGAGCTGGCTGATCTGGCGATGGGCGAGCTCCCTCATCCCCACCTTCTCCAGGCAGGCGAGGGCCGTCTCCCGGTGGTGGCGCGAGGGGCGGCGGAACCAGCCGATGCGGCCGTAGAGACCCATCGCCACGACGTCGACGGCGCTGGTGGGGAAGTCCCAATCCACGCTCTCCCGCTGCGGCACGTAGCCTACCCAGGAGCGGCGGCGGTCGTAGGGCTCGCCGAAGATCTGGACCCAGCCCGTCACCGGGCGGACGAGGCCCAGCATGGCCTTGAGGAGCGTGCTCTTGCCCGCGCCATTGGGGCCGACGATGGCGATGAGCTTGCCCGCCGGGAGCTGGAGGTCCACGTCCCAGAGCACCGGCTGCGTGCGGTAGGCCACCGTGAGGTCGTGCACCTCGATGGCCGGCACCGAGCCGGCCGCCTCCGGACGGACGTCCTCCACCGCCTCCGCACGGTCCGCTTCGGGGGCCACGCGGGCCCGGAAGATCCCGGGGATCGTCATGACCGCCAACCCCGCAGCTGCGAGTAGCGGTCCCAGGGCTCGGCCGTCAGGGGATCGATGCCGTGCCTGCGGCACCACCAGAAATGGACCGAGATCCCCAGGACGCCGGCAA
>DASWME010000347.1:0-2049 GCA_036399915.1 Thermoanaerobaculia bacterium
GGGTGGAGGGCTTGCCTCAACCTGTTTTCGGAGCCCCGCCGGAGGCACCCGTCCCCATCGCCACACTCGGACTCGACCAGGGCGCGCAAGACCGGGTCAAGGGCGGCGCAGCCGCCGAGCGTAGCGAGGGCACCCTTGACGCGGCCGAGCACCCTGGTACTCCTCACTGCGATGGGGGACGGGGGCCGGCCCGACCGGCTGGGCTAAGGTTGTCGCCCGTCGCCGTGGTCCAAGTCCGGTCGGGCTCGGGGCGGGGGATTGAAGAGGGTGGGGAGCCGGGGATTGGGCTCGGCGCGGGCGGGCTGTGTCTGGGCGGGTGACCGTCCTCGGCTCTGCCCGCGCGGAGCCCGACCTTGCCTGAGGGGAGAGCCCGGACGGGGCCAGGGAACACCGGTCGTGCGAGCCTGGGCCAGCGATCGAGCACGATCGGCTCGCCGCGGTACAGGCCCGGTCCGGGCTCGTGGGCGGGGGAATTGAAGAGGGCGCGGGGGCAGGGATCGGGCTTCGCGCGGACGGCTGCGGCTGGCTCTGGCGACCGTCCTCTGCTTCGCTCGCGCGGAGCCCGTCCTTAGCTGCCGCCCCCCCCGGCCGCCAGGAGAGGTGCGCATGAGATCAGGGTTTGTCGAGCGAGAAGGCGTCCAGAAGGGCGCGCTGCTGCTCGGCGGGGCTCATTTCGAGGAGGTCGGGCTGGTCGATCAGCGCCCGCATCGCGGAGTTCTGGAAGGCAGTGAGGATGATGGTCCGGCACAGGACGGCCGGCTGCTCCCCGCGGCTGCGAGCGGCCTTCTCGATCATGGCGATCTCGGCCTCGGTAAAGGAGAGGGAAAGCCGGCTGGTCCGTTTGGACTCCGGCGGGGGTAGGGCCTCCAGGCTGATGTCGAGCCTGGGGAGTGGGCGTTCGCGGCGGCGGGTCATCTCCAGCTCCTCCTCGTCTCGGCGGCTCAGCCGCCGCCTCGTGCACATCTGCGGCGGCTCGTTGGCGTTGACAGGCGCCCGAGATGTGGGTACCTGCGCCCAAGATCATCCAGGTGGTTTCGGTGTCGCGGCGCCTCCGCCGGGGCGCCCCGAGCGAATCCCGGAGACCTTGCCCCTCCCGAGTCGAAAAGGGCCTGCCGGCTCAGTCTCTCCTTCACCCAGGACGAGCTCGCCATGCTCGAGACGGCCGCCCGCGAGCGCGGCGAGTAGCCGGCTGTCCTGTGCCGCACAACTCACCGAAGCCGACGCCCGGCGCAGGTCCTCCGGCTGACCCGCGAGGGGCGCAAGACCTGGTTCCTCCTCTACTGCGTCCCAGGCACCACCCGGAAGCGGCGGCATTACTTCGGTAAGCACCCGGGCGGAGGGACTGGAAGCGGCAGCATAACCTTCGCCATTGGCGACAGCAATATTAAGACAGTTCCATGCACCGTCGCGGAGTTGGATGGCACGGTAGACAGTGATGGATTCATCCCGTTCAATTTCGTATTCGACAGCGGAATGAACGGTTACGGCTATATGCAGGTTTTGGTCCATGTAGAACCCTATACAGGTGCCCAAGATTCTCCCTACACGACTGGCGTCACAATAGCCGTCGGAACTGCCGACAATACCAGCGGTGTCTGGCAGACAGGCATGAATCCGGCGGTGACGGTATATATAACTCAATCTTCACTGCCGGAAGGTGTGATCGAATATTCTGGATCCTTAACCGCTAACGACCTACAGTGGCAAGGGGCTGGTTCACAGGAGATGCTGACTATACAGTTTACCTCGTACTGCGTGACCGTGATCATGAGCGAGAAGGATGGCCAGCGCCTCGTATAGTCACGAGAGGACGACAGCGTATTCCAAAAAGGAGGATCTTAGATGGCTGGAAGTTTGTTGAGCGAACCGCAGAATGTCTGGACGACAAATGCTTATGTTATGCCGCGCACGGTGCCGTGCTATGGCTTCGGCGCCGTTTTCTATGCCGGTGCAGATGGCTTGTTCCACGCTGCCGACTTGCAGACGGGACAGCCCAAATCTGGATGGAACATCAACGGAATCCCACGTAGTTCGCTTCAATCGCCTGTA
>DASWME010000348.1:0-15691 GCA_036399915.1 Thermoanaerobaculia bacterium
CACCCTCTTCGCCTCCGACGAGCGCGCCCTGGCCCATGAGGTTGAGAGCCGCGATCAGATCGACCGCGCGCTCGACCGCGTGGCCGGCTGTGTCGAGTGGGGGGTGCAGGTCCGGCTGGACGACGCCCGCGCCCGCGAGGCCCTCGCCGAAGAGGCCCGCCGCGAGGCCGGGCGCCAATCCTCGGGCACGGCGTTCCTGCTGCGCAAGAAGATGGAGCAGGACGCCTCGCGCAACCTCGCCAGCCGGCTGCGCGCTGAGGTGGACGAGGCCTTCGCCGAGCTGGCCGAAGGAGCCAGCGAGGCCATCCGCCGCGAGCCTGCGGCGCCGCCGGAAGCCGGCGGCCGCCTGCTGCTCGACGCCGCCTTCCTGGTCCCGGCCCAGCGCAGCGCCGACTTCGAGACCCTGATCGAGCAGTGCGCGGCGCGCCTCGGCCCCCAGGGCTGCGAGGTCACCTTGACCGGGCCCTGGCCCCCCTATCATTTCGTCGAGGAGGCGCGATGAGCCAGCCTGAGGTCCTGGAGCTGATCGATGGCAGCGAGGTCTCGCTGCTCGACACGGTGGACCACCTGCTCAACCAGGGCGTCGTGCTGACGGGCGAGGTCGTCATCGGCCTGGCCGGCGTGGACCTGATCTACCTCCGCCTCTCCGCCGTCCTCTGCGCCGCCGACCGCATCCTCCCCCGGGAGGGCAAGGAGCCGGGCGAGTGACCCCCATCCTTTATCTCTATGCGCTCGCGGACGAGGAACCCCCGGGTCCGCTTGGCGAAGGGATCGCGGGCGAGCCGCTCCGCCTCGTCTATTGCGGCGGCATCGCGGCTGTGACAGGGGACCTTCCCGAGCGGCCCCGGCCGGGCCGAGAGACCCTTGAGGCGCAGGACGCCGTGGTGCGCCGCCTCGCCGAACGCTTCAGCGCCCTTCTCCCCGCCCGCTTCGGCGAAGCCTTCGCGGACGAGGCCACCCTCGCCGGACGGATCGCCCCCCGCGCCCGCGAGCTGGCAGAAGCCCTCGGCCTCGTGCGCGGCTGCGTGCAGATGACCCTGCGGGTCTTCGGCGACCCCGAGCCTGCGCCGGAGGCGGAGCCCGAGCCCGCCGGGGGAGCCGGAACGCGCTACCTCGCGGCCCGCCGGCGCGAGCGCGAGCGCGAGCGGTCGCTCCCCGAGATCGATCCCCTCCGCGAGGCCCTCCGCCCCCTGCTGCGGGCCGAACGGATCGAGCGGCACGCCGCCGGCCGGCTGCTGGGCACCGCTTATCACCTCGTGCCCCGCGCGCAGACCGGCGCCTACCTCGCCGCTCTGGAGGGCGCCCGCCAGCGGATCGGCGGCCGCCGCGTCGCCGCCAGTGGCCCGTGGCCGCCCTACGCCTTCGCGCCCGAGACCGCGCCATGAGCCAGCGCGAGGCGGTTCGCTTGGAGATC
Source organism: Thermoanaerobaculia bacterium (assembly GCA_036399915.1). Lineage (GTDB taxonomy): Bacteria > Acidobacteriota > Thermoanaerobaculia > Multivoradales > UBA5704 > DATARR01. The sequence continues at coordinate 1,415 of DASWME010000348.1, forward strand.
GAGGAGCTGGACGCCCTTCGCGCCGAGATCGAGCGCCGGGCCGCCGCCGAGGCGCCCCGCTGGAACGCCGACCCCGAGGAGGTCCAGAAGTCGGTCGCCCGGCTCGTGCTGGCCCTCGTCGAGTTCCTGCGCAAACTGATGGAGAAGCAGGCCATCCGCCGCATGGAAGCTGACACCCTCACCCCGGAGGAGGTGGAGAACCTCGGCCTCGCCCTGATGCGGTTGGAGGAGACCCTGCACGAGATCGCCGCCCGTTTCAGCCTCACCCCGGAGGAGCTGAACCTGGATCTCGGACCGCTGGGAAAGCTGACCTAGACCGCCCTCATCCACACCCTCCCCGGCTCCGTAATAATCCCAGGGAGAACGCCGCGTCCATGAAACCCCTCCGCCTCCTCACCCTCCTCCTCGCGCTGGCCGCTCCAGCGGCCCGCGCCCATGAGTTGGGGAAGGTCCAGGTCTATGCCACCTTCCTCAAGGACGGCACCTGGCGGATCGACGTGCCGGTCGATCCGGAGCACCTGGCGCCGGGGGACACGGGGGGGTCGGCAGGCGAGATGCGCCACGGCTCGATCGCGGGGCTGACGCCCGAGGTGGACCGCCGGTTCGGGACGTTCCTGCGGAGCTTCGTGGACGGCGCCGCCATCGCCTTCGACGGCCGGCCGGTCGAGCCCCGGGTCGAGATCGCGCCGCCAGATCCCGATGCACCCCCGGGCCGGACCACTTTGCGGCTCAGCGGGCCGATCCCGGGCGGGGCCCGCGCCTTCACTTGGAAGAACGCGCTGGCCGTCGGCTCGTACCCGCTCATTCTCCAGAACGAGGGGGACGAGGCCGCTGTCTGGCAGTGGCTGGAGAAGGACGCTGCCAGCCCGCCGTTCTCCCTGGCCGAGGCCGTGGTGCCGCCCACCCGCGGGGAGGTCGCGCGCCTCTACCTGCAGCTCGGCTTCACCCACATCCTGCCGGAGGGGCCGGACCACATCCTCTTCGTGCTGGGCATCTTCCTGCTCTCGCGGCGCCTGAAGCCGATCCTCCAGCAGGTGACCGCCTTCACCGTGGCCCACACGCTGACGCTGGGCCTCTCGATCTACGGCGTCGTCTCCCTGCCGCCGTTGATCGTCGAGCCGCTGATCGCGTTGTCGATCGTCTTCGTGGCGGTCGAGAACGTCCTCACCCCGGAGCTGCGGCCGTCGCGGCTCGCCCTTGTCTTCGGCTTCGGGCTCCTCCACGGCCTGGGATTCGCAGGGGTCCTCTCGCAGCTCGGCCTTCCTCGCTCGGAGTTCCTCACCGCCCTGCTGAGCTTCAACCTCGGCGTCGAGGGTGGCCAACTCGCCGTGATCGGCCTCGCCACCCTCCTCCTGGGGCTCCCCTTCCGCCAGCGCGGCTGGTATCGCCAGCGGGTGGTCGTCCCTGCCTCGTGCCTGATCGCGGCGGTGGGACTGTACTGGTCGGTGCAGCGGGTGTTTTTCTGAATAGGCGCTCCTGAGCTTATCTGCCTGGCCCGTTGACAATCCCCCCCGCCCTGCTATGATCTCCTGGAATTCGGACCGATTCGGTCCTGTTTTCTGAATCGGGGAGAAATGAGGGGCTGGGCATGATCCGCATCACCAAACAGACCGACTACGGGATCGTCCTCCTCACCCATCTCGCGGCTCATCCGGACCACCAGTACAACGCTCCGGAGCTGTCCACCGAGGCGCGGCTGCCGCTGCCCATGGTGAGCAAGATCCTGAAGCTGCTGGCGAAGGAGGGTCTGCTGATCTCCCACCGCGGCGTCAAGGGCGGCTACAGCCTGTCGCGGCCGGCGGCGGAGATCTCGATGGCCGAAATCGTCTCCGCCCTGGAGGGGCCGATCGCCCTCACGGAATGCATCGCGGTCGAGGGGGACTGCTCCCACGAGCCGCTCTGCCCGACGCGCAGCAACTGGCGCCGCATCAACCTGGCGGTGCGGACGGCGCTGGAGGGGATCTCCCTGGCGGAGATGGCCCAGCCGAAGCGGCAGGAGCTGGTGACGCTGGGACGCGGCAGCGGGTTCCAGGGAGTGCAGCTCCAACAGGTTTGAACTCAGGTCCAAGGGACTTTACCCATAGAGGAACCATGCAGACTCCGACCAACACCATCGAGCAGTTCGCGACGCAGGACTACAAGTTCGGCTTCGTCACCGAGGTCGAGCAGGAGACCTTCCCGCCCGGGCTGAACGAGGACGTGATCCGCGCCCTCTCGGCCAAGAAGGAAGAGCCGGAGTGGATGCTCGCGTGGCGCCTCAAGGCGTACCGCCACTGGCTCACCATGCAGGAGCCGACCTGGGCGAACGTCCACTACGCGCCGATCGACTACCAGGGGATCACCTACTACGCGGCGCCCCGGCGCAAGGGCTCCGGACCGAAGAGCCTGGAGGAGGTGGACCCCGAGATCCTCGCCACCTACGAGAAGCTGGGCATCCCCCTGCGCGAGCGGGAGCTGCTCGCCGGGGTGGCGGTGGACGCGGTGTTCGACAGCGTCTCGGTGGCCACGACGTTCAAGGAGAAGCTGGCTGAGCAGGGGATCATCTTCTGCTCCTTCTCCGAGGCGGTGCGCAACCACCCCGAGCTGGTGCAGACGTACATGGGCTCGGTGGTGCCCTATACGGACAACTTCTTCGCCACCTTGAACTCGGCGGTGTTCTCGGACGGCTCGTTCGTCTACGTGCCCAAGGGGGTGCGCTGCCCGATGGAGCTGTCGACCTACTTCCGGATCAACGCCCGCAACTCGGGCCAGTTCGAGCGTACCCTGATCATCGCGGACGAGGGGGCCTACGTCTCCTACCTCGAGGGCTGCACGGCGCCGATGCGCGACGAGAACCAGCTCCACGCCGCGGTGGTCGAGCTGGTCGCTCTCAAGGACGCGACGATCAAGTACTCGACGGTCCAGAACTGGTACCCGGGAGACGAGCAGGGCCGGGGCGGCATCTACAACTTCGTCACCAAGCGCGGCAAGTGCGAGGGGGCGAACGCGAAGATCTCCTGGACCCAGGTGGAGACCGGCTCGGCGATCACCTGGAAATATCCGAGCGTGATCCTCAAGGGGGACAACTCGGTCGGCGAGTTCTACTCGGTGGCCTTGACCAAGGGCTACCAGCAGGCGGACACCGGCACGAAGATGATCCACATCGGCAAGAACACCAAGAGCAACATCGTCTCGAAGGGCATCTCGGCCGGCCACGGCCAGAACACCTACCGCGGCCAGGTGAAGATCCTGAAGGGGGCCGACAACGCCCGCAACTTCTCGCAGTGCGACTCGATGCTGATCGGCGACAAGTGCGGCGCCCATACGTTCCCCTACATCGACGTGCAGAACCCGCTCGCGCGCATGGAGCACGAGGCGACGACCTCGAAAATCGGCGAGGACCAGATCTTCTACTGCAACCAGCGGGGGATCTCGACGGAGGATGCCGTGTCGATGATCGTCAGCGGCTTCTGCAAGGAGGTCTTCCGCGAGCTGCCGATGGAGTTCGCGGTGGAAGCCCAGAAGCTGCTGGCGGTGAACCTGGAGGGGAGCGTCGGATGAGCATGCTGGAAATCAAGAACCTGCACGCCTCCGTGGAGGGCAACGAGATCCTGCGGGGGATCGATCTGACGATCCGCAACGGCGAAGTGCACGCGATGATGGGCCCGAACGGCTCGGGCAAGAGCACGCTGGCCCGGGTGCTGGCCGGCCAGGACGCCTACGAGGTCACCGCCGGGCAGGTGCTCTTCGACGGCAGGGACCTGCTGGAGATGGACCCCGAGGAGCGGGCCCGCGAAGGGGTCTTTATGGCCTTCCAGTACCCGGTGGAGATCCCCGGGGTGAGCAACACCTACTTCCTCAAGGCGGCGCTCAACGCCGTGCGCAAGCACCGCGGCCTGCCGGAGATGGACGCTCTGGAGTTCCTCACCCTGGTGCGCCAGAAGATGAAGCTGGTGCACATGGAGGAGAGCCTGCTGAGCCGCCCGGTCAACGAGGGCTTCTCCGGCGGCGAGAAGAAGCGCAACGAGATCTTCCACATGGCCGTGCTGGAGCCGCGGATGTGCGTCCTGGACGAGACGGACTCGGGGCTCGACATCGACGCCCTGCGCATCGTGGCCGACGGCGTCAACTCCCTGCGCTCGCCCGACCGGGCGTTCCTGGTGATCACCCACTACCAGCGGCTGCTCAACTTCATCGTGCCGGACCACGTGCACGTGCTGGTGGACGGCCAGATCGTCCGCTCGGGCGGCAAGGAGCTGGCCCTGGAGTTGGAGGAGAAGGGCTACTCCTGGCTCGAGGTGGCGCCGCCGGAGCGGCCCGTCCCGCAACCGGTGGGCGCGTGAGGGGAGCGCCATGACGGCGACGGAGATCCGGGAGAGCGTGGCGGCCGGAGCGGCCGGCTACCTCGCTGACTTCGAGCGGTTCCAGCGCGAGCTGCCGCCGGGCGAGCCCGCCGCGGTCAAGGCGCTGCGCCGGATGGCGATCGAGCGCTTCGCGGCCCTCGGCTTCCCCACCTCCCGCCAGCAGGAAGAGTGGCGGCAGACCAACGTGGCCCCCATCGCCCAGGGGACGTTTCAGCGGTCCGAGAGCGATCCGGACGCGCTGGACCCGGTGAAGATGGCGCCGTTCCTCTTCGCCGCCGCCGCCCGGCTGGTGTTCGTGGACGGGCGCTTCTCGGCCCGGCTGTCGTCTCTGGGGGACCTCCCCCAAGGCGTCGTGGTGGCGAGCCTCGCCCAGGCCCTTGAACGCAGCCCCGAGAAGGCCGAGCCCTGGCTCGGCCAGTTCGCCCGCTTCGAAGACCATCCGTTCGTGGCCCTGAACACGGCCTTCCTGCGCGACGGCGCCTTCGTCTGGGTGCCCCGCGGCGCGACGGTGGGGCCGGTCCACCTGCTGTTCCTCTCCTCCTCCGAGGACGATGGCCGGGCCACGGTCTCCTTCCCGCGCAACCTGATCGTCGCCGGCGAGAGCAGCCAGCTCACGCTGGTGGAGACCTATGCCGGCTTCGGCAGCTACTTCAACTGCCCGGTGACGGAGCTGGTGGCGGAGCCGAACTCGGTGGTGGACCACTACAAGGTGCAGCGCGAGAGCCGCGAGGCCTTCCACATGGCGACGTTCCAGCTCCAGGGCGAGCGGAACTGCGTCCCCGCCTCGCACTCGATCGCGCTGGGCGGCGCCCTGGTGCGCAACGACGTCAACGCCGTGCTCGACGGCGAGGGGATCGACTGCATCCTGAACGGCCTCTACCTGCTGAACGGCAGCCAGTTCGTGGACAACCACATGCGGGTGGAGCACGCCAAGCCCCACTGCGCCAGCCACGAGCTGTACAAGGGCGTGCTGGACGGCAAGGCGCGGTCGGTCTTCAACGGTCTCATCCACGTCCACCCGGGCGCGCAGAAGACCGACGCCAAGCAGTCGAACCGCAACCTGCTGCTGTCGCGCGACGCGGTGGCCAACTCCAACCCGCAGCTCGAGATCTACGCCGACGACGTCAAGTGCACCCATGGCTCGACGGTTGGCCAGCTCGACGAGGACGCCGTCTTCTACCTGCGCTCCCGCGGCATCGGCGCGGAGGCGGCGCGCAGCCTGCTGACCTATGCCTTCGCGAGCGACATCGTAGAGCGCATCAAGGTCGAGCCCGTGCGCCGGGACCTGGAGGAGTTCCTCTTCGCCCGCCTGCCTCAGGGCGAGACCGTCCGGCAGGCGGTATGAGGCGATGATGGCCACGGCCGGCGCGGCCTTCCGGGAGGAGACGCGGGACGCCCGGCCCATCGCGCCCGCCTACGACCTCGCCCGGGTGCGGGCGGACTTCCCCATCCTCGGCACGAAGGTCCACGGCCGGCCCCTAGTCTACCTGGACAACGCCGCCTCTACCCAGAAGCCGCGGGCGGTGCTGGACGCCATCGCCGCCTGCTACGGCGGCTACTACGCCAACGTCGAGCGCGGGGTCCACACCCTCTCGCAACGCTCCACGGAGGCGCGGGAGCGGGCGCGCGAGACCGTGCGGCGGTTCCTGAACGCCCCGAGCGCCCGCGAGGTCGTCTTCCTGCGCGGCGCGACCGAGGCGATCAACCTGGTGGCCGCGAGCTGGGGGCGCAGGAACGTCGGACCCGGCGACGAGGTGCTGATCACCGGCCTCGAGCACCACTCGAACATCGTCCCCTGGGTGATGCTCTGCGAGGAGCAGGGGGCGCGCCTGCGGGTGGCGCCCCTCGACGATCGCGGCGAGGTGCGGCTCGACGGGTTCGCGAGCCTCCTTTCCCCCCGTACCCGGATCGCAGCCTTCGCTCACGTCTCGAACGCCCTCGGCACCCTCAACCCGGTCGGCGAGATGGCCGCGATGGCCCACCGCGCCGGCGCGGCCGTCCTCGTGGACGGCGCCCAGTCGGCGCCGCACCTGCCGGTGGACGTGCAGGCGCTGGGCTGTGACTTCTACGCTTTCTCCGGCCACAAGGTCTACGGGCCCAGCGGCATCGGCGTGCTCTGGGGCCGGGAGGAGCTGCTGGCCGGGATGCCCCCGTGGCAGGGCGGCGGCGGCATGATCCGCACCGTCGCCTTCGACGAGGTCACCTACGCGCCGCCGCCCCACCGCTTCGAGGCGGGGACCCCGTTCATCGAGGGGGCGATCGGCCTCGGCGCGGCCCTCGAGTACGTCGACTCCCTCGGCCTCGACGCCGTGTCGGCCTGGGAAGGGGAGCTGCTCGCCCTGGCCACGGAGCGGCTCGCGGAAGTCCCCGGCCTGAGGATCGTCGGCACGGCGCGCGAGAAGGCGGCCGTCCTCTCCTTTGCCATGGAGGGGATCCATCCCCACGACGTGGGGACGGTCCTCGACCGGGAGGGGATCGCCGTCCGCGCCGGCCATCACTGCGCCCAGCCGGTGATGGAGCGCTTCCGGGTGCCGGCCACCACGCGCGCCTCCTTCGCCCTCTACAACACGCCGGGCGAGGTCGAGGCCCTGGCCGCCGCCCTCCACCGGGCGCGGGAGCTGTTCGGATGAACGAGCTGCGCGACCTCTACCAGGAGGTCATCCTCGACCACAACCGGCGGCCCCGCAACTTCGGGACCCTGCCGGAAGCGAACCACCGGGCGGAGGGATACAACCCCCTCTGCGGCGACCGCGTGACCATCTACCTGGACCTGGAGGGGGACCGCATCCGCAACGTCGCCTTCCAGGGCTCGGGCTGCGCCATCTCCACCGCCTCGGCCTCGCTGATGACCGAGGCGCTCAAGGGCCGGAGCGTCGAGGACGCCCGCCGGCTGTTCCACGGCTTCCACGACCTGGTCACCACCGGCGCCGGCGAGGGATCGCCGGAGCTGGGCAAGCTCGCCGTCTTCGGCGGCGTGCGCGAGTTCCCCATGCGGGTCAAGTGCGCCACTCTCGCCTGGCACACCCTGCTGGCGGCGCTGGACCAGAAGGACCACCCCGTTACGACGGAGTAAGGAAAGAAGGACACCATGGCCGATCCCCACCCGGAGAACCCCCAGGCCGCCAAGGCCGCCCCGACCGACCCCTCCGACGTCGAGAACGGCATCGTCGAGGCCCTGAAGACGGTCTTCGATCCCGAGATTCCGGTGGACATCTATGAGCTGGGCCTCATCTACGACATCGACATTCAGGAGGGGGGCGCCGTCAAGGTCAAGATGACCCTCACCGCCCCCGGTTGCCCGGTGGCGGGCTCGCTCCCCATCGAGGTCAAGAACAAGGTGGAGAGCGTCCCCGGCGTCACGTCCGCCGACGTCGAGCTGGTGTGGGACCCCGCCTGGAACCCCTCCATGATGTCGGAGGCGGCACGCCTGCAGCTCGGAATGTTCTGAGAACAGGGGTCGAGTTACCGATCTCAATGATAAAGTCCGGGTGACGGCCTGGCGCATCCCGCCGGGCGCGCGCCACCCGTGACCTGCACCGACTACGCCCCGGCCCCCGACACCGAGCGCGAGCCGCTCGAAGCGTTCCTGAAGAGGATCCGCCCGCGCCTCAAGCGGGTGCTCAAGAGCTACGACATACCCCAGCAGGACGCCGAGGACCTCCTGCAGGAGGCGCTCCTCGAAGCCCTGCGGAAATGGGACACCATCCGCTACCTGGAAGGCTGGCTGGTGGGCACGCTGCGCTACAAGTGCTCGAACTACTGGAAGAGGCAGCGGACCGACCGGGTGCAGACGGTGGAACTGACCGTGCTGGAGGAGATCTCCGGGCCGCAGTCGCCGGCGCAGGAGAAGGAGGAGATTTTACACGACCTGCGCAACCTCACTCGGGGGCTGGCGAAGCGCCACCGGACCGCTCTCTGGCTCCGCTTCGGCCTGGGCCTGAGCACCAGCGAGGTGGCGCGGCAACTCGGCTACTGCCCCTCCAGCATCCGCAAGCTCACCTGCCGCGCCATGGCCCGCCTGCAGCGGTGGGCGGCGTCCGATCCGGACGGCGACATCTCCTCCTCCTGACCCCCGGAGCTGGACCGAAACCTGCATATCCGTCCCGCCAGGAACGGCGGCTCAAGCCCCCTCTGTACCCCGTTCCGCCAACCGGTGGTCCGCCGCGGCGCGGCACCGAAGGAAAGAGATCCCTGTATGCGCACACATCCCAACAACAGCAACCCGGCTGTCCGGGCGATGGAGGACCTGCGTCCCGAAGAAGCCAAGAGCGCGCCCCGGCTGGCGGAGGCTCGCCGGCTGGCACGCCCCAACGAGGAGCCTCCCCCGTTCGCGCAGAGCATGGACGCCATGGGCAGGCTGGCGGGCGGCATCGCCCACGTCTTCAACAACCTGCTCACCGCCATCGCGTGTGAAACGGAGCTGGCGCTGGCCCGCCTGCCCGCGGACGATCCCGCTCGCAAGCACCTGCGGGAGATCGAGAAGGTCGGCCAGCGGGGCGCCGCCCTCGCTCGCCAGCTCCTGTCCTTCAGCGGCCGGCAGGTGCTCCATCCCAAGGTCGTGCAGCTCAACCACCTGCTGACCGGCCTGGAAGACCGCATCCGCAGGTTCCTGGGCGACGAGATCGAGCTGAGGATGGACCTCCATCCCGATCTCGACCGGGTCGCAGTCGATCCCGAGCAGTTCGAGCAGGTGGTCATGAACCTGGTCTCGAACGCCCGCGATGCCATGCCGGAGGGCGGCCGGCTGACCCTGGAGACCCTGAACGTGGACAGCGTCCCCGGCGGCGGGCCCCAGCGGGCGAACCCCGTCCGGTGGGTGCTCCTCAAGGTGAGCGACACCGGACCAGGCATGCAGGACGAGGTGCGTCGCCACGCGTTCGAGCCCTTCTTCAGCACCAAGGGCGGCATGGAGATCACCGGCCTCGGGCTCTCCACCGCCTACGGCATCGTGGCCCAGAGCAGCGGCCTGATCGTGGCCGACGGCGAGCCGGGCAGCGGCGCGCGCTTCGACATCTATCTTCCCAGCGCCGAGCAGGCCACCGCTGGCGAGGGCGCTGGGACCGCGGGGGAGCGGGGGGACTGGGAGACCCTGTTGATCGTCGAGGACGAGGAGAACGTGCGCAAGCCGCTGGTGCAGATCCTCACCAGCCGCGGCTACAACGTCCTCGAAGCCGCCGACGCCGCCGAGGCCATCCAGATCAGCCAGGCCCATCCCGGGCCGATCCATCTCATGGTGACGGACATCCTGATGGACGGCATGAGCGGGGTGGAGCTGGCCGAGCGGCTCTCCTTCAAGCGTCCCGAGATGCGGGTGCTCTTCGCCACCGGCTATCCGGCCGGCCTGACCGAGGGGACCACCCTCGCCAGCGACGCCGCGCACCTCTTGAAGAAGCCCTTCAGCGGCCGCGAGCTGGCCGCCAAGGTGCGCGAGGTGCTCGAGAGCGGGGACTAGAGTTTGGCCTCCTCCAGCCCCGCCAGGTATAGCGCGTTCCACAGCAGCTTGAACGTGCGGTGGGGCTGCGCCCGGTGTTGGGGCCGGAACCCGATCAGCACCACCCGGCCCTTGCCCACCTTGTACTCGACGACAGCCGCCTTCTTCTCCAGCCTCTCGCCCCCCTTGAGATAGCCGCTCGCCAGGATGTCGTCCGCGTCGTCCGGATAGGTGGCCACCACCCGGCGCTCCAGGCGGGCGTCGGGCGGGCTGGTCTGGAAGGCGGGCGAGTCGGCGAAGTAGGCGATCTCCTCGGCGCCCATCCCGTAGCTCAAGGGGTGGCCCGTGTCCAGCCGGATGCGGAGCATGGAGCCGGGGGCGTGGAACTGCTCCTCCGGGACCTTGTCGAGGACGTTGCGCACCGGGAGCCCGAAGAGGTCGATGGCATAGCCGGTCGAGGCGTCGAGCGCCACCAGGACGCCGCCGTCCTCCACCCACTTCCTGAGCTTCCGGCCCCCCTCGCCTCCGATCCCCCCGGCGTAGGGGGGCGGCAGCGGCTCCCAGAACCGGCGGGCCTCGGCGGAGCCGGGCTCGCCCTTCTCCAGGATGACCGGGTCCACCGCGGGCAGGAGCACCGCGTTCACCTTGCCCCGGTAGGAGCCCTCCTGCAAGGCTTCGTTGTCCAGGCTCTGGAAGGCGAAGCCGTAGCGCTCCAAGAGAAAGCGGGTCCACCCCTCGTCGATGCTGGCCACCCAGGGCTTGTAGAGCCCCACCCGGATAGGCTTCACCCGCAACGCCGGCCCGGCGGGGGCCCGCTCGAGCGGCACGACCGGGAGGTGGAGCTCCTGCGAGAGCCGGCTCAGCGCCTCGGGGGTGACCTCCCCGGCGGGGATGTAGAGGTCGCCGGCCTCCCCTCCGGGCGGGGCCTGCTTCAGCCAGTAGAGCTTCCTGCCCTCCGCGAGCAGCCGGTTCTGGGCGGTCACCGCCGAGTCCGCCGCGTGGGGGATGAGATAGCCGCCGGCTCCGCGGGCCACCGTCCCGCCAGGCCACACCGGGGCGTCGAGGCGCTGCCGGGCGACCGCGCCGGCGACGGGCGCCTCGGCTTCCGCCACCTCGACCCCCATGGAGAGGGGGAGCGACCAGGCGGTCACGTCGTAGGGCGGGAAGATCGGTCCTCCCTCGTAGGGGACGATCTCCGGATAGCGCTGCCGCCGCAGCATGGTGAGGAGGAAGGCGCGGTAGGGCTGGGCGGCGGGGATGACGTAGGTGCCCTCCGGGTAGGCCGCGCGCCCCACGGTGAATGGCGCCTGCGCCCGCTCGATCCGCACGCCGTGGCGCAGCAGCAGCTCCACCAGCAGGGCCGCCGCCACCGGATCGCGCTGGTCCGGGGGGATCAGGAAGGCGTACGGCGGCTCGCCGCCCCCCCGCTCGATCGCCTCGCGGGCCATGCGGTAGACGTTGGTCAGCAGGCTCTCGCGGTAGCGGGAGGCCGACTCCAGGAAGGCGCGGGTGGCCACCAGCTCGTACTCCACGATGTCCCGCAGCCGCCACCAGCCGCCCGGCCAGGGCGAGGGGAAGTTCGACTGCCGCTTGTACTCGGGCAGTCCCTTGACGCCGCCGCGCAGCTCGCTGGGATCGATATAGACCGGCGAGGCGATGTCGGCGCTCGCCACCTCGGTCAGCAGCCCGGTGACGTTCTTCCACCAGGCCGTGTTGCGGGTGCCCCCCGGCCAGTAGCTGTCGAAGATCATGTCGCTCCCCACGCCGAGCTTGCCCGCCTCCTCCAGGCGCATGCTCATGACCGTGCCCAGCAGGTCGGCCTGGCGGAAGATCAGCGAGTGGACCTCCGGGGCCAGCGGGTCGGCCTGGGGCGGCACGAACATGCGCGGCCCGGTCGAGCCCATCTGGTGCTCGTCGAGGAAGATCTGCGGGAACCAGCGGCGGTAGAGCAGGTCGTTGACCGCCTGCGACTCCTTCTGGGTCAGCATGTAGAAGTCGCGGTTGTTGTCGTGCCCCGTATACACGTGGTAGAGCCAGGGCATCGGCCCCCCCTCGTAAGGGGTGCCGAGCTGCTTGTCGTACCAGTCCACCACCATCACCTGGCCGTCCGGGTTGATGGACGGCATGAGCAGGAGGATCACGTCGTCGAGCCAGGAGAGCAGGGCCGGATCGCGGGTGGTCGCCACGTCCCAGGCGAACTCCATGGCCATCTGGGTCGACCCCACTTCGGTCGAGTGGATCGAGCAGGTGACGAGAGCGATCGTCTTCCCCTCGGCCGCCAGGGCGCGGGCGTCCGGCGCGGAGAGCCCTTCCGGGTTGGCGAGCCGGCGGGCGATCTCGCGGTAGCGGTCGAGCCGCTTCTGGTTCTCCTCCGAGGTGATCACGAGGACGAGCATGTCGTTGCCCTGCGTGGACTTGCCCGCCGACTCGATGGAGATCCGGTCCGAGGCGGCGTCGAGGAGGCGCAGGTACTCGACCACCCTGGGCCAGGGGGCGAGCTTGCGGTCCGCGCCCACCCGGTGGCCGAGGAAGCTCTCCGGCGAGGGAGGCTGGGCCACGGCCGGCGCCGCCAGGCAGAGGGCGGCCAGGCTCAGGAGGAGACGGCGGATCCGAAGACGGCTGTGGGGCATGGAGGCTCTCCTTTGCGAGCCGGTGGAGTCTACCGTACCTGGATTTCCTACAATCTGCGGATTCCGGGCATGCCAGGGCGCTTGCTTCTGTTATAACCACTGCGTATCCGCGGGCATCGTCCCGGCTGTGGGATCTTCCGGGAGTGGTCCGCCGCGGTTGCGCCATTCCAACAGGTAACGCCATGAACTCCAACTTGCGCAGGATCCTCCTCTTGTCGGCCCTGTCCTTCCTGATGGTCCTCTCCTCGGGAGCCTCCGCTCAAGGAGCAGGGCAGAGCGAGGAGTTCCAGTACCGCTGGCAGCTCCGCAACTTCATGGGCAACCTGGCCAGCCTGTTCCTGCCGCACCAGGGCGAGGGCTCCCTCACCTTCAAGACGGACCGCAACGGCCGCCTGCGCAGCGAGCTGACCATCACCTCCAGCGCCACCCGCCAGGGGGAGTACTTCCGCTACGGCTCGGAGCTCGACGTGCGCACTCTGCAGCCGATCCGGGCCTGGAGTGCCTACTCGTGGCGCGGCGAGACCAAGTCCAAGAGCGAACCCATCGCCCAGGACGGGGTGCTCGACGTGGCGTCCGGCATCTACGCCATCCGGCAGGACCCGCCGGAGAAGACGCGGCGGATGGAGATCTGGTCCGACGGCAAGATCTACCCCGTGGTGGTGATCCCGCTGGGCCTCGACACCCGCAAGACACGCGACGGCAAGGTGATGCAGGTCCGCCGCTACTCGATCCGCGGCATCGAGGTGCCCGGCCGCCGCAAGTGGAAGGGCAAGCTCGACCTCTGGCTGGCGCGCGACGAGGCATCGACGCCGGTCGAGATCGTGATCTCCCGCAACCTGGCCGACGTCCACATGGAGCTGAAGAACCTGTTGTGAACGAGGGACGTTCTTTTTCCAGGAGGAGAGAGCTATGAATCATTTCAGGAGCGCATGGGCCCTCCCGGTTCTCGGTCTTCTCGCGCTGATCGCCTGCGGCCCGCGGGTCGAGAAGGCGAAGACCAGCGACGAGACGATGGCCAAGGATCAGATGGATCATGGCCCCATGAAGTCCGCCACCCCGCTGAGCGCCGCGGCCACGCTGCAGGGCGCTCCGGGGAGCAGCCTGTCCGGCACGGTCACCTTCACCCCGGCGGGCAACGGCGTCCGGATCGTGGCCCACGTGGAAGGCGTGCCCGCCGGCCGGCACGGGCTTCACCTGCATGAGAACGGCCTGTGCGAGCACGGCGGAGAGAAGCACTTCACCTCCGCCGGCGGCCACTTCAACCCCACGGGCGCGCCCCACGCCTGCCCGCCCACGGACCCCCGTCACGCGGGCGACTTCGGCAACCTCGAGGTGGGAGCGGACGGCACCGGCCACCTGGACACGACCACCAACCTGATCTCGCTCACCGGCGCCAGCTCGGCGGTCGGCAAGGCGGTCATCCTCCACACCGGCGCGGACGACTGCACGACCCAGCCCACGGGCAACTCCGGCGACCGACTGGCCTGCGGCGTCGTGGAGCTGAAAAAGGGCGAGATGAGCGGCATGCAGGGGCACTGACCTGCGCCGGCGGCTCCTCAGCCTGATCCCGGTCCCGGCGGCCCTGGCGCTCCTCGCGGGAGCCGCCGCTCCCGCTCCCCGCGCCGGCCTCGCCTCGCGCCCGCTCGATCCCCCGGCGGGACCGGGGGCCATGGGCCCCAGCCTGGCCCTCGCCGGCAGGGACGTCCTCCTCACCTGGCTCGAGCCCATTGCGACCCGAGACGGCAAGGGGCACCGCCTGCGCTTCTCCCGCCTCTCCGGCGACCGCTGGGCCGCGCCGTCGACGATCGCCTCCGGCCCGGACCTGCTCGCCAACTGGGCGGACTTCCCCGGCGCGATCCAGGCGCCGGACGGC
>DASWME010000349.1:0-8444 GCA_036399915.1 Thermoanaerobaculia bacterium
GAGGCGCGCACCGTGCGAGAAGACGATCTCGCCCTCGCCGCGCGGCCCGGGGCCGACCGATGGCCACTTCACGTCGAAGTCGGCGTAGCGCGTCAGCTGGCGTCGCGTGCCGCCTGCCGTGTCGAACGACCAGAGGTTCAGCCGCCGCTCCGCGCCGGCGTCCGAGAGGTAGTAGACCGTCCGCCCGTGCCACATGGGCGCCGTGTCGGTCCCCTCCCACTCGGTGATCTTGCGCGAGGCGCGCGTGCGCAGGTTGAAGAGCCAGACGTCGGGAGCGTTGCCGCCGAGGTGGCGGCCGCGCGCCTCGGCGTGCCCCTCGGCGTAATAGGTATAGGCGAGCCATTCGCCGCCGTCGTCGATCGCGCCGTTGGCCCCGTAGGGGAGCGCGATGCGCTCGGGGAGGCCGCCCCCGGCCGCGATCGTGAAGAGTTGGCGGATGCGCGCCTCGCCGTCGCCGTCGAACAGGTGCATGAAGCCGTCGGTCATGAAGAGCAGCCGCCCGTCCGCCGTCCAGTCGCAGAGATCCGTCGCTCCCGGGTGGTGGGTGACGCGCGACGGCTCGCCGCCGGCGGCCGGGACGGTGTAGAGCGCGTCGTGCCGGCCGGTGAAGGCGATCGTCGCGCCGTCCGGGCTGAGCTTCGGCCGGCGCTTGCGGCCCTCACCGGCGGCCACGTGGCGGGCGACGCCGCCTTCGCGGGGGACCGTCCAGAGGTCGTCGCCGGAGACGAAGACGATCGCCGAAGCGCCGACGTCGGGCTCGCGTGCGTACAGTGGGCCGGGTGTGGGGGGCGGCGCTACGGTGGGGGCGGCCGCGAGGTGCGACGGCGCGAGCAGGACGAGCAGGAGGCAGAGACGCTGCAGTCTGGTACGGGCGCGCTGGCTCACAGGTCCTCCTCTGTTAGCGACCCGCCCGCCGTCGATCCAGAGTCCCTGTTCTTGTGGATGATCGGCCATGGCAGGCCAGATCATAGCGCGTGGGATGGAACGCGAAGAATCCGCCGTTCCCCCCCTCTCCCGTCAGGGAGAGGGGGTCAGGGGGTGAGGCCTCGGGGGGAGAACGCTCCCGAGGCCCATTGGCTGCCGCCGGACTACGGGTTGATGAACGGCTTGACCGTCGAGAAGTAGAACGCGAACGCTCCGTCCACAGTCGCGTTGGCTTCACCCGGACCGCTGGAGCACACCTCGCTCGGGCTGAGCCCGCAGGTGCCGCTGAGCTGGCCGACGATCTGCGACGAGGCATTGACGATCGGCGAGCCGCTGCTGCCACCGTCGATCGCGCCGGTGATGTCGCGGCTGTAGATGCGCTCGCCGCGTGGCCAACCCGAGCACGTCCCGGCGCTGGTGTCCACGTTGTGCTGCGAGTAGACCTGAGGCCCGAAGCCTGGATTGCTGATCCGATACAAGTTCGCGCCGTTGGTGTTGGCCACGGGCGCGCTGGTCCAGCCCAGGAAGACCGAGCCGACTGGCGGGCTCGCGTTCAGATGCAGCAGCGTGAAATCCCCCTTCCTGCCGGTCGCCGAGACCGTGGATCCCGTCGTGTGGTAGGGCCAGCCGTTGTTGGCGGGACAGGTCCCGTTGCAGGACGAGGTGGCGAACCGCCAGTAGAAGTTGGCGTTCTGAGCGTTGCTGTTCTTGCTGATGCAATGGTTGGCAGTCAGGAAGAAGTTGTCCTGCGACGGATTGGTGTCGGAGATGAGCCCGCCGGTGCAGGTGTAGATGAACGCGCCCGAGACCCACTCGATCTTCGCGACGGCGAGCTTGGCGGGATTCGCGGCGGCCACGTTGGTGCACGTCGCGTCGACGATGCAGCTCTCATTGCCGCAGGGCCAGGCCGCATCGGTTCCGGGAGCCGCCTTCTCGAGGGGCGGCGTCGGCGTCAGGAAGGTGTCCTGCAGCTCGCGGGCGAAGTTCCGGGTGATGAACCCGGCTTCCGCAACCTTGAAGGACGCGCCGTGCAGATCGGCGTCGCTCACCGGCCCGGTGAAACGGAGCTGGAGGACCGCCTCGGGGCCGAAGACCGTCGGGGCCCACAGCTCCCCGGTGCCGTTGGGGCCGAGGCCGGTGTATGGTCCGTAGGCTTCGCCGCTCCGGGTGTAGACGTAGAGCTCGACATTGCGAGGAAGCAGCATGTCCTGAACGTGCAGGCGGATGGCGCCCGCGTCCTCAGCCTTCACGACGGCCGCCCAGACGAGCCCATTCTGCCGGGTCAAGCCGCTTTCGAACGGCTGCCGCTGCAGCGATTCGCGGTCCAGTCCGGCGACCACGATCGCCGGCGTCAGGGCCTTGACGAAGCCGATCTTGAGCGGGCTGACCCACCGCGGCGCCTGGTCCACGGCGGCGATCTCTTCAGGAGTGAGGGGGACCCGGATCGCCTTCTCCAGGGCTTCCGCCGGCAGCTCGCGGACCAGCCGCCGGCCCAGCTCGACCTGGCGCAGCAGGTGCTGCTCGGCCGTCAGCCCCTTGGTCATGACCTGCATCGGGGCCTCGGCGAAGGAGCGGCCGGCCGCGGCGGCGGGCAGAGCCCAGCCGAGGGCGACGATCACGGCAACGAGACACAACAGCGCCAAGCGCCTCCTCCCACCACTGGAAGCATTCGCCATCTGACAACCTCCTTTAGAGTCGGGGGGCCGTTGACGTTCCCACGGACGGCTTGCGGCCTGACCTTGGGCTTCCCCCAAAGCCCGTCGATCGACGTACCGCAATCGTGGCTCTCCGAAAGAGAGGGTGCCGCCGACCGCGGAAAACGCGCTCTGCGTGAACCCTAGAACCTGTACCCCAGAGACAGATACGGCTCGCGGTACCGCCGCGCCGACTCGCCCCAGACCCACTGGTTGTAGCCGGCCTCGAGGCCCAGCCCCCGGCTGTTCAGCGGCACGAGAAATGAGACGCCCACCTTGGCCATGCTCGCGTCGTTGAAGTTGTTGGTGGCGCTGGCGCCGAAGCGGTCGTCGGGCTGGCGTAGCGAGTCATTGCCCATGCTCTCGACGACGTTGAGGGTCCCCTTGACGGCGATTCCCCGCCAGGGCAGCGGATAGCCCACCTCGGCCCAGAGCGGCACCTGGTCCGCGGGCGCGCCCTCGCGCCAGGTGTATCCCGTCTCCAGGTTCACCCAGCCGCGACCCTCGCGGTAGGAGTGGCTGAGCAGGTAGGAGAGCGTGTAGTCGCGCTTGAGCAGGCCGCGCCACTCGGGGCTGACGCCGCGGCGGTTCCCCTGGGCGTCGAAGAGATAGCGGCTGTAGGCCCCCGGCTGGTCGTAGAGGTAGGGCGTGCGCGTCGTGGCGGCGAGCGCCATAGGCCAGCTCCCCTGCGTCAGGCCGAACTTGAGGCCCACCCAGGCGTCCGAGAAGCCGGCGTTCTTCTCCAGGTCGAAGTGCGGCCCCTCGTAGCCGTCGAGGTAGGTGAGGAGGAAGCGGGCGGATACCCGCGAGAACAGCCCCAGCTCGCCCGAGAGGTAGGCGTAGCGGAAGTCGTGATAGGTGATCACCCGCCTGCCGTCGCGGGTGGTCAGGTTGGTGTACGAGTTGCCCTGCGTGTCCCACGAGGTGCTCGCCGTCTTGCGGCTGAAGCCCAATTGGATATCCCCCTTGCCCGGCTCCGGCAGCCAGGCCCCGCCGCAGAACCCCGCCGCGGGGAAGGCCAGCAGCGCCAACCACATCCAGATCGACTTCGTCAGCGTCTTCATGTCCTTGCCCTTCCTTCCATGTTGCCCCTCCCGCGGCTATGGCCGGGGCTGTCCGTCGCGCAGCGGCCGGATCAGCCGCAGGGCGGGGCGGGTGTTGTAATGCTCCCGATAGATACGGTGCACATCGTCGTCCGGGAAGCGCTCATTTGCCGGGTACGGGTACTGGCTCATGCCGTGGAACGGCAGGGGCTCGACGCTCGCCCCGAAGGCCGTGTTGGCGTCGGCGTCCTTGGCCCAGCCGTCCACCTTGAGCAGGAAGTCCCGGCGCCAGCCGGCCGGCAGCGGCGGCAGGGCCCGCGCGTCGAAGCGCAGGCGGATCTCGTCGCCCGAGCCCATCACCACCATGCGGTCGTCCACCTCCGCGAGCAGCGGACGGACGTCGCCATAGCGGGTGTAGAGGCCGGGCGTCGGGTTCCACATCGAGGCCGGCATCCAGGTCTGGTAGTCGAAGCTCTCCGGCTGCTTGCGCTCGGGGTGGATCACCGGCCGCGAGAAGCCGCGGAAGCGCAGCTCGGCCCGGGCCGGCGCCAGCTCCGTCAGCTCCACGGGCGGCTCGCCCGTCCCCTCAGAGAGGAAGATCTCGTCCCAGTAGACGCAGAGGTTGGTCTCGATGCGGACCTCGCGGGAGGCGGAACGGAACTTGCCCGTGAGGTCCACGACGATGGTCTTGGGCTTGCCGGCCGGGATACCCATGTCCTCGTCGACCGTCACCCAGCGGCCGGCCTCGTCCTTGACCTTGAGGCGCGGCATCACGAGCCCGCCGCCAGCCGCCTGCGCAGCCCCCAGGAAGGTGCTGCCGTCCGCCCAGTCCACCCAGCCGGAGAGCACGAGGATGGCGCGGCCGTCCGGAGCAGCCTCTCCAAAGTCGAGGTCCAGGTGGTGCATCTCAGCCACGCCGGCCGAGTCGCGCTGGAAGCCGTCCGGGTACCGCCGGTCGCGGGCGAGCAGCCGGTCGAGCACGTCACGCCCCTGGGCGTCGCGGGCCGCCACCGGGCGGACCTTGCGCGCGACGCCGAACAGCCGGAACTCGGGGAACGGCGGCCCCTTGAACTTGTCGTTGGTGAAGACCTCGACCTCGCCCGGGTGATCGACGGCGATCAGGTGGACCTGATCGAGGAAGGCCACCTCGCGCAGCTCCTCGGTGATCCGCACCTCATAGGCGCCGTCCTTCGCGGCCAGGGCCTCGCCGGGGATCTGGACGTACTCGTCGTGATCCACCGGGAAGTACTCGCCGTCGCCCGCCGAGGCGCCGAGCGGAGCGACGCCCAGCACGTCGGTGATGAACTCGAAGCGCTCGCCATTCCAGGTGAAGATCATCGGGCAGGAGCCGGAGAGGCGCGGCGCCTCCTTGACCGCGGCGAGCTGGCCCGCCGGCTGCCTGGTCTCGTTCTGGATCAGCCCGTTGGGCCAGGTGATGCGCACGGCGTCCACCTCGGCCCGCTCCCCCAGGCCGAAGACCAGCGGGACGCCGCGGTAGAGCTTCTTCTGGTAGGTCTGTCCGGCCTTGACCTCGACCTCGGCGCCGGGCGCCAGCTTGAGGTTCTTCACCCCCTCCAGCGACACGGCGAGCCAGCGGTTGCCGGTGCCGGCCGCGTTGCGGAAGAGCTTCAGCGAGCCGTCCCCGCCCACCGCCGCCAGGTCCACCCGGCCGTCGCCGTCGAAGTCGGCTTCCGCCAGGGCCGTCGCGGCCGCCGGAGCGGCGACGAGCGCGGGCGCCCCGCGGTTGTCGAGGTCCGCGAAGACGAACGGCGCCGCCGCCGCGGCCTTCTCCGCCTTCCACCCTTGAGCCCGCTGATTGATCAGCAGGGCCGGGCCGGCGGCGAGGTCGGTCCAGCCGTCGCCGTCCGCGTCGAAGACCGCGAGCGGGACCGCGCCCGCCAACAGCGCCTCGGCCGGCACGGCCTCGTAGCTCCCGCCCAGACGGTCGCGGTAGATCACGCCGGGCCGGTCCGCGTAAACCACCGCGAGATCAAGCCCCTGGGTGTCCGAATGCACGTGCAGGACCGCGGCGTCCAGGGCCTTGCCGGGAACGAACGGGAACCGGGCCGTCTCGTCCTTGAAGCCGCCCGCACCCTGGTTGCGCACCAGGGCGGCCGAGTCGCCGAGCAGGATGAGATCGAGGTCGTAATCGTGATCGAAGTCGAGCCACACAGCCTTGCGGAAGCTCCCGGCGGGGAGCTGCGCAGCGGTCTTCTCGAAACGTCCGCCGGCGTTGCGGTAGAGCGCCGCGGCGCCGCCGGCCACCACGCAGAGGTCGGCGCGGCCGTCGTTGTCGAAGTCCCCCGGAGCTGCAGCCGTGACGCCCTTCAGGCCCTCCAGCCCGCTCTTCTCCACGGGCTTGGAGCCGCCGAGGAACAGACCCGCGCCCGCGGCCGACGCGGCCAGCAGGTCGGGCCTGCCGTCGCCGTCCGCGTCGAGCACGGCTAGGGAGGCCGTGGCGGGATCGAGACCGGCAGCCCCCGAGGCCAGCTCGCGCGGCTCCCACTTCGGCGCTGCGGCGGGCTGCGGAGCGCCGGCCGGCTCGGGCTCGTCGTAGATCTCGGCGTACCAGCTCCACTCCAGGTCCTCGGGCACGACCGCGCCCTCCTGGCGCTTCTTGATCTCCTGGAAGGTCTTCAGCTCGCGTTTGGCGTCCTCGGCGCGGCCGGCGGCCTTGTAGGCGTTGTAGAGCTGGAAGTGGGGGCCGGCGAGGCCGGGAGCGAGCCGCGCCGCCTCCTCGAAGTGGCGCAGGGCGAGGTCCGGCTTGCCGGTGAGCTTGTAGAGCATCCCCAGGTTGAAGTGGGAGACCGGCTCGCCGGGCACCAGCTCGGTCATCTTCTGGAACTGGGCGATGGCGCGCTCGTAGCCGGAGTCGCGCTTGTAGGCGATGCCGAGATTGAACCAGGTGTGCGGGATCGACGGGTCCCGCTTCTGCGCCTTCTCCAGCTCGGCGATCCCCTCGGCGGTCTTGCCGGCCTTGAGCAGGGCGAGGCCGTAATTGACCCGCTCGCGAGCGGAGTCCGGCGCGAGGTCGAGGGCGGCCTTGAACTCCTCCACCGCCTGGTACTGCGTCGTGGGGTTCTCGTAGAACGCCTTGCCCAGGTTGCGGTGGTGCCAGAGCAACTCGTCCCTGGGAATAGAGGACGGCGGCGCCGCGGCGGCGCAAAGGACTGTCGCGGCGATCAGACAGGCAAGGAGGAACGCGCCTCGGGCCGGTGCAGGGGCACATGCTGCGTCCCTATGGACGTGGGCACGCATTTTCGCCATCCTCCACCATCCGAGACGCCCCGCCGGGGCGTCTCCACGGCCTGCGCGACTCACCTCATCACCCCCGCCCCTTCCTCGATGGTGACGATGCGGCCGATGTAGGGATTGCGGAGGGTCTCCAAGCCAAACGCTCCTTGCAGAATCCTGGGGGCCTTATTTAAGCAAGCCCGGATTGGAACGGCGTGACCCCAGGGAACCAAAAATGATCCAGGCGAGAAAGGAACTGCGGAGCGCTAGCTCGCCCCGGGGCGGTTCGGCGCCCAGCGATGGAAGAAGGAGACGATCTCGGCCACCGAGAGGAGGGAGCTGGCGTTGCGAAACTCCCCGTCGCGTTGCGAGACGACCAGCCGCCCATCCGGCTCCAGGATCGCCACCGCGGGAATGCCGCTGCCCACGCTCATGCCGTACTCCGCCATCAGGTCGAGGTTGCGGTTGCGGTCCCCCACCGAGACCTTGACGACCACGAAGCTGGGCGCGAGGATGGGTGCCACGAGCCGATGTTCGAGGGCTTTCTTGAAGGCCTCGCAGTCGGGGCACCAGTCGGCGCCGAAGACCACGGCGACCCGCTTGCCCTCCTCGGCCGCCTGCCTACGGGCCGCGTCGATGGCCACCCGGGCGTCCTTGAGATGGGTAGGCGTCTCCACGGCCTTATTGTGCCATCAAAAGGCCGGGTTCGGCCGGCTCTGCCGTCTCAGCGCCTTGCGAACTTGAGGTGCGTCACCTCTGGTGTGGCGACCGTCCGCACCAGCTCGAGGCCGTGAAGATCGGTACCGACGCCATCGAACAGCCGCTCACCGCTGCCAAGCAGCATCGGCACGAGGTTGATCTCCATCTCGTCCACGAGCCCCGCCGCGAGATATTGCTGGGCGGCCTTCGCTCCGCCGGCGAGCGACACATCCTTGCCTCCGGCGGCTTGCCGCGCCTCCTCGAGCGCTGCCTCGATGCCGTCGGTAACGAATGTGAAGGTCGTTCCGCCTTCGAGCTCGAGCGTCTCTCGTGCGTGATGCGTCAGAACGAACACCGGGTGATGGAACGGCGGGTTGACTCCCCACCAACCGTTCCATGGTTTCTCGGCATCCCAAGGGCCCGGATGGCCGCCAAACATGTTGCGCCCCATCACCGTGGCTCCGATGTTGGCCAGCGACTCCTCGACCACCTGCGTGCTTTCGTTGACCTCTCCGCCTGGGAGACCATGCATCGAGCGCCAGACCGCCAATGGAAGCGCCCATTCGTGCAGACGCATGCCGCCCACCCCGAGAGGGTTGTCCACGCTCTGGTTGGGACCGGCAACGAAGCCGTCGAGGGACATCGAGATCTTGAGGCGCAGCTTGGACATCGTTCTATCTCGCTCGGAAACAGGAGTCCCCGCGCGGCCCGCTAGTGTACCGTCCGGTTAATTCGTTCCGGCTTGCCGAGTTCGGTTGACGGATTCAAGGATGCCCTCGGCAGACTTCGTCCAGACGAAGGGCTTCGCAGAATGTTTGTTGTGAGCTTTGATATAGCGGCGAAGCTCTTG
>DASWME010000350.1:0-6661 GCA_036399915.1 Thermoanaerobaculia bacterium
CCCGGGTCGCGCGTCTGAAGGGGCCGTTCGGGTACGCCCTCACGGTGGACATCGAGGAGTGGTACCACACCTGTCTGGTGCCGGACTACGTCAATCCGAAGAACAGGCCGCCCCTGCCGGAGGAGCTGGACTGGCTGATCCCGGAGCTGCTGGAGCTGCTGGGGGAGGCGGGGTGCTCGGCGACCTTCTTCGTGCTCGGGGAGGTGGCGGAGCGGCTGCCCCGGCGGATCCGGGAGATCGCCGCGGCCGGCCACGAGGTGGCGAGCCACGGCTACCTGCACCTGCGCGCCTGCGAGCGCTCCCTCAGCGCTTTCAGGAGCGACGTCGAGCGGTCCAAGGAGCTGCTGGAAGACCTCCTCGGGGAGCCGGTGCTCGGCTTTCGGGCGCCGGAGTGGTCGCTGCGCTGCCTCGCCAGCTCGTGTCTCCCCTTGGTGGTCGAGATGGGGTTCCTCTACGACAGCTCGCTCACCCCCTGTCCGCTCGCCGGCCGGCCGGGCAATCCGCGCTTCGCCTCGCGCCTGCGCTGGCTCGGCCCGGGGCCGTCGGCGGACCTTTTTGAGTTCCCGCCGCTCACTTTCGGCGGTCCGCTGCGGCTGCCGGCCGGGAGCTGGACGGGCCGCCTCGTCAACCCCGACCGGATCATCTGCGCCGCCCTCGATCACGCCGGCGAGGGCGGCCTGCCGGTGGCGGTGGTCCATCCCTGGGAGATCTCGGGCCGGCCCACTCCCGGCCGCCTCGGCGGGATCGCCAGGTTCATCCACGAGACCGGCCGCCGGGGCTTCGACGGGCGCTTCCGGGAGCTGCTGCAGGCGATCCCCTGGACCACGCTCCGCGCCGCGGCCGGCCTGGAGTCGGTCTTCCCCCTGCGGGCCGTGGCGGCGCGCCGGGCGGTGGTCTGAAGAGGGTGTCTGGAAAGCGCTCTTGCCGAACAGGGCAGACCGCCCGACGTGCAGAATGCGGAGAGGGAGCTGAGGGCCGGCACGCTCTGGCACCTCCCCTGCAAACCCATCCGGTGAAACGGCGCGCCCTCGACGGGGGTGCGAGTCTTCGAAGGAGGTTTCATCCATGGCCAGGCACTTGCTGGACAAGTCTCCCGTGGTCAACCTCAACAACGCGAGCCTGGAGGATCTCGCCGGCGTTCCCGGGATCGGGCGCGAGCGGGCGGAAGCCCTCCTCATGTACCGCGAGCAGAACGGACCGCTCGCGAACTGGGGGGAGCTGCGGCAGGTCCCGGGCTTCGAGGATCCGGACGTGGTCGAGTACATCCGGCAGCAGGCCGAGCTGTCGTAGGGACGGTTCTAGAGGGGAGTTCGAGGGTTGGTGCGAAAGGGGGGACTCGAACCCCCACGGCCTTGCGACCACAAGATCCTGAATCTTGCGCGTCTACCAATTCCGCCACTTTCGCAGCGCGCTCGCGATTCTAGGGAGAGAACAGGCGCCATGTCAATCACATTCCCGGGAGCCGAGGGGCTCCTGCGCCAGGAAGTCCTGGCCCGGCTCGACGAGGCCGGCAAAGAGGGCATGGAAGCAGGGCAGTTCCGGCGGAAGGTGGACGCGAGCCGCGAGGAGGTGGCGCGCGCTCTCGAGCGCCTGCAGGCGGAGGGGAAGGCGGTGGAGATGGACGGCCGCTGGTTCTCTCCCCGCCATACCGGCTGGACGGTGGGTATCGTTCAGCAATTGGAAGAAGGCGATGCTCTGATCCGGCCGGGACCGCGGCAGGACCCCGTGTTCTTCGTCCGCAGGCGGAACCTCAAACGAGCGCTGGACGGCGACACGGTGGTGGTCCGGCGCCTGGGGAAGGGCCGGCCGTGGGACGACCGGCCGCCCGAGGGAACCGTCGTCAAGGTGCTGGGGAACCGCTTCGACACGCTGACCGGCACGCTGGAGACGGACGACCGGGGGATCCGCTGGCTCGCGCCCTTCGATCCCAAGCTCTCCCTGGAGCTGCCGGTCGACGGCGCGGAGGAGGTGCCGGACGGCCACTACGTGGTGGTGGCGGTCGATCGCCCCGCGCCGGGCCGGCCGCCGCGCGGCAGGGTCGTGGAGGTGCTGGGCGATCCCGAGGAACCGGGGGTGGACGTGCTCGTGGTGCTGCGCCACTACGGCATTCCGGAGGACTTCCCCGATGCCGTCCTGGACGCCGCGGCGGCGTTTCCGCCCGATCCCCGGCCGCAGGACTGGGCCGGGCGCGAGGACCTGCGGGACCGCGTCGTGGTCACCATCGACGGCGAGAGCGCCCGCGACTTCGACGACGCGGTCTCGATCGAGCGCCTGCCGGGCGGCGCCTGGCGGCTGGGCGTGCACATCGCCGACGTGGCCCACTACGTGAAGGAAGGGGAAGCCCTCGACCTCGAGGCCTATCGCCGGGGGACCAGCGTCTACTACCCCGAGCGGGCCATCCCCATGCTCCCCGAGGGGCTCTCGAACGGCCTCTGCTCGCTGCGGCCCGGCGTGCCGCGCCTGACGGTCTCCGTCTTCCTCGACATCGACCGCCGGGGGCGGGTCCACCACAGCCGGTTCGCCGAGACGGTGATCCGGAGCGCCCGCCGCCTGACCTACGCCGAGGTGCGGCGGGTCCTCGAAGAGCCCAGGGAGGAGGACGCCGCCGAGTACGGGCCGGCGCTGCCCGTCCTGCGCGAGATGGGCGAGCTGATGAAGGTCCTGAACCGGGAGCGCATGGCCCGGGGCTCGATCGACTTCGACCTCCCGGAGGGGGACGTCATCCTCAACACCGACGGGGTCATGGTGGGCGTCTTCCCCGAGGAGCGCAACGTGGCCCACCGCCTGATCGAGGAGTTCATGATCGCCGCCAACGAGGCGGTGGCCTTCGAGCTGGTGAGCCACAGCGTGGCCGGCCTGTTCCGGGTCCACGCGCCGCCGTCGCCCGAGCGCCTGGAGGAGCTCCAGGAGCTGCTCGCCACGTTCGGGCTCCGGCTGCGCGGCGATCTCGACGACCTGCCGCCGGGCGCGCTCCAGGAGGTCACGCGGCAGGTCCAGGGGCGTCCGGAGGAGCACTTCATCTCCTCGGTCGTGCTGCGCACGCTCCAGCGGGCGGTCTACGACCCCCACTGCCTGGGGCACTACGCGCTCGCTTCCGAGTACTACTGCCATTTCACCTCGCCCATCCGGCGCTACCCCGACCTCGTCGTCCATCGCCAGCTCAAGGCGCTCCTCCACGGCCGGGCCGAGCGGCAGACGGAGCGCAGCCGGCTCGCCGAGCGGCTGCCGGTCATGGCCGAGCACACCAGCCAGACGGAGCGGCGGGCCGAGCAGTCCGAGCGCGACCTGCTGCAATGGAAGAAGGTGCGGTTCCTCGCCGGCCGCGCCGGGGAGACCTTCGGCGGGCGGATCACCGGGGTCCAGCCCTTCGGCCTCTTCGTGCAGCTCGACAGCTACTACGTGGACGGCCTGGTGCCGATCCGCACCATGGCGGACGACTACTACCGCTACGAGCCCGAGGCGCACCGGCTGGTGGGGGAGCGGATGCGCCGGGTCTTCCGGCTGGCCGATCCCGTCGAGGTGGTGCTCGTGGGGGCCTCGCCGAAGGTGCGCGGGCTGGATTTCAAGCTGGCGGGGATGCCGGAGCCGGGGGAGCGGATGGAAGGACCATGGAGGCAGGAGGAGCGAAGGGAGCGCCGAGCCCGCCGCCGTCGATGATCGGCGCGGACACCGCTCCGTATCTCGATGTCCTGTGGATCGGAGATGACACGGCATCGCGATACAATCCCCTTCAGCCATCATGCTCACCCAGCCCCTCTCGAACCGGCGCGCCGGACCGTCCACCGGCTGCCTGGTGATGTTCTTCCTGGTCTTCCTCCTGACCGGCGGCATCGTCTCCGTCTTCACGTTCGTCCTGCCCACGGCGGGATACCTCGCGGCCCGCTCCTGGACGCAGACCGAGTGTGACGTCCTGGAGAGCCGGGTGGCCGAGAGCACGGACTCCGACAGCACCACCTACCGGCCCGAGATCGTCTACACCTACAGCGCCGGGGGACGCACCTACCGCTCCGACCGCTACGACTTCTTCGGCGTCTGGTCGAGCGGCAGGAAGGGCAAGGAGGAGATCGTCGCCCGCTATCCTCCCGGCGCTCGGGTCACCTGCTGGTTCGACCCCGCGAACCCGGAAGAGGCGGTGCTCTCGCGCGAGCTCGGGCTCCTGCACCTCCTCGGCCTGCTGCCGCTGATCTTCGTCTTCGTGGGCCTTGGGGGGCTGGTCTGGACGGTGCGCGCCGGGCGTCGCGCCAGGGCCCTCGCGGCCGCTCCCGTTGCCGCCGGCTCGGCCTCGCCGTTCGGCGTCGCGCCGCCGCCGGGAGCGGGCCTGGGGCCGCTCGAGCTGCGCTCCACGCTCTCACCCCTGGGCAAGCTCCTGGGGCTCGGCTTCGCGGCGGTGTTCTGGAACGGCATCGTGTCCGTCTTCGTCTGGCAGGCCGTCGCGGCCTGGAAGAGTGGCCAGCCGGACGGCTGCCTCACCGTCTTCCTCATCCCGTTCGTGCTGATCGGGATCGGCCTGGTCTACGGGGTCTTCCGGCAGCTCCTCGTGCTCTTCAACCCGCGCCCGTACCTGACCCTGAGCCCCGGCATCCTCGCGCCGGGCGAGAGCACCTATCTGCAGTGGCGGCTCGAAGGCTCCTCCGGCAGGGTGCGCCGGCTCCGGATCGTGCTCGAGGGCCGCGAAGAGGCCCGCTACCGGCGGGGGACCGACACCTGTACGGACCGCGAGACGTTCGCCTCGGTCTCCGTCCTCGACACCACCCAGCCCTTCGAGATCGCGACTGGCTCGACCGGCTTCTCCGTGCCCGCGGGGACCATGCCGTCCTTCTCCGCGGAGAACAACAAGGTCGTCTGGTCGCTCAAGGTCCAGTGCGAGATCCCCGGCTGGCCCGACTCCGAGGAGGAGTACGAGGTCCTGGTGCGGCCCGCCGGGGCCGGAGGGGGAGCCTGATGGACTCGATCCAGGTGGAGACCCACAACGGCGCGAACGCCTTCCTGCCGGGGGAGATCGTCGAGGGCGTCGCCTCGTGGCAGCTCGACCGTCCCGCGGAGACGATCGAGCTGCGGCTCTTCTGGTACACCGAAGGCAAGGGAGACCGGGACGTGCAGGTCGTCGAGACCGTGTCGTTCCCCAACCCCGGCGCGCAGGAGCGCCGGGGGTTCCGCGTCCATCTGCCGGAGGGCCCGTACAGCTTCTCGGGCAAGCTGATCTCCCTCGCCTGGGCCCTGGAGGTGGTGGCCGAGCCCGGCTCCCGGGCGGGGCGGCTCCCCATCGTCGTCTCGCCCACGCGGCGGGAGATCCTGCTTCATCCCGCGGCGGCCGCGGCGGCGGAGCCCCACGGTGCTGGCCCGGGATAACCCCTTCGCCGTCCAGCGGGTCCTCGCGGTCCGCTACCGCCTCGCCGGCGCCACCTGGGAGGAGCTGATGGCGCGCCTCGCCGCGCTCCGCTGCCGCGCCGCTCTCGTGGGACCCCACGGCCGCGGCAAGACGACCCTGCTCGAAGACCTCGCCCTCCGCCTCGCCGACCGGGGGTTCCGCCTGCGGCGGGTGACCCTCCATGCCGGCGACCGCCGGTTGAGCGCGGCGCAGCGAAGGCGCCTCTTCCACGGCCTCACCGCTTCGGACGTCCTCCTCCTCGACGGCGCCGAGCAGCTCGGCCGGCTCTCCTGGCTCGAAGTGCGGACGCGGAGCCGCGCCGCGGGAGGGCTCGTCATCACCTCTCACCGCCCCGGCCTCCTGCCGACCCTCTATGAATGCCGGACGACGCCGGAGCTGCTGTCGGGGATCGTGCGCGATCTCCTTGGAGAGGAGTCTGGCGGGGCGCACCCTGCACCGCGCGAGCTGTTCGCCCGGCACCACGGCAATCTCCGCGACGCGTTGCGGGAGTTGTACGACGTCTATGCCGCGGAAGGAACGGCGCTGCCGAGTTGCGAAGGGGACGTGTAGTGGGGAAGGGCTCATCCCCACTGGGGGATGGCAACAACCTTCCGGACCAGGTCGAACCGACCGCGCCGGTCCGGCGGAGGGGCATGGGCGAGGGCGAACCGTCCCCCGATCCGGAGCCGCCGTCTGTCAGTTCGGGTCGAACGCGGCTTATACGACAACTGTCGGACGCATAAGCAACCTCGCCCGGGGGAGGTCGCAACCCACAAGTGCAACGCGCGCAAAGAGTTTCCGCTCCTGATACCTCGCCATCTGGGCTGCCTTACCGACAAGATCCTGTCGCATAAGCATCCAGATCCCTTCGGTTGCCGGCTGGGAGGAGTGCTCTTCCCTCTCCTCCTGGCCTGTCCGGAATACAGAAGATGCTGTCCAGCAAGCACTTACACTTTTTCCGACCCTTGCTCCGGGACCGGCTCTACGCGTCGTTTAAGCAGGAACCCTCGTGGCTGCTTATACGACCGCCACGGCCTCGAATTGACGTTCTTCAAGAACAGGTGTAAGATGGATCAAGTTGTTCAACCAGAGGAAGTTAGGGTATCAGGGAGAGGATCGTCGTTGCGGCTTAAAGCCTTGGAAGTTAGTCGGATAAGCCAAACGTCGAAGTAGCGGTTGAACAAAACCGCTCCGCGGTAGCTTCTTCCGAAAAACCTTTCCATCCTGCACTCCAGTCCGTAGTTCTCCAATCCGGGTACCCTTTCGGGTCGAACTTCCCGAAAGGAGATACGT
>DASWME010000351.1:0-7523 GCA_036399915.1 Thermoanaerobaculia bacterium
TCGAAGGGGTGCCCCCCGGGCCGGACGCTGATCGCCGAGGCCTGCTCCCCCACCGCCGCGGCCACCGCCGCCGCCAGCGCCGTGCCGATGCTGCGGATGCCGATCACCGAGAGCAGCCCGCCCCGCAGCTCCGCCGCCGCCTTGAAGTACATCTCGGGATAGAGACCGTAGAAGGCGAAGCCCTCGGGCACCGAGACAGAGACCGCCGCCGGGAGGTCGAGCGCCAGAAGGTCATCGAGAGTGCTCCAGACAGGTGCTGCCGCCACCGGGGCCGACTGAAACGAAGCGAGCAGCGCCTCGGCCACCGCCCGGGTCAGCCGCGAGGCCGCCTCACGGACGGGACCGGTTCTCTCCTCGCCATGCGCCGCGAGCTCGCGGTCCAAGAGCCCCTGCTCCAGCTCCCCCGCCTCCACCAGCAGCTCCGCCAGTACGGCATGCCGCTCGATCGGAAGGCCGATCGACTCCAGCCGCTCCAAGCCGGTGCGGATCCTCGAGGCCTTTTCCCGGGGGTTCTCGGTCCGCTGGGGGTCGCCATAGACGAGCACGAGCGTTGCCGAGTGCAAACGGCGAGCCGGGAGGAGAGCCCGCCGGACGGTCTACGGCGACGAAGCTCCTCCGCCGCCCCGGGGCCTCACTCCCCCTAGATACTTGACACGTCAGCTACTGACTCGACAACCTTACCGGATAAACGTCCCGCAAGGGGCGCGACTCAAGGAGAAGAAACTGATGAACCGCAAGCTCTTCGCAGCCGCCGTCCTCGCCGTCCTTGCCGCTCTGCCGCTGCGGGCGGACACCTATACCATCGACCCCGGCCATTCCGAGGTGTCGTTCCAGATCCGTCACCTGGTCAGCCAGGTGCGCGGCCGGTTCAACGACTACTCGGGGACCATCCAGATGGACCCCAAGAACCTGGCGAACTCTTCGGTCGAGCTCCGCATCAAGGCGGAGAGCATCGATACCGGCGTGGCCGATCGCGACAAGCACCTGCGCTCGGCCGAGTTCTTCGACGTGGAGAAATACCCGGAGATTACGTTCAAGAGCACGTCGATCAAGCCCGCGGGCAAGGACAAGTACAACGTCACTGGAAATCTGATGATGCACGGCGTCACCAAGCAGGTCACGCTGCCGGTGACCTTCCTGGGACAGGCCAGCATGAGGGGCACCACCCGGGCCGGCTTCGAGACGGAGACCACCCTCAACCGCAAGGACTACGGGATCACCTGGAACCGGGACATCGACAACGGCGGCGTGCTCCTGGGCGATGACGTGAAGGTCGCGATCAACCTGGAGACCGTGCTGAAGAAGGACGAGGGGAAGGCCGGGAAGTAAGGGGCCAACGCCGGCTGCTAAGATAGGCATGGCACTGCGCGTCGTCCTGTTCGGACGTCCAACGCCATGTCCATCAACCCCTCCCGCCCGCTGACTGCGGCCCCGGCGCGCCGGGTGCTCCATGTGACCAACGGCGACATCGCGGCCGAGCTGATCCGCCGCTCCGGGGTCTTAGGCGAGGTCGCGGTCACGGCCGACGTGCTGCACGAGGGCCCCGCGCCGGCGGGGCTGCCGCCGGAGCGGTGGCGAAAGGTGCGCGCCCGCTACCTCGCCGAGAGCGGCTACGACGATTACGATTCATGCGTCGCCGATCTCACCGCGCGGGATCGCGCCCTGGAGGATTACCGCTCCTACGACGAGGTCGTCCTCTGGTTCGAGCACGACCTGTTCGATCAGCTCCTGCTCATCCGCGTCCTGGACGGCTTCGCCGGGCGCAACCTCGGCGGCACCGAGCTGTCGCTGATCTGCATCGGCGAGTTCCCCGGCGTGGTGCCCTTCCATGGCCTGGGAGATCTCTCCCCGCGGCAGATGGCCTCTCTCCTCGACCGGCGGCAGCGGGTCAACGAGGGTCAGAAGCTCCTGGCCCGCGACGCCTGGCGGGCCTTCTGCGCGCCGGACCCCACCGGCCTCGAAGCGCTCCTTCGCGGCGACACCTCCCCGCTGCCCTTCCTCGCGGGCGCGCTGCGCCGGCACCTGGAAGAGTTCCCCGCCGTGCTCAACGGCCTCTCCCGTTCCGGGCAGCAGGCCCTGTGGGGACTCGCGGAGGGGGCCTCGACCTTCGCGGAGCTGTTCCGGGCCACCCAGCGGATGGAGGAGCGGGTCTACATGGGCGACTGGTCCTTCTCCCGCATCCTGAACGAGCTCGCCGCCCCTCCCCGGCCCCTTCTCTGCCTGGAGCCGGCCCCGAACGGCGCGCTCCGCGGCCAGCGCGTGAGCCTCACCGCCACCGGCCGCGAAGTCCTGGAAGGGCGGGACGACTGGGTGCGCATCCGCGGCATCGACCGCTGGCTCGGCGGCGTCCACCTGCGGGGACCCGAGGCCGCGTGGCGGTGGGACGCCGGAGCGGGACGGCTGGTCCGGACCCGGCCCACGGAATAGCGCCTTCGCCTCCGCCGTTTTCTCCCTTCAGATTCGGAGGCACACCACCATGCATCGACACCTGGCGCGTTTCTGGATCCCGCTCTCCCTTCTCCTCCTGCTCGACGCCCTCCCCGCGGCGGCGAAACCGTCGTCGATCCTGGACGACGAGCAGTTCCGCGAGGCGGCCCGGCGCGGGCTCGACCGCCTTTACGACATGGACTACGCCGGCGCCACCGCCGCCTTCGCCGCCATCGAGCAGCGCTACCCCGGCCACCCCGTCGGCCCCTTCCTGCGGGCCCTGCCCGCCTGGTGGGAGATCCTGGTCGATCCGGAAGACGACTCGCACGACGACGCCTTCTTTGCCGCCATGGACGAGGTGATCGAGCGCTCTGACCGCCGCCTCAGGGCCAACCGGGAAGACCTCGACGCGATGTTCTTCAAGGCGGGCGCCTACGCCTTCCGGGGACGCCTGCATACCGACCGCAAGAGCTGGCTGCGCGCGGCCCGCGACGGCCAGAAGGCCATGCGCTACCTCGAAGAGGTCCGCAGGCGCGACCCGGAGAACCCCGACCTCCTGCTGGGCATCGGCCTCTTCGACTACCTGGCGGACGTCGCCCCCCGCCAGTACCCGATCCTCAAGCCCTTCGCCCGCATGTTCTCCAAGGGCGGCGATCGGGCGCGGGGGCTCCAGGAGATCTCCCAGGCCGTCGAGAGGGGAAACTTCGTCCCCACCGAGGCGGCTTTCTGCCTGGTCCAGATCCACTACATCTTCGAGCGCGATTACGCGACGGCGCTCCACTACTCCCGCTGGCTGCGCCAGCGCTATCCGAACAACGCGCTCTTCCACGTCTACGAAGGGCGGGCCTTCGCCCGCCTGAACCTGTGGGCGGACGCGCGCCAGGACCTCCTCGACGTGCTGGAGAGGCAGGCCGAGGGGCGGACCGGCTACCGCGGGGACGTGACCCAGCAGGCCCTCTATGTGCTCGGGCGGGGCGAGGTGAGATGGAAGCAATACGCCGACGCGCTCCCCCATCTCTCGCGTCTCGAGGGCCTTCCCACCCGCGGCAGGACGGACGGCGACTACAAGGCCTATGGCCGCCTCTACCGCGGCATGGCCCTCGACGCCCTGGGCCGGCGGGACGAGGCCCTCTACTGGTACAACCGGGCCCTGGCCACGCGCCCTCCCGACGAGGTGCGCGACAAGGCGCGGAACTACCTCAGGGAGCCGTACCCGGGGTAGCGGCGGGCCTTCTCCGGAAGGCGTAGATCAGGCCCCCCACGGCGAGCGCGATCGCGCCGGCGATGAGGTTCTTCAGGTTGGCGCTCGCCGCGAAGACCACGCACAGCAGGGCGGCCACAACAGGAATCGTGAACCCGCCGGGCAGGCGGACGGCTCCCGGTGGGAGCTTGCGCCGCAGCACCGGGACGGACAGCGCTGTGCCGAAATAGGTCGCCAGCCGCGCCACGGCCGAGAGCGTCGCCAGCGCTTCGAACGAGCCGGTGAAAGCGAGCGGCAGGGCGATGGCTGTCTGGAGCAGGATGGCCGCCGCCGGCGTGCGGTAGCGCGGGTGGAGCCGCGCCAGGAAGCTTGGGCCGAAGCCGTCCTGAGCCAGCGCGTAAAGGTAGCGCGGCCCGGAGAGCACCGTATTGCTGTTGGTCCCCAGAATCGAGATCACCCCACCGACCGTCATCAGCAGGCCTCCCCATCCACCCAGGAACCGCGCTCCGGCATCGGCCAGCGGCGTCTTCGAGTCGACCACGCCGGGGAGCGTTCCCAGGGCCACCCACTGCACGCCCGTGTAGATCAGGGTCACGATCACGATCTGGACGACCAGGGCGAATGGCACGTCTCGGCGTGGGTTCTTGAACTCGCCCGCCGGTGCCGCCGTGTTTTCGAACCCCGCGTAGGCAAAGAGCAACAGCAGCACCGCATCCCCCAGGGTCCCTGACCCCGGCTTCGGCGCGACCGAGGTCGCGAGGCTCCAGTTGACGAAGAAGAGGCCCACCACGATGAAGATGAGGAGCGGCAGGGTCTTGGTGATCGCCAGAAAGACCGCCGTGCGGACACCGGATTTGACGCCGATGACGTTGATGGCGGTCAACACGAGCAGGGGCAGGACGATCGCGAGTGCTTGTCCCCATCCCTGGTTGGCGGCCGGCCAGAGATAGCCGAGCGCCCGGGCGAAGCCCACAGACAGCGAGGAGACCGAGGAGACCCGGGCAAGCCAGGTCATCCACCCCACCTCGAAGCCGACCAAGGGACCGAACGCCTCGCGGGTGTACACATAGGCGCTCCCCGGCCGGTCGAAGTGGCTCGCCGCCTCGGCGAAGCAGAGCACCAGGAGCAGCACGGCGAACCCGGCCAGCGCCACCGCGCCCACGCTCGCGAACCCCAGGATGGCGGCCGCCCCCGCGGGCAGCAGGTAGACGCCGCTGCCGATCACGTCGTTGATCGAGAAGCCGACGATCTCCCAGCGCGAGACCGCCCGGCGCATGCCGAGGTCGCGAGGGACGGTGGCGGAAGGGCTGGAATCGATCAAGCCCGGAGATGGTATCAGAGGGAGGGGCTCGGCGGGCTGACGAAGAGGAAGCGTCCGGCTCTCGAACCTTCGCTCGCGTTCGGAGGCGCGGGTTCAACCTGTATAATTAAACTGTCGAGTCGACAGGAATTCTGAGCGCTGGTCCGTCCACTAGGATAAGGGCTATCCCTGTCGGATTGCCGTCGCGGTCATGAGGAGAAATTCATGCCAGATCCCACGGACACTCCCAAAACTCAAGATCCACTCCCCTCCGACCCCACGAAGGCCGCCACCGGGCCCCCCAAACCACCCTCGCAGGCGGGGAGCGGCGGAGCCGGCGGTGCTTCCGGGGCAGGAGGCGCCGCCCCGGGTTCGGGAAAGACGGCAGGCGCGGGAGGCACGCCCACTCCTACGCTCGTCCTGCCGCCGCCGGTGACGGGCGGACTGGCCTGGTTGCGCGAGATCACCGCCACGCTCATCGCGGCGGTCGTGGTGATCGTCACCATGATCTTGCTATGGATGACGTTCAACCAAACGGCAGCGCCGGACTTTCAGCAAAAGAAGGACGTGATGCTCTACGGCCTCACAATCCTCGGGACGGTGATCGGCTATTACTTCGGCCGTGTGCCAGCCGAGCGCCGGGCGGAAACGGCCGAACAGAGAGCCGGCGAGGCGCAAAGCACCGCCAGCGAGGCCACAGTTGCCTCTACCCAGGCCCAGCAGCAAGCGCGGCAAGCGGCGCGAGCGAAGGATGAGGCCACGAAGAAGCTCGCGGAAGCCAAGACTGGCATAGAGCGGGCCAAGGCTGCCCTGGCCCCCACCGCGGAAGCCCGCCGCAAGACGCTCGGCGCAGGGGGCGCGCCAAGCGAAGCGGCCACCGATGCGGATCGCACCGCCGCCGCCTACATGGAGCTCGAAGTGCTGTCGCGGCAGCTCTAGCTTGGACCGGCTTGGCCAATGACGCGCCTCAAAGGCTTCGGGAACCATTGGGTCCGGCTGACGTCCCCGGACATGCTGGAGCACCGCCTCGCCGAGCTCAGCGAGCATCTCGACAGCGGGTTGAGCTTCCAGGAGCCTATTCCAACGGGCTCCCTGATGCTGGATTATGCCACCGGCTCCGGCGGCCTGCCGCGAGGCCAGATCGTGACGGTGACCGGTGGCGCCGGAGACTCGGAAGCCCTGGCGCTCACCACGGTCGCCCAGGTACAGAAGAACGCCGGCTCCGTAGTCGTCGTGGATCTCATGGGCCGCCTCAGCCGGCGGCTCCGCCAGCACCCCGGGATTGACTTCGATCGTCTGCTGGTGGTCAGGCCGGACGACCCCCGGCAGGCCGTGTCTTCGCTGCTGACCCTGGTGCAACTCGAACCCGTCGACCTCCTGATCGTGGGCAGTCTCTTTGCCTCGCCTACCAAGGCCGGAACCGTGCCCGCACTGCCCGAGGAGATCGTGAATCAGCTTTCGGAGCTCTCGCGGGCGGTCGCTAGCAGCCACACCTGCGTGCTCTTCGTCGAGCCCTCTCCACGGCGCCGCGGCCAGTCAGAAACGACGACCGTCCGGAGGATGCTCTCCGACCTCGGTAGTCTGCAACTCGAGACCCGCTACGCGACCGGCGTCCGGCCGGCTCCCGCGGAGGGGTCACCCGGCCGCCTGCTCCAGGTGGACCTTGCCGGAGAGGGGACCGCGCGCCCGCTCGCCACCCTCGCCTTCGACGATCTCGGCCGGATCTCGCGGGTGGATGATTTGCTGTATTCAGGTCTCGCCGAGAACCTGCTCAAGCGTCACAAGTCGCGCTACCACTTCGGCCAGATCTTGCTGGGCGAGGATCTGGAGGAGGTCAGGAAGGCTCTCCTGGGAGCACCCAACCTCTCCCGGACGCTCGAGTCCACCCTCCGTGGCAACCTCGCCGAAATCCGCCAGCGGGCAGCGGCCGAGCCCGCCGCTCAAGCTGCGCCGGAGCGCGGCCTTCCTTTGGAGGCGTCCGCGAAGGACCAGCCTCCGAACCGCTACGTGAACACCTGGTTCGAAGGCGAGGAGCCCTTGCTGCCCCTCGCCGTCGGCCGCCGCTACGCCTTCCACGTCCAGATCGGGCCTCGACGCTCCAC
This sequence comes from Thermoanaerobaculia bacterium, assembly GCA_036399915.1. Classification (GTDB taxonomy): domain Bacteria; phylum Acidobacteriota; class Thermoanaerobaculia; order Multivoradales; family UBA5704; genus DATARR01. Next base: position 7,031 of record DASWME010000351.1, read on the forward strand.
TCCTGGCCTTGAACCCGCTCCTTTCGTCGAACCGGACTGGGGAAACAGGGAGGCTGTGGATCTCCTGATCACCCTCTACAGCGACGACTTCCTGATCGAGAACCGCCATCACGCGTTCATGCTGCCGCGGAGCGAGGCTTCCGAGGTGCTCACCTCCTACCTCACCCCTAAGCACGCAGGAGACTGCAGGGTGAGGATCATCGTCAGCCTCGCCCGCGAGCTGGAAGTCCTCCAGGAGCTGGCAGTCGCGGTGGAAGCTGTCGAGACGCCGGTTCTGACCGGCAGAGGCGACTGATGGCCCAGGCGCACGTCACTCCCCAACTCACTCACGACGCAACGGCCGGCTTCAGCGCCGTCCGAGGTATGACCAGAAGTTGTGTTTGAGATCGAGAGAAGGCGGCGTACCCTGGGTGTGCTTGACGCACCCAATCCGCCCCGAGGGGCAAGGAGGTACGCCACCATGGCAGAGCGTAGCGGAAAGCTGGTCGCATTC
>DASWME010000352.1:0-3354 GCA_036399915.1 Thermoanaerobaculia bacterium
CGTGAAGCCGCGGTCCCGGCGGGAGAACTCGGGGACGTAGTCGAACGGGTCCCGCTCGAGGCCCTCGGTCTGGACGAGGTAGGCGGCGGAGATGGTCATCGCCGACCGGTGGGCCTCGGGGTCGCCGACGATGACGATCCCGGAGTCGTATGGCACGTTGAGCCACTTGTGGCCGTCGAGCGCCCAGGAGTCGGCTCCGTCCACGCCGCGGACCAGGCGACGCAGCGCCGGCGTCGCGCCCGCCCACAGCCCGAACGCGCCGTCCACGTGGAGCCAGCCGCCGCGCGCGTGGACCGCTGCGGCGATCTCGTCCACGGGATCGAACGAGCCGGTGTTCACGTTCCCCGCCTGGGAGCAGACGATGAGCGGCCCCGAGCAGGCCGCGAGGATCTCGCGCAGAGATTCCGCCACCATCCGGCCCTGATCATCGGTCTCCACCCGCTTCACCCGCTCGCGGCCCAGACCGAGCATCTGCAGGGCGGCAAAGATCGTGACGTGGGCCTCCGCCCCGACGACCACGTCGATCTCCGGCGCGCCGTAGAGGCCGTGCGCCTCCACGTCCCAGCCCGCGCGGGCGAGGACGGCGTGGCGGGCGGCGGCGAGCGCCGTGAAGTTCGCCATCATGCAGCCGGTGGTGAAGCCGACGCTCGCCGTGCGCGGCAGGCCCAGGACCTCCAGGAGCCAGCCGGCCGCGACCTCCTCGACGACGGCGTTGGCGGGCGAGGTCACGTAGAGCGTGGCGTTCTGGTCCCAAGCCGAGGTGAGCCAGTCGGCGGCGAGGGTGGCCGGCAGGTGGCCGCCGATGACGAAGCCGAAGTAGCGCGGCCCCGCCATCGCCACCAGCCCGGGATCGGCCGCCCGGGCGAGGCGCTCGATCACCTCCTCAGGATCCTCCCCTCGCTCCGGCAGGGGTCCGCCAAGGGAGGCCCGGAGATCCTCGACGGAGATCGCAGGGCCGACGCGGCGGTCTGGCAGGCCCTCCAGGAACTCCAGGGCGAGATCAGCGGTGCGCTTGAGCAGATCGGAATGGCTCACCGCGCCCGCTCCTGCCACACAACCCGCGAGATCTCCGCGATCACCTGGTTCGCCTCCTTCTCGTCCTCGTACCCCCGAGTGAGGACCACCAGCACGTACGGCTTCTCCCCCGGCGGCCCCGGCGGATACACGATCGCGGCGTCGTGGTGGATGCCCGTGATGTCCCCGGTCTTGTGGGCGACCACCGTGCCCCTGGGCAGGTAGGCGGGGATCTTCTCGTTGAACTCCTGGGCTTTGAGGATCTCGATCATCTTGCCGTTCGAGGCCGGTGAGAAGGTCCTACCCTGGGCGAGAGCGGTCAGGGCGATCTCCAGATCCTTGGCCGTGGTGGTGTTGTTGAGCCCGGCCTGGTAGGCCTTCTCGTCCTCCACCCCGCGCAGGACCTGGATGCGATAGGCGCCGAGGCTCCGCATCAGGTCCGTGGCCCGCGAGGCACCGATCCTCTCGATGAGCAGGTTGGTGGCGAGGTTCGAGCTGCGCACGATCATCCGCCGGATCAGCTCTTCGAGCGGCCGGGTGGAGCCCACGGCCTGGTAGAGGTCCGGGTCGCCGTCCTCCTTGGGATCGAGCGAGAACGGCGAGCCGTCCACGATGCTCTGGAACTGGTTGCGTACCGGCAGGGGCTCGTCGAGCCGCAGCTCGCCCGCCTCGACCGCCTGAAACAGGGCCATCATCACCGGCACCTTCATGGTGCTGGCGGCGTGGAAGGACTCGTCCTCGTTGCGGAAGAACGTGGCCCCGGTGCCGAGGTTCCGGTAGGCCACGGCGACGGTCACCCCCTGGCGCTGGAAGAAGGGTTCCAGGCGGGCGGCGAGCGAGGAGCCGCCGGGCTTCGGGTCTCCCGTGGAGGCGCAGGAGAGGAGGAACAGGGAGAGCGGAAGCAGCAGGGCGGTCGATCGCATACATATCCTCCGGATCGGGCAGATCCGGAGAATATCAGCGCAGCAACGGAGCCGCGTCCGACCCCACGCGGTGTACCTCGTGGAGCCGGAACGGAATCAGCAGGGCAGGCAGATGCAACTCGCCAGCGAGCAGTCCGAAGCGTGGGCTTGGCACGAGTAGACGCACTGGTGCCGGTTGTTCCAGCAGTTCCGGTCGCACTGGCTCGACGCGTTCGGGCAGTTGTCGCAGTCAACCAGTGTATCCACTGCCCTGGGCCGGTTGAACAGGGTTTGCAGATCTTCCGTCTGGGACTGCTGAGGGCAGTTCCCGGCCGGGTCCAGGTTGAGAAGGAAGCTCGGGAGCTGCGCGTCGGCTCCCGTGGGAGCGGCGGCGGATGCCCCGGCAGCGGCCAGAGAAAGGGCGAAGCAGAGGCTCATACACAGGCAGACGATCAGGGTACGCACGGTTCGATCCTCCTTTCCTTGTTTAGCCTTAAAGACCACGCGAGAATTTACCGCCCTCGGGGAACGAGGTCAACAGGTTCGGATGCCCCTGACCGTCGGGGGTCTCCGCCCTCTCTCCGGAGCCGATCCCCTCCCGGGTTGCGTCTCTCTCCCCCTGTGTTCGCGGGCGCGGCCCTCGCGTTGTGCGACCGCACTAACAGAATCAATTCTCCTCCTCCGCCTCCAACCCCAGCCGCACTAATAAATTCTGGAGGATGCGCGCCGTCAGGCCCCAGATCTGGCGGTTGCCGACGTGGTAGATGAGGAGATTCCGCTTCACGCCGTTGATGACGACCTCGCGCTCCTCCACCATCCTCGGGTTGGCGAAGGCGGAGAGGGGGAGGCTGAAGACCTCCGCGATCTCGGCCTCGTTCGGCTGGGCCTTGTAGGGGTACGGGATCGCTCCCACGCAGGGGATGACCCGGAAGCCGGCGGGGCTCTCGACCTCGTCCAACTCCCCCAGCTTGAGGACCACCCTGGGATCGAGCCCGATCTCCTCCTGGGTTTCGCGCAGGGCCGCCGCCCAGGGGTCCTCCTTCAGCTCGCGCCCCCCACCCGGGAAGGCGATCTGGCTGCGGTGGCTCGGCAGGGTGTCCGTGCGCTTGGTGAGGACGGTCCACAGCTCGCCGGCGTCCACATAGAGCGGCACCAGCACCGAGGCCGGCCGCAGCTCGCTCGGCGGCAACCGCCGCGGCGGCGGCGAGGACAGATGCTCTCTCCACGTGAGGATCCAGCTCTGGCGCGGTCCTTCCATCACCCCTCCCCAGGCCTGTGTAGCAGATCCCGAGGCGGCAGGACGCGCAAGCCGATCGGCGCAGCCGGCGCTCCCGGGAGGTGGAAATCCAGCGAATAGAGATGGTAGTCGTAAGGGCTCCACTCCAGGGGATGGACCGCCCGCGCGCGCTCGAGAGGGACCTCGAAGAGGACGTAGCCG
>DASWME010000353.1:0-16183 GCA_036399915.1 Thermoanaerobaculia bacterium
CGCTCCATTCCCCGGCCAGGCCCTTGAGCTTCTCGAAGGCCGCCTTCGCATCGGTCTTGCCGGCCGCCATCTCGCCCGCCCACGCGCCCGGCGCCGTCAGGGCGACGGCGAGGACCGCCGCGGCGAGCCCGGTGAAAAACGTTTTCTTCATTGGATCTCCTTTCGTGAGTTGATCGAAAAATCAGGAAACCGTCGAGGACGTGCGCGGCGCTTCCCCGTACTTCTGCGTGGCATACCCCACGATGACGCCGACCAGGCTCCCCGGCAGCATGATCTCCCAGAAGTAGGGGCCGCCGAGGGTCACCAGGTAGGCCAGGAGCGCTCCCACGGCGAGGCCGAAGAGGATGCCCAGCGGGAGCGACCTGACCTTGCGGGCGAAGAAGCCGATGAGCACGCCCGCGATCAAGCCCTTGACCGTGGAGCCGATGACGATGCCGAGGATCTGGGTCCTGGTCTCCGGCGCCGAGACCAGCGCCGTCAATCCATCGAAGATCCCCAGGATGCCGCCCAGCACGAGCCCGAAAACCGGTTTGTTCATTCGCGTGTCCCTCCAGAAAGTGGTGGTGTCGATTCGTCCGACACTGCCCTATTCAACGTTCCCGGGATCTCCTTTAACGCCCCAGAAGAAGGAGCAGCAGCACCCGCACGATGAGGTACGTCAGGATCAGCAGGATCGGCATGCGGTGCCGGCGGGCGAAACGGCCGGCGCGCTCGAGCAGGCTCTCCCGGTGCGCTCCCACGGGCAGGCCGGCCAGGTAGCGGCGGAGGTCTGCCGCCAGCTCCTCGACTCTGGGGTAGCGCGCCTCCGGCTCCGCGGCCATGGCCCGCTGACGGATTGCCTCCAGCGCCCGGGGCGGCTCCTCTCCTGCGAGGAGGAACCGGAGGATGGCCCCGAGAGCGTAGACGTCCGTCCGCTCGTCGATGCGGTCGATCTCCCCGCGCTCCTGCTCGGGGGCCATGTAGCCCGGGGTGCCGAGGATGGTGCCGTGGGCGGTGCCCTCCCCGGGAGAGGAGGGAGACCGACGGCGAAGAGATTCCTCCCCCTGGGAGGGGGCGGGTTGGGGCAGGGGGAGGTCAGGAGGGGGCGTTCCGGCAGTCCGAGGGACCCCCTCCTAGCCGCCCCCTGAAGGGGGAGGAACCCTTCGCCACTCCTCGATCTCCATTCCGGACCGCGTTCCCCCTCTCCCGTCAGGGAGAGGGGGACAGGGGGTGAGGCTTCGGAAGGCAGACTGCCGAGGATCTCCCCCACCGGCCGCTCCTCGCCCTGGACGAGCACCCGGCGGATGACGAGCGAGCCCTGCCCGCACTGGACCGCCACCGCTCCGTCCTCCCCCGGCGCCATCTCGCCCGGCGCCCGGCCCGGCAGGTCGGGGCCGATCTCCACGGGAGCCCGGATCTCCACCTCCTTGCCCGCAAGCCAGGCTTTCGCGGCCGGGTAGGGCGGGAAGGTGAAGGCGCGGATGAAGCGCTCGACCCAGGCGGCGTCGCGGCGCCAGTCGATGATGCCGTCGAAGGGCAGCCGCTTGGGATGGTGCGAGGCCGCCGCCGGGTCCTGGGGCCGGCGCGGCGGCGGCGAGAGCGCCTTCATCCAGGGGATCTGCTCCACGAAGAGCCGTTTTCCCGTCTCCTGGAGCTTGTGGTACAGGGTCTCGTCCGTCTCGTCCGGAGCCAGGGGCACGATCGTCTGCGCCAGGACATCTCCGGAATCCACCCCCGGATCGATGCAGTGGAACGTGACCCCGGCGGGCTCGTCCTCGATGATGGCCCACTTGGTCGGAAAGCACCCCCGCAGCCGCGGCAGCGGGCCGAAGTGGAGGTTGTAGGCGCCGCGGCGGGGGATTGACAGGAGCGGGGGCTTGAGGATGCGGTCGTACTGGATCGACAGCAGGAGGTCGGGGGCCAGGCCCCGGGCCTCCTCCAGGAACGCGGGATCGCTCGGGTCCGTGGCCCCGAAGACGTGGAGTCCGGCACGGCGGGCGAAGGTGAAGACCGACGGAACGTCGTCCGTCTCCGTCCGGTCGCTGGCGCGGCAGAAGACGCCAGCGATCACGAAGCCCTTGTCCAGCAAAGCGGCGAGGCAGAAGCGGCCGATGTCGCCGGAACCCATGTAGAGGATGGAGGGGTTCGACATGGCTCAGCCCAGCGGAACCCTTCGTCCCAAACCGCGGAGAGGAGCACGAGACGCCACAGCCCCGCAGGGGCGAAAGCGTGTAGCCTGGGGCGTCAGCCCCAGGGAACGGGACCGATTCAACAGTCTCCGGGAACCCCGAAGGGGTGGCAGCAGCCCTTCCGTTCTGGCGTTCTGCTGTCGCCCCTTACACATCTTGGCCTCCGGACGGGTCTGCCCTTCGAGGCCTCACCCCCTGGCCCCCTCTCCCTGACGGGAGAGGGGGAACGATTCCGAACCGACAAAGTTCATATCCGGCAACATCGCCTGCTGAGGGTCCTCCCTCTCCCGTCAGGGAGAGGGAGACAGAGGGTGAGGCTTCGGAGGGCAGACCGCCCCGTCCGGCAAAGATGTGTATAAGAGAGTGGGCTTGCGCCCCAGGCTTTACGCTGTCGGCCCTTCGGGCCTCAACATGACGAGACGGTCGGCAGCGAATCACAGCGCCCTCCTCAAGACCTCCACCACCCGCTCCTGCTCCGCCTCGCCGAGGTGAGGATACATGGGCAGCGAGAGGATCTCCCGGGCAGCCCGCTCGGCGACAGGGAAGTCCCCCTCGTGGTAGCCGAGGCCACGCAGGGCGCCGTGGAGGTGGAGGGGGACAGGGTAGTGGATGCCGGCGCCGATTCCCTCCGCCTGGAGCTTCTCCAGCACCTCGTCCCGCCGCGGGACGCGGACCACGTAGAGGTGCCAGACGGGCTCATTGCCGGGAAGGGTCCGCGGCAGCTCGACGCCTTCGATCCCCGTAAGCAGCGCGTCGTAGCGGGCGGCGGCGCGGCGGCGGGCCTCGTTCCAGGCGTCCAGACGCTTCAGCTTCGCCGCGAGGACGACCGCCTGGAGGGTATCCAGGCGGGAGTTGAAGCCGACCTCGGGGTGGTGGTACTTGCGCTCGCTCCCCCAGTTGCGGAGCTTCTTCAGGCGCGCGGCGAGCTCGTCCGAGCCGGTGACGACGGCGCCGGCGTCGCCATAGGCGCCGAGGTTCTTGCCCGGGTAGAAGCTGGTGGGGGCGGCGATGCCGAAGCTGCCGCTTCGCCGGCCGTTCCGGCGGGCTCCCTGGGACTGGGCCGCGTCCTCGATCACCAGGAGACCGCGGCGCTCGGCGATCTCTCCGATCGATTCCATGTCCGCGATCTGGCCGAAGAGGTGGACGGGGAGCACCGCCCGGGTGCGCGGCGTGACGGCGGCCTCGATCCGGCCAGGGTCGAGGAGATGGCATTCGTCGCAATCCACGAGCACCGGCCTGGCGCCCGCCCGCACCACGCCCAGGGCGGTGGCGATGAAGGTGTTGGCCGGCACGATCACCTCGTCGCCGGGGCCTACCCCCAGGGCGCGCAGGGTGAGCTCGATGGCATCCGTGCCGTTGGCCACCCCGACGCAGTGGGCGACGCCGCAGAAGCGGGCGAACGCCTCCTCGAACTCGCGCACGGCGGGGCCGAGGATGAAGGCGGTGTCCGCGATCACCCGGGCGAAGCCGGCCGCCACCTCGTCGGCGATCTCGGCGTGCTGGGCCGCGAGGTCCACCAGGGGGATGGGCGCGCCGCTCACACCGTCTCCCTGCGCCCGCCGTCGCCCATGGAGCGCTCGATGGCAGCCAGGACGCGCACGGCGTCGGCGCCGCTGCGGCCGCCGGAGACCGGCCTGGTGCCGTTGGCGATGCACTCGAGGAAGTGGTCGCACTCGGCGCGCAGGGGCTCGTTGGTGGGCACCTTGGGGATCAGGATGTCGCCCTCGCGGATGCTGGTGCGGAAGGAGGCGAAGGTGTCGATGAAGCCGGGCGAGCGCTGGTCGGTCACCGTCTTGTCGTAGAGGCGCAGGGGCTCGGAGAGGTTCATGTCGTCGAAGGTCAGCATGCCCTTCTCGCCCACGATCGTGATGTCGCGCACCTTGCGGGGGTTGAGCCAGGAGACGTGGAGATGGGCCATGACGCCGTCGCCGTACCAGAGGTTGGCGAACACGGCGTCCTCGATGCCCGGGTTGATCCAGGAGCCGCCGTGGGCGGCGGCGTGCGTGGGCACCGCGTCGAGCCAGTAGTTGACGATGGCCACGTCGTGCGCGGCCAAGTCCCAGGCGGCGTTGACGTCCATGCGGATGGGCCCCAGGTTGGTCCGCACCATGGTGAGGTAGTGGATCTGCCCGATCTTGCCCTGGCCGAGGAGCTCCTTGACCCGCCGGATGGCGGAGTTGAAGAGGAAGACGTGGCCGACCATCAGGACCCGCCCGTCGCGCTCGGCCAGCTCGCACAGCTCCTCGGCCTCGGCCAGGCGGGTGGCGATGGGCTTTTCGACGAGCACGTGCTTGCCCGCCTGTAGGGCCGCCTTGGCGAGGGCGTAGTGGGTGGCGGTCGGGGTGGCGATGACGACGGCGTCCACGGTCGAGTCGGCCAGGACGCGCGCGGCGTCGGTCGTCACCTCGATCTCGGGATAGCGGCTGCGGGTGAGGGCCAGGCGCGACTCGTCCCGGTCCACCACCCAGGCGACGTCACTCGCCTGATGGTTGTGGAAGTTGCGGATCAGGTTGGGGCCCCAGTGGCCCGCTCCGAGGACGGCGATACGCAGCATGGCTTTTATCGCTCCCGAATCGATCCTGAATCTAGGCCGGTGAGGGCGCCGCCGAGGCCGTCCACGCCCATCGCAGGCAGACGGCCGCCGCTCCCAGGCCGGCGAGGCAGACGAGGAGGGCCGCCCACGACGGCAGCCGTTTGAGACGGAAGGCGATCCGCACCGGCCACCAGTAGAGCGTGCGGTAGTCCGACGTGGAGAGGACGACCTCCGGAGCCACGGCAGGCCGGCCGATCAGGGTCACGCCAGGGCGGTTGGCGACGGTGTTCGCGAAGGCGCGGACCGCCCGCGGGATGCGCTGCGGGACGGCCGAGCACTCGAAGCGCCACGGGGTGCAGTGGCCGGGCCGGGCCTGCTCGACGTTGTAGCGCACGTACTCCTCGGTGGAAGCCGGGAGGACGGTGGAGAACAGTTGCAAGGCGGCCAGCGCGGGCACCAGCCAGGCGCTCCGCGGCCGGCGCGCGAAGAGGGCCGCCAGCGCCGGGGCGAGCAGCACCTGCGGCGAGGCGAGGAACCTGGGGCCCCAGGAGTGGCCGCCGGCCCAGAAGTGGAACGCGGAGAAGAAGAGGAGCGCGGCGGCCAGCACGGCCAGGGCGGTGAGGCCGAGCAGGCGCTCGGTGCCGGGACGCAGCAGGAAGGTGCCGGCGATCGCGGCCACCACGATGGGCGAGTAGAAGAGCAGTCCGCGGTAGGGGCTGGCGAGCAGGGCCGCGAGGTGGCCGGCATAGCCGTCGGGCTGGAACATCTTCAGGCCATAGTGGGTGTACCAGATGCCGTAGCCGGTCTGGAGCCAGTCGCCGAAGCGGACGTGGTTGTAGAGCAGCAGGGCGAACGTCCCTGCCGTCACGAGGCCGGCCCCGAGGGCCACGTCCGCCGGCCGGACGCGCTCGCGGTGGCGGCGCAGCAGGGCCAGGGTCGCCACGAAGAGCACGGCCATTTGTGGCACGCTCGCCCAGCGGGTGGCCAGGGCCACCAGAGCGCCCAGGGCCATCAGGGTGGCGGGGAACGGCCCGCCCGACGCCAGGCGCGCGGCGCCATAGAGCCAGAAGGCGAAGCCGAGCGCGACGAGGCTCTCCTCCTGCCCCATGCGGGCGTAGTGCCAGAAGAGGCTCGCGAAGGCGATCCCCAGGCAGGCCAGCAGCGACGTCCGGGAGGAGTGGCCGAGCCGGCGCAGGGCGAGATAGAGAAGGACGATCACCGCCGTCGAGAGGAGCGGGAACAGGCCGAGGGAGACCGCGAAGGTCTCCACGACGGTCGGATCGGTCCCCCCCGCCGGCAGGGCGCGCGCAACGAGGAGGAACGGCACCATCAGCACCGACTGGAGGGGGCCGAAGAAGGAGTAGATGCGGCCGTCGGGGAGGACGGCGCCGCCGTCCCAGCCCAGCTCGGCAGGGAGGACGCCGCCCCGGCCCTCGATCCAGGACTTCGCGGTCCGGTAGCGCAGCACGGCGTCGCTCGACTCCACCCCACCGGACGAGGTGAAGAAGTAGACCAGGAAAACTCCCAGGGCGAGCCAGAGGGCGGTGCGCTCCCGCCGCATCTTCATGTCCATGCGCCGAAGTCCTTCCGGAGGATGCTCAGGATTTCGGGGGGAGTATAAACGTATTCGCGCTCTTGCGGTTCCTTGCCGAAGCTGCGGCAGATTCCCGGATACCCCCACTGGGCCTGGTGCTGGCGGGCCGAGGGGAAGGATTCGCCGAGGATGACCAGGGTGGGCTTGCCGAAGGCGGCGGCCACGTGCAGGAGCATGCTGGAGTTGCAGACCACGAGGTCGGCCGCGGCCACCAGGGCGAAGACCTGCCGCAAGGGGGGCGGCTCGGGGAGGCTCCGGGCCTGGGGCGAGGCCACGGCCACGGCGGTGACGGTCGCCTGCTCCTTCGGACCGCCGAGGACTAGGATCGAGAGGTCGCCGAGCCCGCTCATGCCGGCCACCAGCTCCGTGTAGCTCTCCGCAGGCCAGCACTTCTCGGGCAGGCCGCCGCCGGGCCCCACCAAGATCCGCCGCCTCCGCCGGCCGCCTTCCGCGGCGGCCCAGGCGCGCTCGGCCTCCTCCCTCGCCCTGGCGTCAAGGAAGATCTGCGGCCGGTTCTCGGGCAGCTCGGTGGCCCCGAGCAATTCGGCGAAGCGCAGGGCCGAGCGGCCGACGTGGAGGTTGGAGTCGAAGGGAACGGTTGCTTGGACCCCGGAATGGCCGCCCGCGTACCCCCGCACCCCGAGCCGCCAGGGGATGCCCGCCCGCAGCAGCAGGAGCGAGCCCCAGGCGCTGCCGAGCACGTCGATGCCAACCTCGAAGCGGCGGTCCGCCAGCTCCCGCACCTCGGGAGAGCGCCGGAGGTAGGCGAGCCGGTCCCAAGGGCTCTGATCGCGCAGGTACTTATTGAACCAGGGCGCGTTGACAGAGAGGACCTCGGAGAGATAGGGGTTCCCCCGCAAGACCTCCCGGTTCCAGTCGCCGACACCGGCGGCGATCCGGGCGTCCGGAAACCGGCGGCGCAGGGCCTCGAAGAGCGGGGTGATCACCAGCAGGTCGCCGACGTCGTTGTTGCGCAGCACGAAGATGGACCGCGGCTCCTGCGGGGGCTCCGGCAGGGAGGGCGCGCGCAGGGCGGCGAGCCGGACGAGCCCCTCCAAGCCGGAAGAGGCGGCGCCCTGGGCCGTCCGGCGCAAGGCCCTCAAGGGGTGCAGACTGCCCAGAAGGGCTCCTCTCTCCGGCCCGCGCGGCAGGAGGCGAGCAGGGCCTCGCGGTCCGGCACCGGCCGCACCGCCTGCCTGAGGTAGCGCGCCTTCAGCTTCTCCAGGAACCCCGCCTGGGGAGAGATCTCGAAGAGCCGGACGCTCGCATAATGCTCTGCCAGCAGGCCCAGGATCTGGTCCACGGTGTAGGGGGCGGAGAGGAAGCCGGGGTGGATCTCGACGAAGAGCGCGGGCTGGTCGTCACGGAGGATGCGCCGGGCCCCTTCCAGCACGTGACCCTCATAGCCCTCGACGTCGATCTTGACGAAGTCCACCGGCGAGGTCAGGGCGGAGTCGAGGCGCGTCAGGGGCGCGGTGAATTCCCCCTCGCCTGTCCCGGCGACGGCGGCGTTGATCCCGGTCCGCATGGAGATGCGGCTGTCCTCGGCGCCCACCGCTGCGGCGAAGACCTGGACGTTCTCCAGGCGGTTCGCCCGGATGTTGCGCTCCAGCTCCCGCAGGTTCTCCGGCTCGGGCTCGAAGCAGGCGACGGAGCCACCGGCTCCCACGGCGCTCTCCAGGAGGAGCAGGTAGTAGCCGATGTTGGCCCCGACGTCCACCGCGCGCATTCCCGACCGCAGCAGCCCACGCAGGAGGGTCCGTTCCGGTACGAACCTCTCCCCTTCCAGATAGAGGAGCTGCTGGGGGTTGGATCGCGAGACGTCCACGTGGAGGTCGAAGCCGCAGAACGGCCGCTTCAGGACGCGCGGCCCGGCCGTGCCGTCGAAGAGGCGATGGGCCAGCGGCAGGGTGTGGAAGCGCCAGAGGAAGGCCCGCAGACGGCCCAGGCGCAGCCGTAGGGAGGTCATGGAGCGAGCAGGGCTTCCTCGTAGGAGCGGGCGATGGTGTCCCAGTTGAACCGGGCGAGGTAGCCGTTCGCCGCCAGATCCTCCCGGGCCGGCCACGGCTCGATGCGCGCTGGCGGCGGGAACGGGCGGAGGGACTCGGGAAAGAAGGGCCGGAGGTCTGCGACGGCGCCCGCCTCGGTGGCGAAGACGGGCATGCCGGACTCCAGCATCTCGTTAAGGCTGAGCCCCCATCCCTCGACAGAGCTGGTGAAGAGCCCCGCATCGTGGGAAGCCAGGAGGCCGGGAAGGTCCGAGCGCGGGAAGGAGGGGACGAGGCGGACGCGGCCGGAGCGGAGCCATTCCGGCGGCAGGTCCCGCTCCGCCGCGGGGCCGCACCCGGCGAGGGTGACGGTGTCGCGTGGCGAGGAGGCGGCGCGCTCCGCGAGCCAGCGCCGCAGCCGCCGGATCCCCTTGTGCTCGGCCCAACGGCCGATCCAGAGAAAGCGGACCCCTTCGCCCTCCGCCCCTGCCCGCCGCTGCCGGCGGACTTCCATCAATGCGGGCCTCTCGCCGGGCGGAGGAGCGGAGACGTAGGAGCGCAGCTTGGAAGTCCAGCCGGAGAAGCGGCGGCGCATCCAGGCGAGCTCCTGGTTGCCCAGGCAGAGAATGTATGAAGCGCGGCGCCAGCCGGCCAGGATGGCGGCCGCGCGGGGCACCCCCACGGCCGCGTTGGCGAGAGCCCGGAGCGAAGGCCTCCGCAGCAGGTCGTTCCGGAGGTCGAAGAGCAGATAGCGCAGCTCCGGCTGGATGCTCCGCACCACGATCCGGCCGTGGCGGGCGAGCTCGCGGCTGGCCGTGATGGCCGGCGTATCGATCACGTCGAAGGGACCATGGTCCGCGGCGTAGCGCTCGATCCCTGCAGCCTGCCCCCGCCAGAGATTCCACCAGCGCGTGCCAGGCGGCAACGGCTCTGGCGACCAGGCGAGCGCGTCGTGCCCGCGGGCGCGGAGGGCGGCGGCGAGGGTGAGGGCGGTCTGCGCTGCCCCGAACTCCGCCGTCAGCGGGGGGTGGCTGACGACGAGGATTCTCAAGCGGTGGGCTTCCGGAGGGCTACCGCGATCCGGAGCCCGGCCAGGCGGTTACCGCGCTCGTTGAAATGGACATCCCCGGGGATGAACAGCCGGTGCCACTCCGGGACCCGCTGGAACTCCGGGATCAGGTCGACGAGCTGGATGCCGTGCTCGCGGCAGAACCGGTGCATCCGCCGCTGGTACTCGGAGACTCGGGGTGACGGCCGCGTCCCATAGAAGGCCTCGCGGTCGGTGAACCAGGTGGGGAACGTCCGCTTCAAGACGGCGTAGTACCGGGGGTCCTCGCTGGTGTATAGCATCTGCGGGACGGGGTAGATCACGATCAGGAAGCGGACGCCGTGTTCACGGGTGAGGCGCTGGATGCGCAGGAGGTTGCGGAAGCTCGACTGGAGCCCCTCTTCCGCCCAGCCGGCGAGGCTCGGCGGATGGGCCGTCCAGTTCTGGCGGAGGGCCCTATAGGCCCAATCGGAAAGCTCCACCAGCCGGCGGCTGGAGATCGGTCCCGCGCCAGGCCGCAGGTCGGGCGGCACCTCCCGGACGCGATCCGGCGCTGGGGCCCCGGGCGGCGGGGAGGCGGCGCGCCGGACCGACCGCACCAGGGCCGAATGGTTGTACAGGGCGCGCAGGAAGGGATGGTAGTTCCACCCCCGGAACCGCAGGGGCTCGCCGGTCTCCGAGAACTGGTAGCGGGAGGAGTAGTACAGCTCGTCCTCGACATCGGAGACGTCATGTAGGACCACCACCACGTCCGTGTGGTAGCCGGCGGCAAGGAATTTCTTGAGCCGCTGGTACTCCAGCAGTGGGGAGTAGGAGACGCGGCCGCCGTTGAGCACCTCCCAGCGCCTGCCGCCCGTGTTCAGATCCCGCTCGGTGAACCCGGTCAACGTCTTCTCCTGTTTGTATCCCAGCCCCTCGGTGAAGGAGTCCCCCAGGAAGACGACCCGCGTGAGGGCGGTCCGCTTCTGGACCACCCGGTCCGGCCGGCTGTCCTTCCAGCCCAGGGAGTTGGTGTAGAAGCGGTATTTCCCCTCTCCCCAGGGCTGCTCGTACTCGAGGAAGGGGCGGTACGAGTGGTCCTCATAAGGATCGACGAGGACGTTGAAGCCCTCCCCGTACGTCCGGCGGGCGACGAGCTCGGCGAGGCCGAGGGCGACGAGGGTGGCTACGAGGGAGGTGGCGAAGCGGAGGACGGCCGGCTTCATCGGGAGACCACCACGTCCCCCAGCACCAGCCGGTCCATGCGGGTCCGCAGGAAGCAGTCGAGCGCCTCGGCCGGGGTGTTGACGATGGGCTCGTTCTCGTTGAACGAGGTGTTGAGCACCATGGGCACCCCGGTGCGGCGCTCGAAGGCGGCGATGAGCTTCCAGTAGCGGGGGTTCGCCCGTTTCGAGACAGTCTGGAGCCTCCCCGTGCCGTCCACGTGGGTCACGGCCGGGACGAGGGGGCGCTTCTCCGGCCGGATGGGGTAGACCTTGATCATGAACGGGTCGGGGTAGCCGATCGTGAACCACTCGCCGGTCCGCTCCTCCAGCACCGAGGGGGCGAACGGCCGGAAGGACTCGCGGCGCTTGATCTTCAGGTTCAGCACGTCCTTCATGTCCGCCCGGCGCGGATCGGCCAGGATCGAGCGGTTGCCCAGAGCGCGGGGGCCCCACTCGGAGCGCCCCTGGTACCAGCCCACCACGTCCCCCCGGGCGATGGCCTCGGCGGTGTCGTCCGCCAGCCGGTCCTCGTCGGAGACGGTTTCGATCCGCACCTCGCCCCAGGCGCCGTCCCGGCCGCCGGACTCCAGGACCGCCGCCGCGATCGCCTCCCGGATCTCCCTTTCGCCGTAGGCGGGTCCCCAGTAGGAGTGCTCCATGACGAAGCCGTTGCGGGGCGCGCCGAGCACGGCGTGATGGACGTAGAGAGCGGCCCCGAGCGAGGTGCCAGCATCGCTGGCCGCGGCCTGGATGAAGACCTCCTCGACGTCCGTCTGGTCGAAGAGCTTGCCGTTGGCCAGCGAGTTCATGGCGCAGCCGCCGGCCAGGGCCAGGCGCTTCAGGCCGGTGCGGCGCTGGAGGGCGCGCACCAGGGCGAAGAAGCGGTCCTCGTAGATCTTCTGGAGCGAGGCGGCGAGGTCCTTGTGGCGCTGCGTCAGCTCCTCGCCGGGCCGGCGGGCGGGGCCCAGCAGCTCCACGAGGGCCGGCGTGTAGATCGTCCCCAGCTCGGGCGCGCCGTCCTCCCAGGTCATGTCCACCCCTTGGGAGAGGTGGCGGAAGCAGCGCAGGTCGAGGGCGAAGAGGCCGTCCGGCCGCGGCGGCACGATCCGCCCGAGCCGGTCCGCCAAGGCGGGCTCGCCGTAGGCCGCGAGGCCCATCACCTTGTACTCGTCGCCGAAGCCGGGAAAGCCGAGGAACTGGGTAATGGCCGTGTAGAAGAGGCCGAGGGAGTGGGGGAAGTGGACCCGCTGGAGCACCTCGACCGAGCTTCCCCGGCCCACGGCCATCATGGTGGAGACGAAGTCGCCGAAGCCGTCCACGGTGAGGCACATGGCCTCCTCGAAGGGGGAGCAGTAGAAGGCGGACGCCACGTGGGCCAGGTGGTGCTCCACGGGATGGAGCCGCGGCGCCGGGCCGCCGAAGGAGGCGGCGATGCGCTCCTCCAGGGAGGCGACCTGCCGGAGATTCCTGGCGCGGCCGAGGGCGCGGCGGAGGCTGCGCGGATGGCTGAGCGCGAGCAGGGCCTTGCGCGCCAGGTAGGCCCGCGGCTGGCGGGCCACGGCCAGGGCGGTCACGCCGTCGAGCCCGCCGCCGTTCATCTCCTCCAGGCAGAAGCGGGCGGCCCGCTCGGGGAAGCCCGCCCAGTGCTTGATGCGGCGGAAGCGCTCCTCCTCGACCCCGGCCACGAACCGGCCGTCCACGACCGCCGCCGCCGAGGCGTCCGCGTGGTAGGCGCTCAAGCCCAGGATGCGGCTCACCGCGGCTCCTCCCGCAACAGCTCCTCCAGCCGGATATCCACCACCAGCCGGAACCAGAACGCCTGGAGGAAATGGAAGACGAACCCGTTCCTGCCGTCGAGGATGCCCAGCAGGAGGAAGTACCGGTAGAAGAAGTAGAGCGCCGGGCGGACGAGCAGCGGCATTCCGTAGTAGCGGTCCTTCAGCCAGAGGATCCTCTCGTCGGGGGTCCCGAAGAGGCGCGGCTTGGCCTTCCAGGGGAGACTGCCGCGGCGCCGCGCGAGCTCTTCGCGGGCGAAGGCCTCGGCATAGCGGAGGTGCTTCTGGAGGTAGAACTGGATCGAGTCCTCCTTGACGTTCCACTCCTCGAGCGGCGCCCGCAGCCGGCCCACGGGGCCGCGGACGTAGACCCGGGTGTCCTGCTCGGCGGGGTCCAGCCCGGAGCGGCTGCGCCGGAAGAGCTTCAAGAGGTGCTTGCCGCCGTAGCCGCCGAAGCGCAGGGGCCTGCCGCGGAAGATCTGCCGCCGGCGGATGTAGAAGCCGTCCTCGCGCACGGCGTCCGGCCGGGCGAGGAGGGCCGCGATCTCCTCCTTGAGCGCGGGCGTCAGGGCCTGGTCCGCCTCCAGGATCAGCACCCAGTCGTTGCGCAGCGGGAGGTTGTCGAGCCCCCACTGGAAGATCCAGGGGATGATGCGGCTGTGGTCGTAGGCCAGGGTGTGGACCTCGGCGTAGCGCTGGGCGATCTCGACGGTGCCGTCCGTGCTCTCGGAGTCGAGCACGAAGACCTGGTCCGCGAAGCCGTGGACGCTCTGGAGGCAGCGCTCGACGTTCGCCTCCTCGTCGCGGGTGGTGACCAGGACGGAGAGGGGGATCATGCCGTCTTCACCACCCTCGTCGCCGCCTCCAGCAGCCCGCGCCAGACCGCGGCGTAGTCCCACCGGGCGAGGACCTCGCGGCTCTTCTCGCGGACCCGCTCGGGCGGCAGGGCGAGCGCCTCGCCGATCCGGGGGGCCAGGGCCGCGTCGTCCCCGGCCGGGTAGACGAAGCCGTTGCCGCCCACCTCGATCAGGTCGTAGCCCGCGCCCACCCGGGAGGAGGCGACGACGGGCAGCCCGCAGGCGAGCGCTTCCTGGACGGAGACGCCCCAGCGCTCCTCCTGGGCCGGGTGGACGAAGAGGTCCGCGGCCGCGTAGAGGGCCGGCAGCTCGGGGTAGGGGACGTAGCCGGGGAAGCGCACCCGCGGACCGGCCTGGCGCTCCAGGGCAGCCCGCTCGGGGCCGTCCCCCGCCAGGACGAGCCAGACGTCCTCGCGGTAAAGGCGGGCGAAGGCGCGCAGCAGGTCCCAGGGCGCCTCGCGGCCGTTGAACTTGGCGAGCCCGAGGACGACGCGGGCGCCGCCCGGGACCCTGAGCCGCTCCCGGACCGCTGCGCGTTCCGCCGGCGAGAGGGCGGAGCGGGACCGGAACTCCTCCACGTCCACGGCGTAGGGGAACAGCCCCGTCCGCTCCCGGGGGACGCCGAAGGCGCGCAGGTAGTGGAGTGTCAGGCTGCCCACGCCGAGGAAGAGGTCGTAGGCCCTTTTCATGTAGGTGGCGAAGAGGACCCGCCTGGCGAAGTTCCGCTCGGACGAGTCGTCCCAGAGGACCGAATCGAGGCGCAAGGCCGTCGCGATTCCCGCCTTCCTGGCGAGCCGGACCCCCTTGCGATAGGCCCGCTGCGTGTAGCCGTTGGCGATCAGCAGGTCGCACTGTCCTGGCCGCAGCCGCTCCGCGAGCCCTTCTCCACCGGGACAGACCTCATGGGGATAGCCGCCCAGCAGGTCGATCCCCCAGGAGACGGGCTTTCCCAACTCGGGATCGAAGACCGGCTTCGTCGCGTCCGCGCTCGTGAACAGGACCCGCAGCTCATGCCGGGGATCGCGGGCGGCGAAGCGGTAGAAAGGCGCCTCGAACTGGGTCGGGCGCTCGACGAGGAAGGCGATGTTCAAGAAGGATTCGAAAAACTCAGCCGGTCCGAGATCCTTCCCCGCGATAGGCTCGCACCAACTCCTCATAACGGAGCAGGGGCCGGCCCGACGCGGTCTCGACGAGCCGGATCTTTGGCCCCTCCAGGCGGAAGGTCACGCCGGTCGTCCGGCTGAGCAGCGAGCCGTCCACCTCGGGGCGGGCTTTCTCATACCGGCCGCCAGCCAGCCGGAAACCCTGGAGCCTCGGATCGAGATAATCCCCAAGCGGGTCGAACAGGAAATATTCCTCCACCCCAAGGCGCTCATAGATCGTCTTCTTCTTGGAGAGGTCCTCGTCCTGGGTGCTGTCCGAGGTCACCTCGACCACCAGGCAGGGCGCGCGGCCCTCCTCCCACAGCTTGAAGACTTTGCGATCTCCTTTGGCGACGCCCCGGACGACGAAAAGGTCCGGCGCCACGACCGACCTGGGGTCTCCTTTCTTGAAGTAAAGGAAGAGATTCCCCGCAAGGTAGACGTCGGCTTCCTGGGCGAAGTGCTCCCCCAGGGCCTCGATCAGGTAGGTCATCTCCTTACGGTGAAGATCGCTCTCCGCCATGGGCTGGCCGTCGGATTCGGGGTAGACGATCTCTTTCTGGAAAGGAATCGCGGTCATACGTGCCGTCCTTCCCGGGGAAGATCCCGAATCAGAGCACAGCCGTCCGCCGGAGCACAACATCCCATCATGAGGTGATGATAGACCCTCTCCATCTCCGCCGCCACCGCCGGCCAGGAGAAGCGCTCCCGGACGGCCTCCGCGCCGCGCCGTCCCATGGCGTCCAAGCGCTCCGGGTCGGTGAGGAGGTCCCGCAGGGCCCCCCCGAGGTCCCCTGCGGCCACGATCCCCGCTCCGATCTCCCGGACGGTCTCCGCGAGCCCCACCTCGGGCGTCACCGCGGCCGGCCGGCCCGCGGCCCAGGCTTCGAGGACCACGTTGCCGAAGTTCTCCGAGCGCGAGGGGAGGACGAGCGCCGCGGCCCGGTGGAGGAGGGCCGCCTTGTCCGCGCCGTGGACCGGGCCGGGGAAGGAGACCCGGTCCGCGACGCCGGCTTCCCGGGCGAGCCGCTCCAGCTCGGGCCGGAGCCCCTCCTCGTCGTTGCCGGCCACGGCGAGGGCCGCTCCAGGGAGGTGGGCCATCGCGGGGATCAGCCGGTCGAGCCCCTTCTTCCAGGAGAGCCGGCCGAGAAAGAGGAGGAACGGTCCACCTGCGACCACGGCGCGGACGGCGGGGGAGAGGGCGGCCGCGTCGCCATCCCACGGCTCCGGATCGATCCCGTTCGGCACGACGGCCACGGGCGGCAGGGGGAGGCCCAGGCGGGATGCCTCCGCGGCTTCGAGACCGCTCGTGGCATGGAGGGCGGCGGCGTGCTCGATGGTCCGGCGCTCGGCGAGGGCCATCCAGGCGCGCTTGCGCCAGCGCCCCCGGGAGCGGATCAACTCCGGCACCAGCATGCCCCGGGGGGAGAGGACATAGGGCACCCCCGCCCGCTCGGCGGCCCGCGCCGCGGCCGTGGTCGGCCAGAGGAAGACCGAGTGGAGGTGGACCACGTCGAAGCCGGCCGCGCCATCCCGCGTTGCCCGCCCCAGGCCCGGCGCGAAGTAGAGCCGGCGGGGGGGACGCACCGGGAAGTACCGGACCTCGACGCCGTCGATCCGCACCGGCTCGTCCAGGGGGACGTCCAGCGCCCCGTCGCCGTGGACGTTCGTGGTGAAGACGGTCACCTCATGCCCGCGCGCCGCAAGGGCCTTGCAGAGCCCGTGGACGGCCAGGATCGGTCCGCCGTGGCGCCAGGCGGGCAGGTAGGTGGGGACGACGTGGAGGATTCTCAGGAGGAAGGCCCCCCTCCTGTCCTCCCCCCAGACGGGGGGAGGGACCCTGACCGGACCATGTTCCCCTCTCCCGCTTGCG